>CAZBQQ010000045.1:0-34002 GCA_964493965.1 uncultured Solibacteraceae bacterium
CGTGCGCCGACTGCGCTATAATCAAGTCAGACGTCGAGCCGCGAGAGTGGGCGAAAGCCCACTTTTTTGTTGGCCCAGTGATAAACAGGCACAATGAACGAAGACATCGCCGCCAAGGTGACCGAGGTCGCCCGGCGTGTGGCCGAATCTGAGGGTCTGGAAGTCATTGAGGTACAACTGCTTGGCGGGGGCAAGAAGCGGATGCTGCGAATCACCATCGACAAGCCGGCCGGTGTTTCCCACGCCGATTGCGAACTGATCTCCCAGCAGGTGGGCACCATTCTGGATGTGGAAGACCTCATACCGGGCAGCTACACCCTCGAGGTAAGCTCTCCGGGAGTGGAGCGCAAGCTGCGCGGCTCGGCGGATTTCGAGCGCTTCGTCGGCCGAAAAGCCAAAGTGGTGCTGCGCGAACCGGTCCAAGACCGGCTTTACTGGGAAGGCATTCTGGCCGGGTTCGCCGGCGATGTCGTCACCTTGGAGCCCTCGCCCGGAAAGACGGTCCAGTTCACCGTCGCCCAGGTCGAGAAGGCAAACCTGAAATTCGACTGGTAATCCCGAACAGTCAATGAGGAAAGTATCTTGGGCACGATCTATCAATCCATCGAGATTCTGAGCAAGGAAAAGGGCATCGACCCGCAGATCATCGTGGACGCCGTCAAGGACGCCATGCTGGTCGCCGCGCGGAAGCACTTTCACACCGAAGAGGATCTCGTGGCGGAGTTCGATAAGAAGACCGGCGCCATCCAGATCTTCATCGTCAAAAAGGTCGTCGAGACGGTGGACGTTCCTCTCAACCAGCTCACGCTCGATCAGGCCCGGGCCATCGATCCCGCTGCCGAAATCGGCTCCGAAATCAGGATCCCGAGAGCCACCGACCTTCTGGGCAGGGTTTCCGCGCAGACCGCCAAGCAGGTGATCCTGCAGAAAGTCAGGGAGGCCGAGCGCGAGACGGTATACCAGGAATTCTCCGGCCGGGTGGGTGAACTGGTGAACTGCTCGGTGAAGCGCGTCGAGGGTCCCGACCTGGTGGTGGATATCGGGAAAACCGAAGCCCGCCTGCCGAAAAAGGAGCAGTCCCGCCTGGAGAGCTTCAGCGTGGGCGACCGCGTTCGATGTGTCATTAAGAGCGTCGAAAAGACCGGCAAGAACCCTGGCGTGATCGTCTCCCGTGCGGTTCCGGAACTGGTGGTGCGGCTGTTCGAGCAGGAAGTGCCGGAGATTTACGACAGCACGGTGACCATCAAGGCCTGCGCGCGCGAAGCCGGCGAGCGCACCAAGATCGCCGTGCAGAGCCGTGATCGCGACGTGGACAGCGTGGGCGCCTGCGTGGGCATGAAGGGCATGCGCGTCCAGTCGATCATCCGGGAACTGCGCGGCGAGAAGATCGACATCATCGAATTTTCCGAGGACTCGATTTCGTTCGCCACCCATGCTCTCAGCCCGGCCAAGATCAGCCGCGTTACCATCCTCGATGCCGAGCAGAAGCACATGGAAGTCATCGTCGACGATACGCAGCTCTCACTGGCTATCGGCAAGAAGGGGCAGAACGTGCGCCTGGCCGCCAAGCTCCTGGGCTGGAAGGTCGACATCAAGAGCGAAGAGGAGAAGCGCCAGGAAGTGGAGTCTCAGATGGAGGCGCTGGTTGTCTCGGGCGCGCCCGTCTCCGTGCTGATCGACAACGGCATCACCGACCACATCCTCGAGAAGCTCATCGAGGCCGGCATCGCGACCGTCGAGCAGCTCGGCTCCATGACCCCCGAGCAGCTCGAAGAGATACCGGGGATCGGGCCCAAGACCGTCGAAACCATCCAGCTCGCGGTGAACGGCTACTACGCGCAGTTCGAAGACCAGGGTGGCGCGGCCGGCGAGGCTGCCGAACCGGCTGAAGGGGCGGTCGAGGCCGGAGCGGTGGACGAGTTGCAGCCCGTCGAAGAGCCGGTCGAAGAGGGCGTGGTGGACGAGCAGCAGGCCGGCGAAGAGTCGGTCGAGGCGGCCGTGTCGGACGAGTCGCAGCCCGGCGACGAAGCCGCCGGCGAGGCCGAAGAGGGCGCCGAAAAGCCAGTGGAAGAAGTGCTCAAAGCGACGGCCGACTCACGGCCCCAGCCTCCGCCCCCGGGCGGAACGGAGCCCGAATGACGGAACTCTGCTACCATAAAGTACTCGGTTTGCGTGCCTCGGGGGTAAGACTACAGACGGCGCCATCTCGGGGAGTGTGTCTTGCGGTTTTCAACAGGGAGAGATTCGTCTCCCGGGGTAGGCGGTCCAACTGAATAACGTTGTTATGCGGAAAATTCGGATTAACGAGCTGGCGAGAGAGTGCGAGCAACCAAACAGCGCGATCATCGCAGTTCTGCCGCAGTTTGGCGTAAACGACAAGAAGACGCACTCCAGCTCGATTGAGGACGACGTCGCGGATAAGATCCGGCGGCATTTCGGCGTCTTTGTCGAACGCCCGGCTGGGGAAGCGCGCGAGGAACCCGCCGAAGAACTCGAGGCACCGGTAGAGGCGCAGGCCGAGGCGGAGGAGGCGGAAGCCCCCGTGGCAGCGCCGCCCCAGGCAGCGCAGCCGACAGCCCCCGCGTTCCCGCCCGGGCTCACCACGGAAGAGAAGATGGCCGCCCGTCCGGCCGCGCACCCGGTGCGCCCGCCGCTGTTGGGGCGAGGTCCGCGGCCGATGCCAATGCCGATGCCGGCGCAGGTTCCGGCTCCCGCGCCTCAGGCACCCGCGGCACCCGCCGCACACGTGGCGTCGCCGGCTCCCGGCACTCCCATCCGGCAACCGATCCCAGCCCGGCCGTTGCCCTCCGCTCCCCGTCCCGGCCAGATCATCTCTGGGCCACGGCAGCCGTTCCCCGGCGGCGGACAAGCGGAAGCGCCCCAGCGGCCCATGCCGCGCCCGTCGCAAAGGCCCTCGCTGCCGTCTCACCCGCAGCAGCCGTCCGCTCAGGCATCGTCCTCCAATCCGCCCGTCGCGGTCATTTCCCCGCGCGGGGCGAGTCTGGCAGGCCAGCCCGCCGCCCGGCCGGTGGTTCCGCCGCGGCCGGACCTGGTGGCCCGGCTCCAGCAGACCCGGACCATGCCCGGCCAGCCGCAGCCGCGCCCCGGCGCGCCGCTTCGCCCAGCCAGCGTGCCCATTCCCGGCCAGCCCATCTACAAGGGCCCCATTCGTCCCGGCCAACCCCTGATGCGCCCGCGTCCCGGCGCTCCAGGCAGCGGTCCCATGGCCAGGGGACGCGGCCTGCACCCGACCACGCCTCTGCGTCCCGAGGCTGCCACCGTACCGGCTGCCGAGCAGCAGCGCCGCCGCCAGTTCGGAGCGCGTCCGGTAATCGATCGCGAGCGCGAGCGCGAAGGCAAACTGCTCCGCGTCCCGGTGCGCCGGGGCGAGGATATCAGCCATCTCGCCGAAGGAAAGCAGATCACCGTCGCCGAGGGCATCACGGTCAAGGAGCTTTCGGAGAAGCTCGGGCTCAAGGCCAACCTGGTGATCAAGAAGCTGGTCGATCGCAAGGTCTTCGCCACCATCAACCAGGCGCTGGATGTGAAAATGGCGGGAGATCTGGCGCGCGATTTCGGCGCCGAAGTCTCCACCGTCAGCTTCGAGGAAGAAGCCACACAGCAGCAGGAAATGCTCGCCAGCGCAACCAGCAGTGAAGAGGACTCCGGGCCGGTCAAGCGGCCGCCCGTGGTCACCATCATGGGTCACGTCGATCACGGCAAGACCTCGCTGCTCGACGCCATCCGGCTCAGCCGCGTGGCCGAGAACGAAGCCGGCGGCATCACCCAGCACATCGGCGCGTACCAGATCGAAACCGGCGGCCGCAAGATCACCTTCATCGACACGCCCGGCCACGAAGCCTTCACCCGTATGCGCGCCCGCGGCGCCAAGGTCACCGACGTGGTGGTCCTGGTGGTGGCGGCCGAAGACGGCGTGATGCCGCAAACCATCGAGGCCATCGACCACGCTCGCGCGGCGCAAGTCCCCATCATCGTCGCCATCAACAAGATCGACAAGCCCGACGCCCAGCCGGAGCGCGTCATGCAGCAGCTCTCCGACCGCGGCCTGGTGCCCGACAAGTGGGGCGGCGATACGGTCATGGTGCCGGTTTCCGCTCGCACCAAACAGAACCTGGACCTGCTCCTCGAAATGATCCTGCTGGTGTCCGACATGCAGGACCTGAAAGCGTATCCCGGGCGGCCCGCCGTGGCCAGCGTGCTCGAAGCCAAGCTGGACCGCGGACGCGGCCCTGTGGCCACCGTCCTGGTACGCAACGGAACGCTGCACGCCGGAGATTACTTCGTCTGCGGCTCGGTCTTCGGCAAGGTCCGCGCCATGTTCGACGACCGCGGCGAACCTCTCAAGGACGCCGAGCCATCCCGGCCCGCCGAGGTGATCGGCCTGGATTCGTTGCCGGACGTCGGCGACAGCCTGCAGGTGGTTACCGACACCGCCAAGGCTAAACAGATCGTGGTCTATCGCGAGTCCAAGGCGCGCGAGCAGGCCATGGCGAAGAATACCCGCATCACCCTCGACCAGTTGCACCGCCAGCTCAAGGAGGGCGAGGTCAAGGAACTGCCGGTCATCCTCAAGGCGGACGTCGGCGGCAGCGCCGAAGTGATCGCCGAGGCTCTGCAGAAGCTCTCTACCGACAAGGTCAAGATTCAGGTCATCAGCAGCGGCGTCGGCGCCATCACGGAAACCGACGTGCTGCTGGCCTCGGCCTCGAACGCCGTGGTCATAGGCTTCAACGTCCGCCCGGATCGCAATGCCGTGGCCCTGGCGGAGCAGGAAAAGGTGGACATCCGCCTGCACACGATCATCTACGACCTCACCGACGAGATCAAACGCGCCATGAGCGGCATGCTCGATCCGGTGTTCAAGGAAGTCTACCGGGGACGCGCCGAAGTCCGCGAGATCTTCCGTATCAGCAAGGTCGGCACGGTGGCGGGTTGCCTGGTGGTGGATGGAACGGTTCCCCGCGACGCCAACATCCGGCTGCTTCGCGACAACGTGGTGGTGCTTACGGGCAAGCTGGCTTCCCTCAAGCGGTTCAAGGACGACGCCAGCGAGGTTCGTTCCGGCCTGGAATGCGGGTTGGCGATCGAAAACTACAACGACCTCAAGCCGGGCGACATAGTCGAAGCGTTCGGCAGCGAGCGCATCGCGCCCGAGGTGTTCGCCTGATTCGGACATGCCGTCTATCGGTGTACTGACCCTCGAGATGCACATCGAGGACTCGCACTCGCTCAAGGACAAGCGTCACGTGATCCAGGGCCTCAAGGAGCGCCTGCGCCACAAGTTCAACGTGGCGGTGGCCGAAATCGATTGCCAGGACCTGTGGCAGCGGGGCGTGGTGGCCGCGGTCACGGTTTCGAGCGACCATGACTACGCTGCCGGGCTCCTCCAATCCGTCGAGAAGGAAGCGGCGGCCTTGCTGGGGGGCCAACTGGTCAGCGCCACTGTGGAGTGGGTAGAGTAGTGCAGTTTTACCGCCTGGAGTTTTACCGCCTGGTACCGAGCCGCGACCGCCAGGGAGCGGTCCGTCGGTGCTCAGGTCTGTGGGAGTAACGGATGGATACGCGACGTGCCGAGCGGCTCTCCCAGGCGTTGCGCGAGGAGCTGGCCGAGCTGATCGAATACGAGCTCCAGGATCCCCGCATGGCCGGGATTTCGGTCACCGAGGCCCGCCTGGTGCCCGACGGCCGCCACCTCATGGTCACGGTCGCCATCAAGGGCAATGCCGCCGAGCGCCAACTCGCCGTCGAGGCCCTGACGCACGCCGCCAGCTACCTCCGCCGGGTGGTGGCGATCCGCCTGCGGCTGTTCAAGGCCCCCGAACTCCACTTCCAGGCGGCCGACCCCGCCGGCGACCGCATCGGCGAGTTGCTGGACCGAATTCGCAAGAACCGCGAAAAAACCGAAAAAAAAGCGGCAAACGAGCCGTAAACGGCCCCACTTCGTGCTACTTTTGTGAATGTTGCCCCCGATCGAGTGGGGTGAGCGGCCTCGTGCCGCTTCTGGATTCATGTACATCGCAGACCGGCGGCTGTCCCCATTGGGCCTCCGGACTGACGTTCTCATATGCGAGGGCAAAGCGGAACAGCCATGCGTGTGGCTCCAATGAACAGCAGATTTCTAGATGCCTGCCGTCGCAGGCCTACCGACGTTCGCCCCGTGTGGTTCATGCGGCAGGCGGGCCGGTACCTCAAACAATACCGCGACATACGGTCCAAGCACGGCATCCTCGAGATCTGCCGGCGCCCGGACCTGGCGGCCGCCGTAACGCTGCAGCCCGTCGAGATTCTGGACGTGGACGCGGCGATCATCTTCGCCGACCTGCTCCTGCCGGTCGAGCCCATGGGACTTAAGCTCCGCTTCGCGGCGGGCGAGGGCCCCGTCATCGACAACCCGGTGCGGACCTCGGAGGACATCGACGCCCTCTCCATCTCCAACACGGACGACCTCGGCTACGTCGGGGAAGCCATCGTCCAGGTGGTGAAGGCGCTGGCCGGCAAGGTGCCGGTGCTGGGCTTCGTCGGGGCGCCGTTCACCATCGCCAGCTACATGATCGAGGGCGGGGCTTCCCGCACGTTCATGAAGACCAAGCAGATGATGTACTCGAACGAAACCCTGTGGCGCCGGCTGATGGGTAAGCTGGTGGACGTCCTGGGGCCGTTCGCGATTCTGCAGGTGGCCGCGGGCGCCCGCGCCATCCAGGTTTTCGATAGCTGGGTGGGAGCGCTCGGGCCGGACGATTACGTCCGCTTCGTGGCACCCTACTCCCGGGCCCTGATCGAGCGCATCCGCTCGACCGGCGTGCCCGTGATCCACTTCGGCACCGGCGCGGGCGGGTTCTTCCGCGAGCTGCACGCGGCCGGCGGCGACGTCCTGGGCGTCGATTGGCGCATCAATATCGACCAGGCGTGGATCGACATCAGCTACCGCTCGGCGATTCAGGGCAATCTGGACCCGGCCGCGCTGTTCGCGCCCCTGCCGGAACTGAAGACCCGCATCCACGAGCTGCTCAAGCGCACCGGCACGCGGCCCGGCCACATTTTCAACTTGGGCCACGGCATCCTGCCCGAGACGCCTGTGGAGCACGTGCGAGCCGCGGTGCAGTTCGTCCGCGAGTTCAAACCGTAATGCGGAGGGCGGGCTTCAGCCCGCGCGGGGCTTCAGCCCCGCGGCCGCGGGCCTCTCGCAGAACGGCGGGCACCGGAGTCCGTTCATGAAGCAGGCCGTCCTGCTCCTGGCCCACGGCGCCCCCGAACGCGTCGAGGACATCACGGAGTACCTTTTCTACGTGCGGTCCGGCCGTCCCACGCCGCCCGCCCTGGTCGAGGAGGTTTCCGATCGCTACCGCCAGATCGGCGGCGGCTCGCCGCTCCTGGCCCGCACCCGCGAACAGGCCGCGGCCCTCGAACGCGAGCTGGGAATCCCGGTCTATTTCGGGATGCGCAACTGGCGGCCCTTCATCAAGGACACCGTGCGGCAGATGGCGGCGGACGGCGTCGAGCGCATCGTCGCTCTGTGTCTGGCGCCGCAGTATTCGAAGGCGAGCGTGGGCTTCTACTTCCGCCGCGTCCAGGAAGCCAAGACCGAGGCGGGACTAACGGCCGAGATCGTCTGGACCAAGACGTTTCACGCCCACCCGCTCCTGATCGAGGCCTTCGCGGAGCGCCTCGCGCCCCTGCTGCCCACCGACCGCGTGCTCTTCACCGCGCACAGCCTGCCCGAACGCGCGCTCGAAGGCGGCGATCCCTACGCCGTGGAAGCTAAGGCCACCGCCGCCGCCGTCGCCCTTCGCGCCGGCCTGGCGAACTCCGATTTCGCCTTCCAGAGCCAGGGCTTCACGGAGGACAAGTGGCTCGGCCCGACGGTCGAGTCGCGCATCGACGAGTACGCCGCCGCGGGCGTCCACCAGATGGTGCTGGCCCCCATCGGCTTCGTCTGCGACCACGTCGAAATCCTCTACGACGTGGACATTGCCTTCAAGAACTACGCCCGCGAGCGCGGCATCGCGCTGCGCCGTCCCGAGTCGCTGAACGATTCTCCAACCTTCGCGCGCGCCCTCGCTGCCGTCGTGCGAGATCGGTTATGAAGGTAGTCATCGTCGGGGGCGGGATCTCGGGTCTTTCGGCGGCCTACTACCTGGCGAAGCACGGCGTCGCATCCACTCTGATCGAACGCGAAGGGCGGCTGGGCGGCGTGATCTCGACCGAGCGCGTCGAAGGCTGCGTGCTCGAAGCCGGGCCCGATAGCTACCTCGCCCAGAAGCCATGGGCCCTGCACCTGATCAAAGAGCTGGGCCTGGGCGGCGACGTCATCGGCTCGAACGACCACCTTCGCGTCACCTACGTCCTGAAGCGCGGGCGCCTCGTGCCTCTGCCGGACGGCCTGATGCTGATGATCCCCACGCGGATTCTCCCCCTGGTCCGCACCAGGCTTTTGGGCTTCGAAACCAAGGTGCGCATGGGCTTCGAGTGGTTCCGGCGCCCGCGCAACGGCTGGCAGCCCGACCGCTCCGTGGCCGAGTTCGTCGCCGAGCATTACGGTTGGGAAGCGGTGGACTACCTGGCCGAGCCACTGCTTTCGGGCGTCTACGGCGGCGAGCCGCAGAATCTCAGCGTGGGCAGCGTGCTGCCGCGGTTCGTCGAGCTCGAGCGCAAGTACGGCAGCCTCACCAAGGGGGTCCTGCGCGAGCGACGGAAAGCCGCGAAACACGCCCAGGGCCAGCCGCTGTTCCAGACTCTGAAAGGTGGACTCGGCCAGCTCATCGACGCCCTGGTTGCCCAGACGCGGCCCGCGCCGGAAGTGCTGCACGCCCCCGCCGACGCGGTCGAGCGCTCCGCCGAAGGCGCGCCGTGGCGCGTGCGCATGAGCGGCCAATGGCTGCCCGCCGATCACGTGGTTCTCGCCTGCCAGGCCTATCAGGCCGGCGCGCTGCTCGGCTCCGCGGATGCCGACCTGGCGGCGCTGCTCGCTTCCATCCCGTACTCGAATTCCATCACCATCTCGCTCGGCTATGACAAGGCCGGCTTCCCGCACCCGCTCAACGGCTTCGGATTCCTGGTGCCGAAGAGCGAGCGCCAGTTGCTGGTCGCCTGCACCTGGGTCGGCACGAAGTTCTCCTACCGCGTGCCGCCGGACAAGGCCGTCCTGCGCTGCTTCGTAGGTGGCGAGGACCCCAGCGTGCTGGCGCTCTCCGACGACGAGCTGGTGACCCACGTGCGAGCTGAGCTGCTCACCGTCATGGGCGTCTCGGCGACGCCGGTCTTCACGCACGTTGCCCGCTGGCCGCGCTCGATGGCGCAGTACACCGTAGGGCACGCCGAGCGGCTGGCCCGCATCGAGAGCCGCCTCAAGCAGCTCCCCGGCCTGCACCTGGCCGGCAACGCCTACCACGGCATCGGCATCCCCGACTGCGTGCGAATGGGCAAGCAAGCCGCGGACGCCATCATCGCTGGCTAAGTGGGGCAGGACTCCAGTCCTGCAGCGGGTCTCCAGACCCGCCGGGCCCGCATGGGACAATCGAAATAGGATGCGCCGACAAGCCTGCATAACCGTGCTGGCCCTGCTCCTGGCCGGCTGCGGCGCCGGCCGCTCCCAAACCCAGCAGGCCCACCCGGCCCCGGGTCCGCATCCGCAAAGATACGCCGTCCTGGCCAACGCCGATAACGCCGGAGACCACAAGAGCAACATCGCCCGCGCCTACCGCACGCTGCGCGCCCTCGGCTTCGAAGAAGAGAACATTTTCGTCGTCTCTCCCAAGGACCGCCGCAATCCGACCGCGAAGCGCACCCCCGTCTGCAGCCCCATCCCCGCCCACTTCACGCAGGTGATGGACAAGCTGGCCGCCATCACGCACGCCGGAGACACGGTGCTGATCTACGGCACTGGCCACGGCGACTACGACGACCAGGGCGTTTTTCTCGTCCTCCGCCACGGAGAGCTCTCGCCGGAAGATCTGCGAGCCGAGGTGGAACGCCTGCCGGCTAACGTGATCGTCATCATGGACCAGTGTTTCTCGGGCGGTTTCGTGGACGCCTTCGCCGGCACGCGCAGCAAAGCCATCGTGATCTCGGACGTGGACAGCAAGCACGAAACCTATTGCCGCTATTTCGCCGAGACGTTCTGGGACGCCTTCCTGCACGACCACCAGACCTCGGTCCGCCAGGCCTTCGACGCGGCCATGAAGGTTCACCAGAAGGAACTAGCCAACGAACCCGACCTCAAAACCGACGGCGAGTACATGTTCTTCAACGGCTTCAGCGACGCGAAGCTGAACTGACATCGCCGCCACCGTTCGCGCGGTGGGAATCGTGAAAGAGGCAAACAATCCCGCGGCCTTGAAGCGCTATCGTTCGTTCCGTGAATCGCGCAGCTGAAAGCTGACGGCTGAAAGCTGACAGCTGACAGCCGAAGGCTGTCTCACCTCCACCTAAACAGCCGCAGTGCCACGAAGAAGCACACCACCAGCCACGCAGTGATAATCGCCACCTCGCCGCGCACCTGCGCGAGGCCGGCGCCCTCGATCATGTTCGCCCGCAGCACGTTCGCCACCGCCGTCAGCGGAAGCGCCTGGATGAACGGCTGCACCACGGCCGGAAACCGCTCCGCCGAAAAGAAAACGCCCGAAGCGATCCACATGGGCAGCATCACGGCATTCATGAGGCCCGACGCCGCTTCGATCGTCCGCACCCGCGAAGCCGTCAGCAGCCCCAGCGCGCTGAAGCAGAACGCCGAGAGTACGCACAGCGCCGCCAGTTCCCACAGCGAGCCGCGCAGCGGAGTGCCGAAGACCGCCACGCCGAAGCCCACCAGCACCGCCACTTCCACGAACAACAGCGTCAGCCGCGAGAGCAGGAACGAGAGCAGGTACTGCGCGCGCGACATGGGCGTCGCCACCAGCCGCTTCAGCAGATTTCTGCGGCGCGCGTCCACGATCGTGAAGCCCATCCCCCACATCCCGCTGCCCATCAGGTTCATCCCCACCAGGCCGGGAATCAGGAAGTCGATGTACCGCGAACCCGGCTCGCGCACCAGGCTGTCGGATTCCGGCGCCGGATCGTGCACGCCCGCGGCCCGCAGGATCGCGCGCTCGGCCAGCAGCCGCGCGGCCCGGCCGTCGGGATTGGTGTCGTCGTATCGATAAACCACGCCGCCCTGCGGACCGGCCAGCGCCAGCAGCACGATGCGGCCCGTGCGAAGCCCGCGCTCACCCGCCTCGCGGCTCACCACTTCCGGCGCCAGCGTCTTCTCCATGCGCAGCGCGCTCGCCAGTTGGGCGTTCTCCGCGCCCACCCGCACCACTTCCGCTGGCCGGTTCCGGAACGCGATGCCCAGCCCCGCCGCCAGCAGGATCGGGAATATGAACACCCAGAACACCGCCTCGGGCTCGCGCCGGAACTCGCGAAACCGCACCAGCGTCAGCTGCACCAGGGGATGATCCACAAACGCCCGCCGTCCGGTTTCAATCTTCACGGAGGTGCCTCCCGGTGAGAGTGACAAACACGTCCTCGAGCGTCGCGGAGTGCGTGCGCAACTCGGTCAGCGCGATGCCGCGGCCATCCAGTTCGTCCAGCAGCGCCGGAACCGCCAGGTGCAGCTCGGTCACCTGCAGTTGAAAACCGCCGTTGTCGGCGCGAGCCCGCCGCACGCCCTTCAGAGCTTCGAACACCGTCACGTCGAGCGCGGCCCCGCCGGTGGCGAACTCGACAACGTGATCCGCCCCGATCGAGGCGATCAGCTCGCGCGGCGTGCCGAGCGAGATGACTTTCCCGTGATCCATGATGGCGACGTGGTCGGAAAGACGCTCCGCCTCGTCCATATAGTGAGTGGTGAGGATGATGGTGCGGCCGTCCCCCTTGAACTGCTCGATGAGCGACCACATCTGCCGCCGCGCCTGCGGATCGAGCCCCGTGGTAGGCTCGTCGAGGAACAGCAGGTCCGGGTCGCCCACCAGCGCGCAAGCGATCGCCAGCCGCTGCTTCTGGCCGCCGGAAAGATGGCGCACCTGCGCGCCCGTCTTCTCCTCCAGCTGCACCATCGCCACCACGTCCGCTACGGCCGGCCCGCGCTCGTAGAAGCTGCGAAACAGCCGCAGGGTCTCTGCAACCGTGAGCTTATCGGCGAGCTGCGTCTCCTGAAGCTGTACCCCCAGGCGCTGCCGCAACTGCCGCTCGTCCTTCTCCCAAGTGAAACCGAGAAGCTCGACCGTCCCGGCGTCCTGCGCGAGCAACCCCTCGCAGATTTCGATGGTGGTGGTCTTGCCGGCGCCGTTCGGTCCCAGCAGCGCGAAGCACTCGCCCGCGCTGGCGTCGAGGTCGACGCCGTCCACCGCCACCACGTCGCCGTAAGCCTTGCGCAAGCCCCTCAAACGCAAGGCCACCTTGCCGTTCGCCATAGCTCCAGAGGAGCACAAAACGAAAATCCTTCGCAACAAAGACCAACTTCTTGCGCCGTACCCGGTCGCCGTGGCATCTTCGATATAGGGGCCCGATGACCGGGCTCAAACGGGGGATGTCATGAATAGGCTCACGCTCGCAATTACTCTGCTGCTGCCGCTCGCCTGCCTTGCCGCCGACGACTTCAAACCGCTCGAGGTAAAACCGGGTCTCTGGGAGACCACCATTACGACCCAGGCCAAGGGCATTGCGCCGGCCCCCCCGGAGGTTATGTCGAGGCTCTCGCCCGACCAGCGCTCTCAGGCCGAGGCCGCCTCCAAGGCCAAAGGAGGCGTCGGCCAACAGACCCGCGTCATCAAGGCCTGCATGACCGCCGACGACCTGAAGAAGCCATTTGCGCTCAGCGAAGACGCCCACGCCGTCTGCAAGCGCACCGTTCTCGCCTCCTCGAGCACGAAGACCGACGTTCACTTCGAGTGCACCAAAGGCCAGGTGCGAAGCACCGGCGACATTCACGTCGAGGCCGTCAGCCCGGAAAGCACCAAGGGCAGCTCGCAGTACAGCTCCCAGGACGCTGTCCACAAACTGGACGCCAAAGTCACCTTCACCGGCCGCTGGCTCGGCGCGGACTGCGGCCCCTTCACGAAGAAGTAGGGGCCACCCGTGGGGCAGGCGTCCACGCCTGCGCGGGGCTTGAGCCCCGCTCCGAGGCGTTTGAGTTTCAGCGGTCTTCCGATTACATGCTATGATCAGGTCCGGAAAGACAGGTTCGCAAATATGTATCGATTCAGCCGTATCTTGCCGCTTCTAACGGGACTGTTCGCACTGCTGGTCGCCCCGGCCGTTTATGCCGACAGCGCGTCCTTCACGTTCAACGGCAATTTCACCTATGACAACGATGTGCAACTCTTTCACGTCACCCTGGGCGCGCCGGAATCGCTTCTGGCCTACACGACGTCCGGAGCGACCGGTGGATTCCCGACCTTCCTGATGATGTTCGACGCTTCGGGCAACCCCGTGCAACAACAGAGCGGCGATCCCGCTTGTTTGGACGGGTACTCGAACTACAGCCCGGCTGGCCTCTGTAACGACGCCTACCTGCTCGAGCCGCCGGCCGTTACTCCGCCGCTTTTTCTCCCTCCGGGCACATTCACCATCGCCTTAGTCCAGTGGGACAACTACTGGAACGGTTCCTTGAGCGACGGCTTCATCTACGATGGCGCCGCGAACCAGAATTTCACGAATGCCTACGGGTTCTGCGGAACTGGCACCGCGTATTTCTGCGACCCCTTCACCATGGCTCAGGACAACTCGGACTGGAGCCTGACCGTCACCCTCACCTCTGCCGCCGGCACTCCAGCCCTCGGTGACGCGAGTGTGCCCGAACCCGCTTCGGCGCTTATGTGCCTGGGCGGGCTGGTTGTCGCCTTGGTGTTGCGCCGCCGGCCCCGACGCAGCTAAGAAACGGTGGGGCAGGACTCCAGTCCTGCAGCGGGTCTCCAGACCCGCCTCCGTCCAGCCGGACGTAAACGTCCGGCGCAGCTCTGGAGAGCCGCCCCACGCCGCTTACTTGGCGGACATCGTCATCTCGAGCCGGACGTCCGCCGACGAACCGCCCAGCATAACCCGAACGCGCCCCGGCTCCACCTCGTACCGGCCCGTCTTTTCATTCCAAAAGCCCAGCGAATCGCCCGCCAGCGGAATCCGCACCGTCTGCACCTCGCCCGGCTTCAGCGTGATGCGTTGGAATCCTCGCAGCTCCTTCACGGGCCGCTCCACCTTCGACCGCTCCACCTGCACGTAGAGCTGCACCACCTCATCCCCGGTCCGCTTCCCGGTGTTCCTCACCTCCGCGCTCACCGTAACGGTTCCGTGCTCCGGCAGCGCCAGCGAACTCAGCCGCAGGTTCGAATACTGGAACGTGGTGTAGCTCAGCCCGTAGCCGAACGGATACAGCGGCTCGCCCTTGAAGTACATATACGTGTGGCCGTGCCGTATGTCGTAGTCCATCATCGGCGGCAACTGGTCGAGCGACTTCGGCCAGGTCTGGTTGAGCCGGCCGCCCGGATTATAATCGCCGAACAGCACATCGGCCAGCGCGGTCCCCTGTTCCTGCGCAGCGTGCGTCATGTGGAGAATGGCCGGCACATTCGCCTGGCTCCAGTTGATCGCATAGGGGAAACTCGAAATCAGCACCACCACGGTCTTCGGATTGGCCGCGTACACCTGCTTGACCAATTCCTCTTGTGACAAGCTCAGCGACTCGCGGTCGCGCCCTTCGCGGCCTTCGCCGAGGTCCTTGCACGGCTTGCTCGATACGTCCGCGTTGAACATCTTCATCAGTTCGGTGTCGCCGCAGGTAGGGTGATTGCCAACTACCACCACGGCCACCTCGGACGCCCCGGCCGCCTTCACCGCGGCGTCGCCGTCGTTGTTGGCGGCATAGTTCACCGTGACCGCCGAGCCCACTTTGGCCTTGATTCCCTCGAGCGGCGTGACGGCGTAGGGAACCTGGCCCCCGTACAAATCGATCAGCACTTCATCGGCATGCGGGCCGATCACGGCGATCGATTTGATACTGCCCTTTGCGAGCGGCAGGAAGCCGTTCGCGTTCTTCAGCAGTACCACCGACTCGCGCGCGATCTCCCGCGCCACGGTCTTGTGCTTCTCCGTCGTCCACGGCTCCGGCTCCCCAGCGCGGCCGATTGTGGAGTAGGGAACCATCGAGGGCGGGTCCAGCAGCCCCAGCCGGATCACCGTCCGGAACTTGCCCCGCAGAGCCGCGTCCAGGTCGGCCTCCGTGAGCAGTTTGTCGGCGAGCGCCTGCCTGACCTGCTTCGGAATATCGACCATGAACGTGAGGATCTGATTGATGCCGCCGTCCCGTATGGCCGCCGCCGTCGCCTCCACCTGGGTCTTGATGTACTTGTGCTGCGTGACCATCAACTGCACCGCCAGGGCATCGGAAGAAATGATGCCGTCGGCGCCCCATTCCTTCATGGCCAGGCTCTTCAGGATCGGATGCACGGTCATCGGCACGTGGTTCCAAGCGTTGTAGGAGGCCATGAACGAACTCGCCCCGCCTTCGACGAATCCCATGCGGAACGGAACCGAGTAATACTCGCGCAGCAGCCTCTCATCGAAATCGGACGACGATCCTCCGCGCGTGGTCTCGTTGCTGTTGGCGAGAAAGTGCTTGAGCAGCGAAGCGGCTTGCCAATACTTCGGATCGTCGCCCTGCATGCCCTTGATGAAAGCGACGGACATGGTGCCATCGAAGAACGGATCCTCGCCGTAGCTCTCGTTGTCCCTGCCCCACCGCGGGTCGCGGGCCAGGTCCGCGTTCGGCCCCCAAACCACCAGCGTTCTCTCTTTGTACTTTTCGCTCTGCGTGACATAGCGGGCTTCGTATCCCTGCACTGCGCCGGCGCGGCGGATCAGGTCGCGATCCCACGTCTCCGCCATGCCGATGACCTCGGCGAAACTCGTCGTCGGGATCTTTTTCCCGCCGAAGCCGCCTTTTCGAACCAGGCCATGCAACCCTTCCGAGCGCCCCGCGTCGGGAATGCCGAGCCGCGGCACGCCCGAACTCCTCTCGATGCAGCCGATCTTCTCATCCAGCGTCATTAGCGACAGGATGTTGTCGACTCGCTGCTCAACCGGCAGCTTGGTGTCCAGAAACGGGTACGGACTCTGCGCCAGAGCCGCCACCGCAAAGCCCATCAGCACCGAACCGCGCGCGTAAGCAAGCGGACACATTAGCCTCACCGTTCTCTCCTGTTCATTCCACCGGCAGCAGAAATCCTCGCTCCACTAACTCGCGCATCAGCGCCACGCAATTCGGCCTGATTCGCTCGAGGTCCTCGCCCATCGCCTGCGCGGCCTTCTCCAGCACCTCGCCCAGCGTGCGCCGGCCGTCGCACAGCGCCACCATGCCCGCCAGTCGCAAATCGATATCGGATTTGTACTGGAGCCCCTGCGCCCGCCGGATCTTAGCCGAGCGGATCCGCCACGAGCCATCCTCCCACTCGCAGACGTGGTCCAGCCGCGCGCTCTCCGCCACGCGAAACTTCGCCGCGAGCAGCGCCGCATTGTCCGTCGCCTCCAGAAAATCGCGCAGGCCGAACGCGCCGAGGACAGACTCGCCGAACGCTCCCGAGGTGTTGGCCGGCCCGTCCTCGATCCGCAGCCAGTTCCGGCGGCCACTGGCCTTCCGGATCGCGATCAATCCCGAGCTCACGGCCTCGAGTCCCACGCTCGCATAGTAGGCGACCCACTCGTCGAACAGCTGCGCGGATTCCTCCTCGCCGGCTTCTTCCGTGTCGCGGATCCACCCGTGCGCGTAGTCGCTGGCTTCTTCAGTATCGGTGCGCATCACCCAGGCGTCGCAGCCGGTGCCGCGGAACCACTCCGCCAGGCGCTCCTTCCAGTCCTGGCCCGCGATGTGCGCCCAGCTGCAGACGATCTGGCAGAATCCGTCCTCGTTCAGGCAACTCGCGCCGGTGCGGATCAGGTGGCGCGCGAAGCCGTCCAGGGGCACGCCGCTGTCGCGATAGGCGAACCGGCGCGAGGGCGTCAGCGCAAACGGCGGGTTCGAGACGATCAGATCGAAGGTGCGACCGCGCACCGGCTCGAACGTGTCGCCCTCCAGGAACTCGACCTTTTTCTCGCAGCCGCTGAACGCGGCGTTGAAGCGCGCGAAGTCGATGGCGCGCGCGCTCGAATCCGTGGCCCAGACACGGTCGCTGTGCGCCGCCGCCAGGAACGCCTGCACCCCGCTCCCGGTGCCCAGGTCGAGCGCCGAGCGCACCGGGCGCCGCACCGTGAAATTCGCCAGCGTCACGGTGCTGGAGGTCATGCCCATCACCTGATCCAGCCGCCCCTGCGCCTCCGGCATTTCCTGATGGTCCGACGCCATCACCAGCTTGCGGAACGCCATCATCCGTACCAGCCCGCGGACCTGGTTCCCTTCGATTGCGATCAGTCCCACGCGCGCCCACTCCTCGGTCGGGATGGGGGCTAGCGCTCGCCTCGCCACATCGAGATCCTCCGGCAGGCCGAGCAGGAACAGCCGCACGAGCGCGTCGAGCGGCCGGCCGCGCCCCGTCCGGCGCCGGAAGTAAGAGCGGTCCCCTCCCAGCCGTCCGGGAAGCCGAATGGGGCCGAGGGTTTCCACCAGCCCCGCCTCATCGTATCCGGCCCGCGCGAACACCTCGCGAAACCGCCCCGCGCCCTCTGCGATCAGCCCCTGTGGCGTTGCCATGCCTTCGCAATCATACAACGCGGGAAGGGTGGGGCGGGCCAGGGGCGAAGGTCTTCAGTCGCGCCCACCGGGCGGATGCCCGCCACTCTGCATTAAGCAACCTTTTGTCCTAGTTGTTCCTAAAGTGACACAGAATTATCGAGCCCCCTCGCAGTGTCTGGCTTGGTGCGACGCCGTAAACCGATGATTCTGTATCCGCTGTTGCGAGTTAACAATAAATCATCACTTCAAATGAGATAAAACCAACTACACGCACGACGACCTGGGTCGCCTGAGCCAGGTGGATTGCGGCGTCGGCAAATGGGGCCAGAGCTTCACTTATGGAACAGACAACTATGGCAACATCAGTTGGACGCCGATGCAAAGCCACGTGGGCTCCAGGTTCCAGCCATCGTATTACCCCGTGATGAACCTCATATGCTGGTTGACCGCGCGACGGGCACGCGCTCGAACGACGGACAGCCTGGACAACTCTAAGCCGTGAATCGCCGAAACGGTACCCCTGTCTGCTGACTCGTCATCCCGGTCCCTCAAAACAAGCGCGATCAGCCAGCATGACTTTCACATAGCTCACAGCTTCGCCGACCTCCGAGCGCCTAGTGAAGTCGAGAGGAATTCCAAAAGTCGTTCCGTCTCTCAGCGTGAACCTGAAGCCGGCTACCAAATTGATCTCCCCCAGGAAGAACACGCCAACGTTCGCGAAGCGTTCAGCCCTTTCGACCTGATCCCATGGCACCTGAGTGGCCCGGTTCATGGCAGGGCGATATGTCAGCGATCTCTCGCTGAGCAATAGCGCCCGCCTACGCTCACACAACCCCCTGGCCACGAGCAAACCCCACACCACGCACACAGCCGGATGCCGAAACACCGGATTCCCGATCATTCCAAGCGCTATGGTCCCGACAAAGATCGCAACGAACCAAGTAAGTCGATCGTAGCGGAAAACTCGCACCGGGCGGGAATCCTCTCCGTCGCGCCACCAACGCATAACCAGACCGGGCATCCCAACGATGTTATGCTCCCGCGGTCTCTAACGGCGCCAGACACGTCAGATCTGCGCCTGCAGGGTGGCGACCTCGGGCCCGAGCGACGGTTGCGGGGCAGGGCCGGCCCACCGCGGAACGATTTCACCTGGTTTGCATTTTTGGATTTGCCCGCGATTCAATCGCTTGCGGATCTTGAGGCCTTGACAACAATCCGCCCCGAGTTACTCTCGTGCCGGTGGCTCATGTTCTGCACTCAACGAAAGCCCGGCAGCCGCGTTCGACACATTTCGCCGTATTCTTCGCCCTACACCGCGGGCCGGCACGGCGGATAGCAAAAAACGAAAAACAAAAAAGTGCACATTCAACCTAATCCCGGAAATGAACACCTGCTGGGACCACCCGCGCCGCGCGCCACTCGCCTACTCCTCCCGCAGCGCCACCATCGGGTCCACCCGCATCGCCCTGCGCGCCGGCAGGTAGCTCGCCGCCCCGGCGGTCGCCAGCAGCACCAGCGCCGCCACTACGTATGTGACCGGGTCCGTCGGCTTCACGCCGAACACCACGCTCACCAGCAGGCTCGATGCCGCCACTGCTCCCACCGCGCCCACCACCAGGCCGATCGCCGTGAGCCGCAGCCCCTGGCCGATCAGCCGGCGCAGAATGTCCGCGGGCGCCGCGCCCACTGCCATGCGCAATCCGATCTCCGGGATCTGCCGCCCCACCTGGTGCGCCAGCACACCGTACAGCCCGATCGCCGCCAGCAGCAGCGCCAGGCCCGCGAACACCGTCAGCAGCGTGGTCTGAACGCGCCGCTGGAACACCTCCTGGTCCAGGATCTCCTCCATGCTCGCCATCTCCGTAATGGGCTGGTTCGGATCCACAGACCAGATGGCCTGCCGCACCGCCGCCGCCAGGCTGGCCGGCTCGCCCTGCGTGTGGATCGCGAGCGAGCTCGACGGAAACTGCGCCTGCGACGCCGAGATGTAGAACTCCGGTGCGGGCGGAACGTCCAGCCCGGATTGGTGTATGTCGCCCACCACGCCCACCACCGGCACCTGGAGCTCGGTCGCGAACACGATCCGGCGGCCGATCGGATCCTGGTTCGGCCACATCATCCGCGCCATCGACTCGTTGATCAGCACCACCAGCGGCGCGCCTTCGCGATCGCGCTCGTCGATATCGCGCCCGCGACGCAACGGAATTCCCATCGTGCGCAAGTATCCCGGACCGGCCACGCGCGCCCTGCATTGGAACCGTGTTTTCGGATCGCCCCCTTCCGCGCCGACGCCGCTGATATCGCCCTTCACCATCAGCGGAATGTGATTCGTGAATCCCGCCGAGACCGCTCCGGGAACCGCGCTCACCCGCTGCAGCACTTCGTTCTGGTACGCCACCACCTGAGCGAACACAGGGCGAGCCCCCGAAGGCGGCATGCGCAGCGTGAGGATGTTCCTGGTCCGGCACCCCATATCGACGCCCCGCACCCGCGCCAGAGTCTGAATCAAAAGTCCGGCGCCGATCAGCAGCACAAACGCCAGCGCCACCTCCGACGAAATCAGCCACGCCCGCACGCGCCGCGATCCCGAGGACGCAGCCAAAGTCCGAGCGCTCTGCTTCAGCGAGTGGCTCAGGTCCAGGCGCCGCACCTGGAACAGGGGAATGAGGCCGAAGACCACCGTGGTCGCGAGAGCGATCGCGAGCGTGAACGCAAGCACGCGCCAATCCACCGCCAACTCCTTGAATCCGGACAGTTCGCCAGGCGCCACGTGCGCCAGGAACTCGAACGTAGTCGAGGCCAGCAGCAACCCCGCCGCGCTGCCTGCAGCCGAAAGCAGCAGGCTCTCGCACAGGAACTGCCGGATCAGCGGCCATGCTCCCGCGCCCAGAGCCGCGCGCACCGCCACCTCTTTGCTACGCGCCCCCGCCCGCGACAAAAGCAGGTTGGCCATGTTCGAACACGCGATCAACAGCACGAAGGCCACTGTGCCCAGCAGGATCACCAGCACCGGCCGGCTGGAGCTGACGAAATGGTCTCGCAGCGGAGCGACAAAGGCGCCCACCTTTTCGTTCGTATCGGGATACTCGCGCGTCAGGCTCTTTCCGATGGCGTCCATCTCCGCGTTTGCCCGTGCCTGCGGAACGCCGGGCCGCAATCGCGCGATGACCATCAGATTGTGCCGTCCGCGGTCCGCCCATTCGCCCGGCGTGTACGCGCTGCCGAACGGCGTCCAGATTTCTCCCGGCTTGCCGCTGTATTCGGTGGGCGGATCGGTGTGAGCCGCCAGCACCCCCACGATGGTGTGCTTTTCCTCTCCCAGCCGGACGCTCCGTCCCACGATGTGCGGGTCGCTGCCGAAGCGGTGCCGCCAGCAACTCTCGCTGAGGATCGCGACCTTGGGCGCGCCCGGGCGGTCCTCGTCTTCCCGGAAGATCCGGCCCAGCATCGGGCGTACGCGCAAGGCCCGGAACAGGCCGGCCGTGGCCAGGCTGCCTTCCACCACCTCCGGCGTCCCTTCTCCGAGCAGCCGGTAAGAGCGGTCCTCGATCGCGCCCATCTCCTCAAACGAGCGGCCGCGCGCTTTCCAGTCCACGTAGTTCGCCGGCGCCACCGGACTGTCCCGGATGCCGAAAAAGGAAGCACTCTCCCAGACCAGCACCAGCCGATCCGGCTGGGGATACGGCAGCGGGCGCAGCAGGACCGCGTTGATCAGGCTGAAAACCGCCGTGTTGGCGCCCACGCCGAGCGCCAGCGTCAGGACAGCCACCGCCGTGAAGCCCGGCGCCTTTCTCAGGGACCGGAAGGCGTAGCGAAGGTCGGACAGCAGGTTGAGCATCATTTTAAGATATACAGGTCTTGCAATGAGGCCGCCAAAACGCCAACTTCCCTGGAAACATCGGGATGGCGCGCCTGGGGCCTCGCGTGGGGTGTCCGGAAGCGGGACGGCCTGCCCGCCTGCGGGACGCCGCCCGCCCAACCGGGGCTCCCGCCCTGGGTCGGCCCGCCAGAGCGCTGTCTGGCATATAGTATAGAGAGACCCATAGAGGGTTTGGGTCACTTTACTTCTAGTGTCCTCATAGGTTCAGGAAAGAAGACGGAGACAACCATAATGTGGAATAAGCGCAAGGATGAAGACGTGAGGCAGCCTGCAGCGCCCGCCGCTCCGCTCCCGGCGGACATCACCAGAGAGCCGGCTCCAGTCGCCGCTCCCACGGTAGCCCGGCCCGCATCTACTACGGAAGCAGTCCGCGGCGTGGCCGCCATCGGCAAGTCCGTGATCATCAAGGGTCAGATCCTGGCCCGCGAAGATCTGTATCTCGATGGTGAGATGGAAGGCACGGTCGAGGTCCCGGAGCACCGGTTGACCATCGGACCGCACGCCAAGTTGCAGGCCAGCATACGCGCGCGCGAAGTCGTCGTACTCGGCAGCGTGAACGGAAACGTGGAAGCAATCGAGAAGATGGACATTCGCAAGGACGCCCGCCTCATCGGCGACATCAAGACCGGCGGCATCGTAATCGAGGACGGCGCGTTCTTCAAGGGCAGCATCGACATCGTCCGGCCCGAGCCGGGCAAACAGCCCAGACAACCGCAGCCACAGCCGCAGGCCCAGGCAGTCCCCCTGGCAGCCGCGCCCGCTGTGGCCGGCGACAAGCGCTAAGGTTCGAGGAACTTTTTGTTCAACGACCGGTGGAAACCTTCTCGCGCTGACTCAGACAGTCCGCGTAGCTTTCCATCTTCGTCTTCGCAGCCCGTTGTCCAGGCCGCGGGCCGCTCGCGAGACGGCGGCGCCAGCGTCTATTCGCGCCACAGCAGCGGCCTCGAACAGTTCTTCAATCACATCGACGGCGAAACCGGATTGCGCCTGCTCGATCTCTCCGGAGCCTCGCAGGCCAACATCGGCTTCATCACCAACCAGGGCTACCGGCTGTACTCCGAAGACCTGATGCACAGCCTCGACGCCGCCTTCGGTGGCGGCGACTTTTACGAAAACCAGTCATCGGCCGAAAAGGCCGAGGCGTTTCTGGCGCAGACCCTCGCCTTCCCGGA
Organism: uncultured Solibacteraceae bacterium; assembly: GCA_964493965.1. Lineage (GTDB taxonomy): Bacteria > Acidobacteriota > Terriglobia > Bryobacterales > Bryobacteraceae > DASWZN01. The sequence goes on from CAZBQQ010000045.1 coordinate 22,709, forward strand.
CCAGCACTTCGATGGCGCGCTGGTCTGGGATGTGCTCGAATTCCTGGCGCCGCCGTTACTCAAGATCGTGGTGGAGCGCCTGCAACGCATCCTGAAACCGGGCTCTTATCTGCTGGCCATCTTCCACGCCGAAGAGCGCGCCGCCACGGTCTCCACCTGTTCCTACCGCATCGGCGACGCCAAGACGCTGCTGATCTCGCCCCGCGGAATGCGCCCGCCCGCCCAGTTCTTCAACAACCGCGCCGTCGAGAACCTCTTCAAGGAATTCGAAACGGTGAAGTTCTTCCTCACCCGCGACCATCTCCGCGAAGTGATCGTGAAGCGGTGAAGCAGCTTTCAGCTGTCAGCTACCGATACCGCCCGAGCAACTGGTTCCACCGTATTCGCAGCAGATCGAGAAACATGTTCAGACTGTCGCCGAACATGCTGACCTTGGTGCCTTCCGAGTGGCTCCAGCGCACCGGCACCTCGATGGTCTTGTAGCCCAGCCGCCGCGCGATGAACAGCACCTCGGCGTCGAAGCCCCAGCGCTCGATCCTCTGGCGATGGAAGATCTCGCAGGCGGCGACGTGCTCGAACAGCTTGAAGCCGCACTGCGTGTCGGAGAACGGCAGACCGGTGGCCACGCGCATCAGCAGGTTGAAGATGCGCCCTGCTAGCTCGCGGAACGCCGACTGGTGGACCTCGATCAGGCCGCGGTCGAGTGCGCGGGATCCGATGGCGACGCGCGCGCCCTGCTCCCCGGCCGCGGCCATCAGTTTGTCCAGCTCTTCGATGGGCGCCGAGAGGTCGGAGTCGGTGAAAAGGATCCAGTCGCCCTTGGCCTCGAGCATGCCGTGCCGGACTGAGTAGCCTTTGCCGCGATTGCCGGGGTTCTCGAGGAGGCGGATGCAGGCGTTCTTCGCGGCATACTTCGCCGCCACGGCTGCGGTGCCGTCCTTCGAGCCGTCATTCACAATGACGATCTCCCACGGCCTGTCGCGAGCGCCAAGATAGGCGAGAAGGGAGTCCAGCGTTGCCGGCAGGCGCCGCTCTTCGTTGTACGCAGGAACTACTATGGAAATTGAGGGCAACCGCTCCATTATAATTGGAGCTTCGGATCGGAAGGAGCCCCCTTTGGAACAAGAGCTGTTGCAGCAGCGCCTGGAGCGTATCCGTGAGATCGGCGCGTTGGGTCACCGGCCCTACGGCCGGCGCTTCGACTTCACGCACACCATTCCGCAGATCCGCGCGCAGTACGAGCCGAAGACGGCCGAGGAACTGGAGCCCCGCGTCCAGGTACGGATCGCCGGCCGCCTACAGACCGTGCGGCGGATGGGGAAGGCCGGCTTCGCGCACCTGCTCGGAGGCGGAGAGCGGCTTCAGATCTACGTCAAGAAGGGCGAGGTGCCGGACGCCGACTTCCAGCTCTACCAGTTGCTCGACCTCGGCGACATCCTGGGCGTCGAAGGCTACCTGTTCCGCACCCGGACGGGCGAGCTCTCGGTGCACGCCGAGCGCCTCGAGTTCCTCTCGAAGACCCTGCTCTCGATGCCCGAGAAGTGGCATGGCCTGGAAGACGTCGAGATCCGTTACCGCCAGCGCTACCTCGATCTGATCTCGAACCCGGAAGTGCGCAATGTGTTCCTGACGCGCGCCCGGATCATCTCTTCCCTTCGCCGCCAGCTCGAAGCGCGCGACTTCGTCGAGGTCGAAACGCCGATGATGCAGACCATCTACGGAGGCGCGACGGCGCGGCCGTTCCTGACCCACCACAACACGCTCGACCTGGACCTCTACCTGCGCATCGCGCCCGAGCTCTACCTGAAGCGGTTGATCGTCGGCGGCCTCGACCGCGTCTACGAGATCAACCGCAACTTCCGCAACGAAGGCATCTCGACGCACCACAACCCCGAGTTCACCATGCTCGAGTTCTACCAGGCCTACACCGACTACCGGGGCATGATGGACCTCTCGGCCGACCTGCTGAAACAGGCGGCCATCGATGCGACAGGCTCTGCGGAGGTGGAGTACCAGGGCCGCAAGCTGGACTTCGGCAACCTGCGCCGCATCACCATGCGCGAGGCGATCGTCGAATACTGGAAGGGCGACGGGAAACCCGCGCCGGCCGACCTGGCCGATCCCGAGTGGCTGAACCGCCACTCCACCAAGCCGTCCCGTGGCGAGCAGCTGGTCGATATCTTCGAGCGCATAGTCGAGGAACAGCTCGACCAGCCGACGCTGGTCTACGACTATCCGGTCGAGATCTCGCCGCTCTCGAAGAACAAGCCCGACGAGCCGGAGTTCGTCGAGCGTTTCGAGATTTACGCTGGCGGCATGGAGATCGCCAACGCCTATACCGAGCTGAACGAGCCGATCGAACAGCTCCGCCGCTTCGACCGGCAGATGGAGATGCGGGAGCGAGGCGACGAGGAAGCCCAGCAGATGGACGAAGACTTCCTGCGTGCGCTGGCTTACGGCATGCCGCCCACGGGCGGCGAAGGCGTGGGCGTCGACCGCCTGGTGATGCTGCTGACCAACTCGAAGTCCATCCGCGATGTGATCCTGTTCCCGCTGCTGCGGCCCGAGACTTCGATCGGACTGGCGGACGCGCTGCGCACCGCCGATGACGCAGGAGGCAAGTGACCGGGCGTTTCGAGTTCTTCATCGCGCGCCGCTATCTCAAGGCCAAGCGCAAGCAGGCCATCGTCTCGGTGATCTCGGTGATCTCGGTGGTGGGCGTCGCGGCCGGCGTGATGGCGCTGGTGGTGGCGCTGGCCATCAACAATGGCTTTCGCAAGACACTCGAAACCAGCCTGCTCGGTGCTTACGCTCACATCCTCGTACTCGAGAAGGAGCCGGGCTACGGCATCTCCGACTGGCGGGGCCTGGAAGCGAAGCTGGTGAAGGTGCCACACGTGGTGGCCGCCTCTCCGGCGCTCTACGGCCAGGTGTATCTCTATACCGACCGCAGCGCCGGCGGCGCCACGCTGAAGGGCATCCAGACCGGGTCGGAACTCGAGACCAGCGACATGCTGCGGCACCTGAAGGCCGGGTCGCTGGCCGGGCTGAGGCCGTCCCCGGACGCGCTGCCGGGCATTATTCTAGGGACCAGCCTGGCGCAGACGGTGGGCGCGGCCGTTGGCGGCACCGTCACCGTGATGAGTCCTCAAGGCGAGCTGACACCGTTCGGGACGCGGCCGACCTCGCAGCGCTTCCGCGTGGCGGCCCTGTTTGAATCCGGCTTCTTCGAGATCGATTCCACCTGGGCCTACACCTCGCTCACGGCAGCACAGCGCCTGCAGGGCCTGGAAGACGTGGTGAACAGCGTCGAGCTGAAGTTGGACGACATCTATCAGGCGCCGGAAGTGGCCACCCAGGTGGACCGGGTCGTCGGCTCCAAACTAAAAGCCTCCACCTGGATGGAGCAGAACCGGCACATCCTGAACGCGCTGAACATGGAGCGCGCGGTGACCTTCGTGACCATCGGTCTGATCGTGCTGGTGGCGGCCCTGAACATTCTCATCACGCTGATCATGATGGTGATGGAGAAGTACCGCGACATCGCTATCCTGGTGTCCATGGGCGCGAAGCAGACGCAGATCCGGCGCATCTTCATGTTTCAGGGCGTGCTGATCGGCGTGGTGGGCACGGCCATCGGCCTCGCGGCCGGCCACCTGCTCTCGTACCTCGCCGACACTTACCGTTGGGTGCGCCTGGACGAAGAGGTCTATGCGCTGAGCTTCGTGCCCTTCGCCCCGCGCTGGATCGACAGCGTATGGATCGCGGCCATGGCCATCGCCATCAGTTTCCTGGCGACCATCTACCCGGCGCGCAACGCATCGCGCATCGCGCCGGCCGAAGCGCTGCGATACGAGTAGGGTATGGCCTGGCGAGATGCCATTGTACTGAGCCTGGTCTTCTGCGGCGTTGCGGCCGCGCAGAAACTGTTCGTCGATTGCGATAGCGCCGAACTGGTGCGCGCGGTTCCTGAACTACAGGGCGCGCAGTTCGACTCCAAGCAGGATGGCCTGGACGAACTACTCAAAACCACGGGCGAGAGCCTCCGCGCGACGCTCGCCAAGCTGGTGGACGTCGCCGGCACCGAGCACGTCCGCGAGATGCGCTTCGACCCCAGCATGGCCAGCCGCAGCCGGCGCGAGGACTTTCGGTACCTGATTCAAGCGGCCACGGACGCTACACCCGGTCAGTTCTCGGAGTCCCGCCTGGATTTCACGACGGGCGCCGTTGCGCACCCTCCCGCGAGCGAGTTCGTGCTCATGGGGCACTTTTTCAAACTGATCCGCTACCTGTTGCCGCAGTTCCGGGCCGAGTCGAGGTTCCGCTACCTGGGCCGTACCACCGCGGGCGGCTCGGATCTTCTTTTGGTGGCGTTCGCGCAGCGCCCGGAAAGCACGCAATCGCTCGGCCACGTGTCCGTGGAAGGTGGACGCGGCCTCAGGTTCCAGGGCCTGGTCTGGATCGACGCCGCGACCCATGGCATTGTGCGGCTCCGAGCGGACCTCATCGAGCGTCCAAAGGGCTTACCGCTCGAAATCCTGACCAACGATATGTCGCTGGCTCCGGTCAATTTCCCTTATATCGAAAGCACATTCTGGCTGCCCGCCAAGGTGACCGTTCACGCGCGCTACTCGGACGGCGAGGCCGTGAGCGTGCATCGCTATTCGGATTACCGCGTGTACGGCATCGACGCCGAAGCCGACCCGGATCTGAAGGAGAAACTGGCGGGCGTTTGGTCGCTCGCGACACCCATCGCGGAAGATTCATGGGAGCTGCTGGACCGGGGCATCTCTCTGGGCCTGGACAACAAGTCCGGCGAGGCCGTTCAGCCCCTGCGCGAATCCGTGCGCCTCGATCCCGGGATTGCCGTCGCACGCTACCACCTGGCCGCGGCGCTCCGTGCCACGGACGACCTGGCGGGCGCGGAAGCGGAGCTGCGCGAAGCAATCAAGCTGGCCCCCGATTCCAGCCAGGTTCACGAACTCCTGGGCGCCATGCTGTTCAAGCGCGGGGCACTGCCGGATGCCACCACCGAGCTTCGCGCCGGCGTGCGGCTACAGCCCAAGGATCCGGCCGCGCACTACAACCTGGCGCAGGTCCTCGACAAGGCGGGGGACCGGAAGGCCGCGACGGAGGAATACCGGATCGCTTCCACGCTGGCGCCGGACAACGCTGGATTCAAGTCCCGCTACGAGGCGTCGAAGCGCCCGCCTTCGGCAGCCACGGCGGAGACCACCATCAAGGTCGAAGTGCGCCAGGTTCTGGTGCCGGTGGTGGTGAGGAACAAAGAAGGACACACAGTCACGGGACTGACCCAGTCCGACTTTACTGTGCTCGAGGACGGCGTGGAGCAGAAGATATCGGGCTTCAGCGTCGAAACCGCCGGTGTCCCGGGCCCGCCGCCACCCGAGGCGGCGGCCGCCGCAACGGCCACCGCGACGCCCGCCGCTACCGCTGCTGCGACGCCCGCCGCTGTTGAGCCCGCGAAGGTTCCCGTGCGGCGCACTTACCTGATCTGCATCGACGCGTTGCATACCGCGTTCAGCAGCCTGGTGAATATTCGGGAATCCCTCTCGAAGCTGTTCCATACCGAACGCGCGGGCGATGCGCAGTACGTCCTCATATCCCTGGGAACTTCCGTGCAGCTTCTGCAGAGTCCGACCTCCGATCCGGAGGCGGTGCTGAAGGTTTTGGCTAGCAAGGAGTTCGAGAAGGTGTTCCTGAGCAGCCGGAAAATCTCGATTGAGTCTGACCTGCGGAGCTTCCGGCGCACGCTCGACGAAGTCCGCACCATCTGCGATGACAAGGACGCCAGGCAGGAGTGCGAAACCAGGATGCACAGCTTGCCGGCGGAAGCCGATCAAATCGCCGAGCAGGATCGTCTGTCCACCGTCACTTTTCTGAGTGGGTTTCGCGGGCTGGTCGAACAACTGCGGAAGGGAGGAGGGCGGCGGACGATCATCCTGTTTTCCGACGGATTCGATCTTGTGCCCGGCCAGCTGGCTTACGACTTGTTGTCGGCCTACTTTCCGCGTGCCGAGCGCAGCTCTCTTCACTCCGCCGATCGCATCACAGACTTGGAGGCCGTGCTGCGCCTGGCCGCGAACGCCAGCATCCCGATCTACACCATCGACTCGCGCGGGCTGTATACGTCCGAGTTCTTCGACGCTTCGAGCCGGGGAGCCGTGTCGCACGTGGGGCCGGGCGTCTCGAGCGCGATGAATCAGGCCGCTTCTTCGGCTGGCCAGACGCTTTCGGAAATCGCGGCTGCCACCGGCGGGACGGCGTTTCGAAACAGCAACAACATTCTGAGCGGCCTCGAGCGCGCCTTTGCCGACGGGCGTGAGTACTACATGCTGGCTTACGTCCCGATCCGTTCCGATCTGGACGGCAAGTTCCGCACCATTTCGGTTCGCACGCGCGACGGCAAGTGGGTGGTCAGCGCAAAGCGCGGATACTGGGCCACCGGCACGCCGAAGTGACGCCTATTCCGAAACCGGCACCGGCATCGTGGGTAGCTTGGGAGAATTCGCAGCTCCGAGCTTGCGCAGGATTTGCGACACGTAGTTCGTCGTCTCCGCCGGGAGCGGAAACTCTCCGGCGGTGTCGGCGCGGCCCGGGCCGGCATTATAGGCGGCGAGCCCGAGCAGCAGGTTGCCGCCGTAGCGATCGAGCATCTGCCTGAGGTACCTGGCGCCGCCATCCAGGTTCTGGCGCGGGTCGAACGGATCGTCGACGCCCAGGCCGCTGGCGGTGTCCGGCATCAGTTGCATCAGGCCCTCGGCGCCGGCCGGCGAAACAGCGCAGGGCAGATACGAGGACTCCTTCTCGATGACGGCGCGCAGCAGTTGCGGAGTGAGGCCCTCGCGCTGGGCGATCTCCCGCACCATGGGCTCAATCTGATCCTTCGGAATGGGATGGCACTCGGCGTCGGCCACGATGGCGGGCGCCCCGTCCGGCGGCGGCGAGAGCGGTTCATCCCAGGGAACGGTAAAGAACGACGCGGTGGGCGGCGATTTCGCCCTGGCCTGCTGTCTCACGGAGGCGCGTTGCCGTTCGATGGCGGCGCGCTGACGCGCGATGGCGTCGGGACTCTGGGCGGATACGGCCGCCGCCGCGAGCGCCAGGAAGAGTGCGAGCTTCATCAAAGAATAGATCGGACGAATCGGGGGCGGGCTTCAGGCCAGGCACCGGTTCGTGAATGTCTGCTCGAGGCCCTGCGCCTGGAAGCGGAGGGTGGCGGAGATCGAGGCATCGCTGCCTAGGGCGACGGCCAGAGCGCGGGTGGCTTCGACCATGAGCAGCGAGCCCAGCGACACGGCCTGCTGGCCGCCATACACGCGCCTGAGCTTGCGGTTGACCGCGGCGCTGAAAGCCTCGATCACGATGGCCAGATCCCTCGCCGTCCGGCGCGCGCTGACGCCGAGGCGCGAGGCCAGGTCTCGGCCAGCCAGGCCCAGGCCCACCATGCGGCCGATGAAGAACTCGTCGTTGGTCAACAGCTCGTTGATAAACCGCGGGCGAAGCAGGATGCCATCGAGTACGTCACGCGCCCTCCAGGAACGGTAGCAGCGCGCCAGGTCGCGGCGCCCGCCCGCGATGAGCAGCCGCTCGGCGCGTCCCATGGCGGATGCCAGAGGGCGAGCCGCCCAGGGCCGCGCGACGCCGGGGCTGTCCACGGCCACCAGGTCGTAGGCGAAATCGCTGCGGGGTTTGCCGGAACACGGGTAGGTGCTGCGGTAGAAGAGCAGCGAATAGGCGAGCGCCGGGTTCTCGAACCGGCTGAGATCGCTGAAATAGACGTAGGGCAGCCAGCGCCGCATCGCCCTTTGTACGGCCACGGACACCTTGGAGTAGACATCGAAGAACAGCGGGTCTCTCTCGCCGGGCGCGCGCAGCCATGCTTCGGCCAGGTTGCCGGGAACGCTGAGCGACACGGACGCCACGACTTCGCCGGCCGGGGCCGTGGCGAGCCATTCCCAAGGCTCGGGGCCGAAATCGTAGGGACGCAGCACGTGCGGCAGCGAATGCGCCAACCGCGCGGCCGTTGACGCCTGGCTGTCCGTGAAGCCGATGTGGAATCCGGTGGCTTGGGGATAGAGAAGCGGGGCCGCCAGCGCCATCGCGGTCTGGCAGACGTTCTTCGCAGCCTCCTGGCCGGGTTTGGCGTGGACGAAGATGCGGCCGTCCGGCTCCGCCACCGGCTCGGCGTTGGCCAGGCTGCTCCAGCGGTCCGGCCACTCGGTGCGGCCGAGGCAGGGAAGATGCACCTCGATGCTGCGGTCGTTGCCCAGCAATCGCGCCAGGTTGTCTCGCACGGCCTGCCCTTCGAGGGCGGAGCGGAAGGCGGCCAGACCCTCCGGCGTGAAGTCGAAGGAGCGGTCGACAATCGCGGTGCCGCGAGCCGTGAGCCGGCTCAACTCGGCCGCACACTGAATCTCCAGGGCCCGGAACAGTTGCTCATAGATCGCATCCGCGAGCCGCGTAGGCGCTCTGCCCGGCGCCTCGGGATCGAATGCGAAAAGGGAGCGGAGCAGGGCATTGGGGTTCGCCTCCCAGTCGGGCCGGGCTTCGACCTCGAGGCTCGCGGGACGCCACCTGGATATGCGCAGCCGCAGACGCCCCTGGTCGTCGAGAGCCACGGCGGCGAGGAACGTCGCCGAGAGGGTGGCCTCGACCGAGGCGCCGCCGTCGAGTTCGAAGTGCCTCGAGAGGTCGGGACCGAACTGGCCGGGAGCGGTTTCGCGGAGCCAGTGTATCGCCAGGCGCAGATGCGGCCGGGCAGAGAAGGTCAGGCTGCTGTCCAGCCAGAACAAGAGGGTGCGGTCGGGGCCGATATCGGCTGGGCAGGCGATCTCGTGTGGGGACATAGTGGCAAAAGATTGTACAATTCCGGATCCGGAAATCGGACGGTCAGACCGCGGGCCGAGGGCTGCGAACGCCCGTAAGGCAAAGAGCAGACTCAGGATACGCGCTCGCTACATTTTTCCTGGTAAGGTGTGACCGGCGGCACGGCCGAGAAACGGGGGCTTGACAAATACATCTTGCAGATATATCTTGTAGAGGCATGGCACGCAATCAGACCTCTTACCTGATCCTGGGCGCGCTCAGCATCGAGCCCAACCTTTCCGGATACGACATTCGCAAAGGCGCCGAATCGAGCATCAGCTACTTTTGGCGGGAGAGCTATGGGCAGATTTATCCGACGCTCAAACGGCTGGCTGCCGAAGGACTGATTGTGGCGAGCAAGCCGGACAAAGGCGCGAGGAAGGGGCGTCAGGTGTACTCGCTGACCGAGGCCGGGCGCGCGTGCCTGCGGGAGTGGCTCGCCGTGCCCTTCAAGAACGATCCGCCGCGCAACGAGTTTCTGCTCAAGCTGTTCCTGGGGCGGGAGGCGGCGCCCGGCGTTTCGATCGCGCACGTCCAGGAGCTGCAGAGAAGAAACCAGAGCATGTTGGACACCCTGTTGGGCCTGGAAACGATGGCCACAACACAGGCATCGCAAAACCCCCATCAGCCGTTCTGGATGCTCACGATCAGCTTGGGAATCGCGCTGACGCGCGCCGCGCTCGAGTGGGGCGAATCCGCGCTGGCGACGCTTACTGCCATGGAGGCAGCCGCTGCTTCCAAGCCGGGCGCGAGAATCCGCAAGCCGCGCGCGCACTGAAATCCAAAGGAGAACCGCAATATATGGCTACGAAAACCGAATACAGCCGCGGGCGGCAGATTGTGGCCTGGGCTGTCACCATCCTCTTTCTTCTCGGCTTCTTCCTTCCCTCTGTGGGACGCTGGACGGGCCCGATCGGGGCCGTATGGTTCGTGCTGACGCAAAGGCCGCGGCGCGGTTTTCTCTGGCTGATAGCCTTCGCGTTCGTTCCTCATCTGGTTGGCGATTGGCGGATCCTGCTGCACGCCGGGCCCGCGGGGGCATTTGAACATATTGGGTGGATTTTGCTCACAACGGTGCTCGGTGTTCTTCCCCTCACCTTTCATCGCCTCACCAGCCCGCGCCTGCCAGGACTGCTCTCGACCCTTCCCTTTCCGCTGGCGGCAGCAGCCCTACAGGTGCTGACTTTGTGCTGGCTTCCACGGGCCGCGGCGACCGATTCCTGGGCCGTCCTCTTTCTTGTCGACTGGGTCGCGGCGGGGGTTGTATGGATGTGGAACTACGAATTCCGCGGCTCGAAGACCGGCTGGGTCGCGGCGCTCTACGGCGCTCTCTTCATCCTGGTGATGGCGCTGCCCCGTACCCTTGTGATTGACGCGCGCCTTGCCTGGCTTCCGCTGGGCGGTACGGTTGTTCTGGCCATCTGGGCGCTGCTCAATCGCACGAAAAAGAAATCGTGGGCCGAGCGGCCGGAGACCGTTGCTCTCTTACAAAGCCCCTATACCGGGAAGCCCCTGCACGTGGCCGTCGAGCGGGGCAGGGAAGTATTGGTCAGCAGTTCCGGAGAGCGGTTCCCAGTTCGCGGTGGAATCCCGGCATTTCTCAAGCAGGAAGATCTCAGCGGCGACAACCTCAAATACAACCACCTGTATGAGATGATCGGCGGCATGTACGACGACGTACAGCGCGTCTTCTGCGCGCTTAAGGGATTCAACCGGGACGCTTACTTTCTCAGCTATATGTGCCGGCTCGAAGTTAAGCCCGGCGATTCGGTGCTCGAGACCTCGGTGGGCACCGGTCTCAATTTCAAATACCTGCCTGGCGGGGTGAAGCTCTCCGGGCTCGATCTGTCTCCCGAGATGCTGGTCAACTGCCAGAGCAACCTGCGCCGCTGGCATCTGGAGTCCGATCTGTATCTGGGGAATGCCGAGACGCTGCCTTTCACAGACGCGAGCTTCGACGTCGTCTTTCATGTGGGGGGCATCAACTTCTTCAACGACCGCGCCAAGGCGATCCGGGAGATGATTCGCGTTGCGAAGCCGGGAAGCCTGCTGCTGATCGCCGATGAAACAGAGAAACACGTGAAGGGTGTGTACGAAAAGCAACCTGGCAGCTTTTTCAAGAACCGGAAGGCGCCGGTCAGCGCACCTGTCGATCTGGTGCCTCCCGAGATGCTGGAGGTACATCTGGAAGAGCTGCGGGAGGGGCAGTTTTATGTGCTGACGTTTCGGAAACCCTGAGAACAAGGCTTTTGGCCACGAATGGACACGAATGGACACGAATAGGAACGGGAGCCTGAGCTAGTGTAGTGCGAGTGCACATGTCGAGCAGCATAACCGACAGAGGAGCAGCGGTGGGACATCCATGATAAGAATTTGTCAAGGGCAAAGATGGAATCCCTAAAGGG
>CAZBQQ010000046.1:0-33930 GCA_964493965.1 uncultured Solibacteraceae bacterium
GCCACCAGGCCGCATTCGTCGTGGCCCTAGCCGTATGTCTCGGAGCGCCGCCCGACACCGGGCACTTACTTTCGGTTGACAAGTTTTGCTCACCCATGTATTTGTTTTCCCTCAATTTGGTCTGGCCTTGAAGCGTGACGCGGAGCGCACTTCGTGCACAGCCCTCTGAAAATGAGTTCGCATTCGCGAACGATCCGCTTGCCGAGCGAGCGCGAAGCAGGCCGGGGCACGTCGTACCAGTCCATGTCCTCAACCTTGCCGCAGCGGTCGCAGATGAAGTGGTGATGCGGCATACCTGTCGCATCGAATCGAGCGGCACGGCCCTCGACGGCCACTTCACGAACTAAACCTGCCCGCACCAGGTCCCGCAGATTGTTATAGGTCGTGGCCCTTGAAGAGCGCGGATCCACGCGATTCACACGTTCGAAGATTTCCGCAGCCGTGGGATGCCTGTTGTGCTCCGTCAGGAATGCCATTACGGCAAAGCGCTGCGGAGTGCACCGCAACCCGCGGTCTTCCAAGGACCGTCTAATCGCCCCAGCATCCCTCACGCCCTTAGATTATATCTAATGTGACACTCTGTCAATGATCCTCCCAAGCCCTCGCCTCCACTGCTAGTCTGTAAAGACGGATGCGCTCGATTCTCCTGGTGGCCGTCTCTTCCTGCCTTGCCGCCCAGACGCCGGCTCGCTCGCCGGAATACGACGCGCTGCAGCACCGGCTCGCGCGGGGTTGGAACACTTGGGACGTTCACAGCGTCGCGGTGCAGGTTCTGCTTCCGGAGGGGTTCACCATCCGCGTTGGGCTGAAGCACAACACGGGCCTGAACTCGGACGCATTCCTGTCCGACGCGCTGATCGGCCGCCAGGGCATCGGAGTGGAACAGGTCTTCCCGGGGCCTCACACGTGGAACGGCAGCTACACGGAATTGCGCCTGGCGTGGCGCGAGCACTCGTTCCTGCTCCAGAGCGCGCACGACGGGGACGACCTGGTGATGCTGGCCACGCCGCTCAGCTCGAAAAGCGCCGTTCTCCCCACGCTCGTGTTCTCCGCCGGCGTGCTCTGGAATCTCCCGGGGAGCGTCGCCCGCGACGGCGACCACATCGAGTTCCAAAACGGATCGCGCCGGATTCCAACGTTCTCGACAGCGAAAGAAACGGCCGCCCCATCCCTCCCCATCGCGACGCCGTTTTTCGCGGCGCCGTTCGACCAGCCGGTCGGCCTCAGCACCGGCCGCCCGCGCTCCATCGAACAGATTCGCGCCGTTCTCGACCGCGAGCGGCCGCGCGGCACCGCCGTCTCCGAAGCCATCGAGACCGTTCTCGGCTGGGACACCATCTACGAGCCGTCTCAATCCCGCGTGGTTTCGCCCGTGAGCCGCGTGTGGTCCACCGGTTGGGGCGGCTACGTCCTGTTTGACTGGGATACGTTCTTCGCCGCTTCGATGGCGGCCGTCGGGGACCGCGACTTGGCATACGCCGACGCCATCGAGACGCTGCGTGAGAGCACCGCGGAGGGCTTCGTTCCGAATTATGCGCGCGCGGGAGGATGGAAGAGCTTCGACCGTTCCGAACCGCCGGTCGGAGCGATCACGGTACTGGGCCTTTACCGGCAGTTTCATGATCGCTGGCTCCTCGGCGACGCCTTCGAGCCGCTTCTCCGCTGGAACCGCTGGTGGGCCGCGCGCCGCGACCGTGGCGGCTATCTGGTGTGGGGTAGCGATGCTGGCAACGGGCCCTCCAATCCCGACGACAACTCGGTGGGCACTCTGCAGGCCGCGAAGTACGAATCTGGTCTCGACAACAGCCCCATGTACGACGATGCGCCGTTCGATGCTCAATCGCATCAGATGCACCTGGCGGACGTCGGCCTGATGAGCCTTTACGTTGCGGATTCCGACGCGCTGGCGGAGATCGCGGACGTGCTTGGAAGGAGCACGGAGGCGAAGGAGCTACGAGATCGCACCAGCCACTACCGCGCCGCCCTGCGAACGCTGTGGGATGAGAAGACCGGCATCTTTCTCAACAAGAATCTCGATACAGGCAAGTTCAGCGCGCGTATTTCGCCGACGAATTTCTATCCACTGCTGGCCAAGGCAGCCACGCCGGAGCAGGCCGATCGCATGGTGAAGGAGCATCTGCTCAACCCGGCCGAGTTCTGGGGCGATTGGGTCATCCCTTCCATCGCGCGGTCCGATCCCGCGTTCCGCGATCAGGAATACTGGCGCGGCCGCGTGTGGGGACCGATGAACTTCCTGGTGTACCTCGGACTGCGTAACTACGACCAGCCCGCCGCCCGCAAGCAGTTGGCCGAGCGGTCGCTGGCTTTGTTCCAGAAGGAATGGACCGCGAACGGTCACGTACACGAGAACTACAACGCCATCACCGGAACGGGCGACGATGTGATGAGCAGCGACCGCTTTTATCACTGGGGCGCCCTGCTCGGGTTGATTGACTATCTTGAGAAATGAAGACCTTACTCTTTGCCCTCTGTGTTGTGTCTGCGTGCGCGCAGAAGCCGGTGTGGCAGCCATCGCCGGGACATACGCAAGTGCCGATATGGCCGGGGGCGGCGCCTGATCCGCAGCCTGTCGCGGGGCCGGAGACTGTGGGGACGGTGAAGGACAAGCTGGTCGCCGGCAGGCCGTGGGTTTATGTGAGCAACGTGCTGCGGCCTACGCTGACGGTCTATTCGCCCAAGGGAAAGAACACCGGCGCGGCAGTGGTGGTCTTCCCTGGTGGGGGCTATCAGATTCTGGCCATCGATCTTGAAGGCACGGAGGTCTGTGACTGGCTGACGCCCAGGGGAATCACGTGTGTGCTGTTGAAATACCGCGTGACCGATGTGGGGCCGTATCCGAAATCGGGGCCGTACCCGGAATCACGGATGGCGCTGGAGGATGCGCAGAGGGCGGTGGGGCTGGTGCGCCTTCACGCCGCGGAGTGGCACATCGATCCGCACAAGATTGGCGTGCTCGGGTTTTCGGCAGGCGGTCATCTGTCGGCAGCGATAAGCACTCACTTCCAGACGCGTCTGTATCCTGCTGTCGATGCCGCCGACAAGGAGAGCTGCCGCCCCGATTTTGCGGTGGCCATTTATCCGGGTCATCTGTCGCTGTCCGCGGCGCAGTGGGATGCTAAGCAGGGGAAAACGAAGTTCGTGGTTCCTCAGGCCGATCCTCTTTCGGTTGGAGATTTGGCGTTGAACCCCGATCTCCATATCACCAGCCAGACGCCGCCCACGTTCCTGCTGCAAGCGGAGGACGACCACGTAGACAATGTGAACGACTCGCTGGCTTACTACGTCGCGCTGAACAAGGCCGGGGTTCCCGTGGAGATGCATTTGTACGCGCAAGGCGGGCACGCGTTCGGGCTGCGGCGCACGAAGTTTCCGATTACGGGATGGCCTCAGTTGGTGGAGAAGTGGCTGGGGACGCTAGGGATGATTCCGGAATAACAAATTCCTGCATCCTCCATGCACTTGCCAGCATCCGATGAATCTTACATACTTCTATCGGGGGTTTTTGGGTCATGGACTCCGCTTTGGCGCTGCATAGATTTCACTTCGCCTTCACCATCACGTTCCACTATCTTTTCGCGCAGCTCACCATGGGCCTAGCCCTGCTGATCTTCGTGCTGAAGTCAATCGCAATGAAAACCGGCGACGACCGCTATCACCACGCCGCCCGCTTCTGGACCAAGATCTTCGCCATCACCTTCGCCGTCGGAGTGGTCACCGGCATTCCCATGGAATTTCAGTTCGGCACCAACTGGTCGCGCTTCTCCCGGTACGCCGGCGGCGTCATCGGCCAGACCCTCGCCATGGAAGGCGTCTTCGCCTTCTTTCTCGAGTCGAGCTTCCTGGGCCTGCTGATCTACGGCGAGAACCGCCTCGGCCGCAAGCTTCACTGGCTCACCTCGCTGGTGCTGCTCGCGGGCACCTGGCTCTCCGGTTTCTTCATCGTCGCCACGGACGCCTGGATGCAGCACCCCGTCGCATACGCGCCCGGCCGCGACGGCGTCGTCCTGAGCAGTTTCTGGGGCCTGATCCTCAACCCCTGGACCTTCTGGATGTACATCCACAACATGCTCGGCACCGTGGTGACGGCGTCGTTTGTCATGGTCTCCGCCGGCGCCTTCTACCTGCTCGCCCAGAAGCAGGAGGAATACGGACGCATCTTCGTGCGCACCGGCGTGATCGTCGCCGCCATCGCCTCGGTCCTCATGCTGTTCCCCACCGGCGACCGGCAGGGCGTCATGGTCACGCGCTACCAGCCCGTGACCCTGGCCGCCATGGAGGGCCTGTTCGAAAGTGCCAACGGCGCCCCCATCGCCATTCTCGGCCAGCCGGATATGGAGAAGCAGAAGCTCGACAATCCGCTCCTGGTTCCACGCGCATTGAGCTTCCTCACCTACCAGGAGTGGGCCGCGCACGTCAAAGGCCTCAACGCGTTTCCCCCGGAGGACCGCCCCGATAACATCCCGCTGCTGTATTACAGCTATCACATCATGGTGGGCCTGGGGACTCTGTTCATCGCGGTCATGCTGGTCTCTTTGTGGATGCTCCGCCGGGGGAGCATCTATGAGTGCCGCCCCTGGCTCTGGGTCCTCATGCTTGCGATTCCGTTCCCCTTCATCGCCAATACCGCCGGCTGGATGACCGCCGAGCTCGGCCGCCAGCCCTGGCTGGTTTACGGACTCATGCGCACCGCCGCCGGCCCGTCGATGCAGGTTTCGAGCGGCAACACGCTATTCACCCTGATCGGCTTTATGGGCATGTACACGCTTCTGGCGATGCTGTTTCTGTTCCTCATGCACCGCGAGTTCGAGCACGGTCCCGAGCCCGAGTTCGAGAGCACCGAGCCCCTCTCCGGTGGGGCGGGCCGCGGCCCGCGTGGCGCTTCAGCCCCGCTGTCTTAACTAAGGAGCCCCTATGGCAACCGTCTGGTACTGTCTGGTCGCACTCATGATCGCCGGCTACGTCATCCTCGATGGCTTCGACCTCGGGGCCGGCATCCTCCACTTCTCCGTCGGCCGCACCGAGTCGCAGCGCCGCCGCGTCATCCGCTCCATCGGCCCGGTCTGGGACGGCAATGAGGTCTGGCTCCTCGCCGGTGGCGGCACGCTCTACTTCGCCTTCCCCAACCTCTACGCCCAGAGCTTCTCCGGCTTCTACCTGCCGCTCATGATGGTCCTGTGGCTGCTCATCACGCGCGGCATTGCGATCGAGTTTCGCAACCACCTGGAGGACAACCTGTGGCGTCCTTTCTTCGACGCCCTGTTTATGCTGGCCAGCGCGTTGCTCGCGATCTTTTACGGCGCGGCGCTGGGCAACGTCGTTCGCGGCGTGCCTCTCGATGCCAGCGGCAGCTTCTTCCTGCCGCTCTGGACCGACTTCCAGCCCGCCGGCAAAGCCGGCATCCTCGATTGGTATACCGTTCTGGTCGGGCTGCTGGCCTTCGTCACGCTTACCGTCCACGGCGCCCTCTGGATCGCGCTTAAGAATGAGGATCTCTTGCAGCACCGCGCCCGCATTATCGCGAAGTGGGCCTGGGGCGCCGTCGCGCTCCTGACCGCCGTGGTCACCCTGGCCACGTTCCGCGTCCAGCCACTGGTTCTCCACAACCTGACGACCTACATCTGGGGCTGGGTGTTTCCCGACCTGGCTCTGGCAGGTCTGATCGCCATGCTGGTCTTCATCCTGCGCGGCGACGACCTGAAGGCCTTCCTCTCTTCCTGCGCCTTCATCGCCGGCATGCTGACCAGCGCCGTTTTCGGCATCTACCCTTACGTGCTGCCGTCGAACACCGACCCGCGGCTCGGCCTCACCATCGCCAACACCCAGACCTCCTCATACGGTCTGTCCGTGGCGCTGGTCTGGTTCATCCCGGGCATGTTGCTCGTGCTGGCCTACACGGTCTTCATCTACCGCCACTTCGCGGGCAAGGTGCGGTTGGAGGAGGACGGGTATTGATCCCGCGCCGGGACGCGGAGCGACTGGTGTAATAACCGGGCCAACTGCTCGTCTCTGTTTTTGGTTGGAGCGGACCGAGATGCAGTGCCCCAAGTGTGACGCCAGGATACGTCCAGCGGCGGTCGATCTGTTTGAGGGTTTCGAGTATCCGGCGATGGCGGCGGTCCGCCGGATCGTGTCCGCGGTTGGTCTGTTTGACTATCTGGCCATCGTGTCGCAAGACCTTTGTCCTCATTGTGGTGTGAAGATCTATGTCATCGACGGGTGGCGTCATGTGCGCGCGATCGCCTGTCTGGCATTGGCTATCTTCCTCAGCTATCGATGGTTCCCGAGCCCGGAATGCTGCGGCACAACCGAAGGGCAAGTTTGGATTGCCTTGTGCTATGCCTGGTTCGTCGCCTTGGGGACGCTGGCTCTGTGGCTGATCAGCATCTCTACCAGGCTCCTTCCCCTGCACTTCGAGCTCGTTCCTCAGGATGGTCCCCTTCGTCTAGACTTGTGAAAGGCACATGCATCGCCTCCTTCTGGCTGTTTCCTGCGGGTTCGCACTATGGGCACAGACCGCCCCCGACGTCCAGACCCTGGTCGAGAAGACCTATCCCAAGAGCACTCGCCTCAAGGAGATCCGCATGCCCGAAATCGTGCGGGAGTTGCGCATCGCGGACGGCAGCCGGGTTGCCGATGTGGGCTGCGGATCGGGCGAACTGTCGGTGATCCTCGCGCAAGTCGTGGGAGCAACCGGCAAGGTCTACTGCGAGGATATTGGCGACGACAAGCAGTGGGGCATTCCTGCGGCGCGCGTGACCTTCAAGAAGCACAAGGTGCGCAACGGGGAGGTGATTCGTGGCCAGCCCAACGACCCCAGGCTGCCTGCCTCACCGCTCGATGCCGTGATGATCGTGAACGCATACCACGAAATGCCGCAATACCAGGCTATGCTTCAGCACATTCGCGAGGGGCTCAAGCCGGGCGGCCGCCTGGTGATCATGGACAATCGCCCCAACCGCACAGCCAGTCGCCCGCGCGACAAGCAGACCAACAATCACGTCCTGTCCGTCGATCTGGCGGCCTCAGAGATCGAAGCCGCCGGCTTTCGCATCGTTCGCCGCGATGACGCCTTCCTCGATGATCCCGATTCCGAGGGCGCGCACTGGCTCATCGCGGCGGAGCGTCCCTGAACCTCCCTGAATCGGTCACCTGGTGGAGGCCCGCGCAGTCCCGCTTCAACTTTCGGGCGCCTGTCGCGTGGACCTGCCTCCAGCCCCATCCCGCCCTGGATGGCCCCCCGAGGTCAAGTTAACTTTCTTTTATAAATCGCCTGGCCATTGTGGTATAATCGGGTCGCGTTGCTTCAGGTCTTTGCTTTGAATCGGTTTTGGCATTTACCGCTGTGGGAGTCCTCGCTAGCCGGTGTACTTCACGGGTCCGTGTCCAAGCCCGTTCGGAGTTCTGCGCTTGGAGTCTATTGACGCGAACAAAAGGGGAAAGTTTAAGGAAGCTCAAGTAACATGAAGGAAAAAGGAACTGTGAAGTGGTTTAACGCCGCCAAGGGTTTTGGTTTCATCCAACGCGAGAGCGGCGAGGATGTTTTCGTCCATTTCAGCGCCATCAGCATGCCAGGGTACCGGTCGCTGGACGAAGGCGCTCAGGTTGAGTTCTCTGTCAAGCGAGGTCCGAAGGGGCTCCAGGCAGAGGACGTCACGCTCGCGAGTTAGGGTTCTCCCTCTATTCTGAAGTACCGCCGCGCTCCGGGCAGATTCCTCTGTCTGGAGCGCGCGCGTTTGTGTTGCACCGGCCGGCGATTTCGGCTACTGTACGTACAACATGCCTCATTTCTTCTTTCCCGTCCTGAACGCCTTGAGCGAAGGACGGGTCATTAGGAAGGTTGCGGCGCTGGCACTCAGGATTCTGGGCATCGTCCTCGCTTTGTGCGGCCTGGTGCTGGTGATTGAAATCCTCAAGTACTCCTTCCGGCCTGACACTACCACCGAAGCCACGCTGGGTGGGCTACTGTTCTCCCTCATTCTGCTGGCGGCCTTCGCCTGCGTGGTCGAGATCCACTTTTACCACGCGCGGAACATCGGTCAACTGGGCGAAACGAGCTTTGCCGTGATTCCGGTGGTGTCGATCCTGTGCCGGCTGACGGGAGAAGTGTACGCTACGCTGCTGGTGGGTGTGGGCATCGGGGGCTGCGTTTTTCTGTGGCTCGCCAAGGTCAGCCCGCTTGCGTTCTTAGGCGCGTTGGGAGGACTGCTGCCGGCGTCGAATCTGGAGGCCAGTTTCCTGGGTGGAGCGTTGCTGCTGGTGGAGATGTGCCTGCTGGCGCTGGCCGTACTGGCGGGCTTCTACGCGGCGGCGGAAGGACTGCTGCTGGCGGTAGACGTGGCAGACGATGTCCGCCGGCTGGCAGGGCAGGCGGGTCCGGCTCAGGCTGCCGCGCCCCTGGCGGCCGCCGTGGGGTCTGCCGCGCCGGGCGACTTCTGCAAGGTTTGCGGAGCGGTGTGGGTGGCCGGCAATAACTTCTGCGGCAATTGCGGTTCGCGGGTGTGAGCGACCCGTGGCAAACTGAAGCTTGCCCCGCGGACAGCCGATAGAAGGGTGAGGAGGTTGTGGCGTGCGGAAGTTGCTTTGGGCTGTGGTCATCGCCGCGTCTCTGAGCGGCGTTCCGACCTCGCTTGCGGTCGCGTCGCCGGCCCATACCGCCTGCAAACGCGCGAAGCAGAAAAAGGCCAAGCTCTACAAGGCGGGCAAATACAAGGTAGGCAAGTTCAAGGTAAAGAAGCTCGGCAAGCGTTCCAAGTATAAGATCAAACCGTCGTCTGCCGCTTCGCCAAAGCCGATTTCACAGCCAGCGCCAGATCCTGCGCCAGGTAAGGCTTCTGAATAAAGCCCGATATCCGGGCATCCCCGAAGGGACGAAGCGCTTCGTCCTCTGAGTAGCCGCTGGAGATGAGAACATCGAGGCCAGGTTTCAACTCGCGGAGGTGCACCAGCGTCTCCGCGCCGCTCATTCCGGGTAGGCCCGAATCCAGAATGACGAGTTGGACGCGGTTTCCCTGCGAGCGAAAGGCCTCGATTGCCTCAGGGCCATCTGCCGCCACCAGAACCTGGTGACCCTGGCGCTCGAGGGAGCGCTTGCCGAGGTCTCGCACAATCTCCTCATCGTCGATGATCAGGATGGCCCCCTGGCCGGCCAGATTCTGCTTCCGCCGCTGGGGCCGGGCGAGTTTTGCAGCCGGAGCCGCCATGGCTGGGAACAGTACCCGGAACGAGCTGCCGGTGCCTGGCGCCGTCGACAGCCGGATCGCGCCCTTGTGGCTGCGCACGATTCCGGCGACGGCCGCCAATCCTAGACCCCGTCCCTGGAACTTGGTGGTGAAGAAGGGATCGTAGATGCGGGTCATGGCATCGGCGTTCATCCCGCAGCCGGTGTCGCGGACCTCGAGGAACACGTGGCGGCCGGGCTGGATGGGCCAGCCTTCCAGTTCGCCCCCGAGCTCGGCGGCAAAGAGCTCCTGCTCGCCTGTCGCCACCGACACCACACCGACCTCGTCGCCAATCGCCTCGGCCGCGTTCAGTGCCAGGTTCATGAACACCTGCTGCATCTGGCTGGGATCGGCTTCGACTGCCGGAATCGCGGAAGAGAGGTCGAAGTGCCATGCGATCTTCTTCGAGATCGAGCCCTGCAGCAGAACGGTGGTCTCCCGTACCATCGCCGTCAGGTCCACTTCCTCGAGAACGAACTGGCCCTTGCCGGCATAGGCAAGCATCTGGCGCGTCAGATGCGCCGCCTGTTCGCCCGATCGGACGATGCCTTTCAGGATGCCGGCCAGCGGGCTCCCTGGCGGAAGCATGTCCTCGGCCAGGCTGGCGTTTCCGATGACTCCCACCAGCAGATTGTTGAAGTCGTGGGCGATCCCGCCAGCCAGCAGTCCGATGCTCTCGAGCTTCTGCGACTGCCGGATGTTCTCCTCGGCCCGCTTCCGCTCGGTGATGTCGAGGTTCACGCCGACGAAGCGCGCGGCCTTGCGATTCTCATCTTCGCCCTCGAAGTACACGCGCCCGTGCGACGACACCCAGTGCACGGACCCATCCGGCCAGACGACGCGGAATTCCTGGTGGTAGGCGCCGCCGCCGGAGCCGGCGATGGCGCGCTCGACCGCCTGGTTGGTGGCGGCGCGGTCGTCGGGGTGAATACGGTCTATGGCTGAGTTGTATTCGATCCGCGTGCCGGAGGGGATACCGAACAGGTTCCGGCAGCGATCGTCCCACACGACCTCCCCGGTCGTGAAGTGGTAGTTCCACGCTCCGAGCCCGCCTGCTTCAAGCGCCAGCCGGCGCTGTTCGGAGGCTTGGAGCACGTCTTCTTCGGCACGCCTGCGGTCGGTGATATCGACCACGATGCCGGTGAAGCGAACCGGTTGGCCGGCACCATCAAGCAAAGGCCGTCCACGGGCCAGCAGCCAGCGCTCCGTCCCATCCCGATCCAGCACGCGGAACTCAACCTCGAGAGTGGTCCCGTTGCGCGCGGCCTCCTGCACCGCCCGTTCGGCACGTTGCCGGTCTTCGGGATGGATCATCTGGCGCCAGGCCTCGTAGGAAGGTTTCACGCTGTGCGGTTCCAGGCCATAGACCTTCCAGAGTTCCTCCGACCACACGTTCTCGTTGGTCCGCAGGTCCCATTCCCAAGCGCCGGCATGGGCGCCCTCGTAGGCCAGGCGCAGGCGCTCTTCGCTCTCGCGCAGGGACTGTTCCACCTGTGCGTGCGCGGCCCGCAGTCGAAGCACGGTTATGCCGTAGGCAAGGTCGCCGGCCAGCTCGGCCAGCAGCTTGATCTCATCGTCCGGGAAGCCGTCCGGTTCGCGGGCGTAAATGGTCAGCGCGCCGAGGGCCTGTCCCTCGGCCAGCAGAGGCAGGGCGGCCGAAGAAGCGTAGCCGCGGCGCGTCGTCTCCGCGCGCCAGGGCAGGAACAGGGGATCGGTGAGCATGTTGCGGCAGAGACGGACCTGGCCGGTGCGGATCGCCGTGCCGGTGGGCCCGCGGCCGCGCTCGGTGTCGGCCCAAGTGACGTTCAGGCTGGCGAGATATCCCTCGTCTAAGCCGAAGAAGGCCGCGGGGCGAACGGTCCGGCCCTCATCTTCCTCCCGAAAGCCGACCCACACCATAGCGTAGCCGCACTCGTCGACCACGATCTTGCAGGTCTCTTCGAGCAGCGCCGCTTCGTTGGTGGCCACGAGGAGGGCCTGGTTGCTCCGTCCGATCGCCCTCAGGGCGCGGTTGAGACGGCGCAGCTTTCCGGCCTCCTGCTCGCGGCCTTCCTCGGCCTGCCTGCGTGCGGTGGCATTTACGGTGACCCCCGCGAACTGGACCACCGCGCTCTGCTCGTCACAGGAGGCGCGCCCGCGATCCGCGAGCCATCTCACGGTCCCGTCCGGACAGACGACGCGATATTCGGTATTGAAATCGCCATGCTGTGCGAGGGCGGCGTTCCACTCCTGAACCACGCGCTCGCGGTCGTCCGGGTGCAGTGCGGCCTGCCAGTCTTCAAGCGTGACGCGGGCGTCCGGAGAACGGCCGAGCAGGCGCTTCCATGTGGCATCCACGACCAGATCGGGCGTCCCCTCCGTCCAGGAACAGATGCCGATTTCCGCCGCTTCGGCGGCCAGTTGCAGACGCTCGGTCACACGGCCGATTTCCTCCGCCGCATGCTCCCGCTCGGCGGCGAGCTTTACCTCAGCCTCCGCCTCGCCCGCTCGCGCCTGTGCGCGATGCATTCTTTCGGAGATCCAGGAAACCGCGGTGGCGCTCAAGACAAAGAAGGCGAGCCCCCAGGCGTCGGCGGCCTTGTGAATGGTGAACTGGCCGACTGGCTCGATCCAGAAATACGTCACGAGCAGGGCCGAAAGCACGGTTGCCACCAGCCCCGCCGAGAAGCCCCCGTAGAGGGCGGCCAGGATCACGGCCGGCGAGAACGTAATGTAGGGCGCTTTCGTTCCGAAGAATCCGAAGGGCCATACCCGGATGCCCGCGGCCACGGCGGCAGCGAGGACAGCGACCGAATAGCGCACCCACGCCCGGCGATTTGCTCGTTGGAAAACCATGCTCGGCCTCCGCGCCTGGCGCAGCCGCGTGCGCTGGCGCGATCTTGACGTTCGCCAGCCTTTCAATTGTACTTGAAGGTCGTGTCGTCGCGGTATGAATAGCGGGCGTTTGTGCGGCCTTTTGCGCCTTTCGGCGGGAGGCGGCCCGCCCCCGATGGACAGAACGCCCCCGGCGAGCGATTATAGAGTGTTATCCATATACAGGATTCTCAGGTCTGAGTCAAAAGGAGGGCCCATGACAATCGGGCGAAAGTTGCTTGGGGGAATCGTAGCAGCCAGTTGCACTCTGGCTCTGCAGGCGCCGCTGGCGAGCGCCGCGGACAATCCGCCCGAACAGGTGAGAGTGGTCCGCTTGAACGTGGTGGCGACCGACAGCGCCGGCAAGCCGG
The DNA here is from genome assembly GCA_964493965.1 of uncultured Solibacteraceae bacterium. Taxonomy (GTDB): domain Bacteria; phylum Acidobacteriota; class Terriglobia; order Bryobacterales; family Bryobacteraceae; genus DASWZN01. The sequence continues at coordinate 12,464 of CAZBQQ010000046.1, forward strand.
TCGGCGATCTGACGGCTGACGACATCAAGGTGCGCGACCAAGGCAAGGACCGCCGCATCTCGCTATTCCACGCTAATGTGGTGCCGCCGGCGGTGGCGGGCGAAGTCTCAAACCGGTTCATGCCCACCGTGCGCCCCCCCACCATCATCCTGATCGACCTGCTGAACCCGGAGCGGGTGGCGCAACTCCAAGCGCTCAAGGATCTGCGCGCGACCCTGGACCAGGTCAAGTCGGGAGAGTCCCTCTTCCTGTACAGACTGAACGTGGACGGGACCATAGAGCCACTGCACCCCGTGGAAGACTGGGCTAAGACGGATTGGATGAAAGATGCCGGGGCGATGATCGATAAGGCCGGGAAGGAAGCCGGGCTGCCGAAGCCCGCTGGCCAGACCGTGGAGGGGACCACCAAGGAAACCTATGTTGCGCTGGAGACGCTGAGCACGAAGCTGGCCGCGTTCCCCGGGCCGAGACAGATCGTCTGGCTCAGCTACAACATACCGAACGTGCTGCCATCGCAGGCTACCTCCGACGGAGGCAGGGCCCAGACGGACTACAAGGATGTGGTCGGCGGGGTCGGTGCGAAGGCGAGTCGGATGGAGGACTCGGTCGGGGTGCCATGGGCACCGGGATCGGGCGACACCAGCTGCAAGACCGGCATCTGGGTCGATTGTGCACTGTATGTTCCCCATCTGACGACTACGCTCGACAAGAACAACACCAGCATCTACAACGTCAACTACGAGGGCACCCTGGACCCGGGCTGGGTGCGAGGTAACGAGCAGTTCGCCAACGCTGTCGCGGGGCGGTGGTTCCAGAAGGACACGCTCGCCAGCTCGCTCACGCAAGCGGCTGCCGACGCGCAGGGGGGCTACGCGCTTGCGTTTGAACAGCCGAAGGAAGGCTGGGACGGCAAATACCACTCGTTGAAGCTGATCTGCTCGCGCAAGGGCGTTACCCTTGTGACCAGGGATCACTTCTTCGCGGCCAAAGACACCAGAGACCCCGCCGCCAGGGAGCAAGGGGCTCTGGTCGCCGCGTTTAACGCACCCGGGAACGTGTCCGATATTGGTCTTCGCGCCTCGCTGGCAGCCGGCGCGGACGCAAGCTCCGTCCGCCTCAAGCTCCGCGTGGACGCGGCGGATTTGCATCTGATTCGCCACGGGGACGCCTACGATGGCCAGGTGACGGTCTCCTGGGTGAGGTACGGCGCCGCGGGGTTGGTGGGTGCGCCCGGCATGGCGCATCCGACGGTGCACTTCTCGGCCGCGGAGATCGGCTCGGCGATGAAGGACGGGATCCAAATCGACCAGGACGTTCCGGTCGACGGCACGATCAAGGCGATCCGGCTATTTGTGGTCGATCGCACCACTTGTATCGCAGGATCGCTGTTCATCCCGCTCGGCCGCTGATCCCTCTTTCGCAACGGAGCCCGCCGCGTCACAGCAAAATGGCGCGGCGGGTCGCCCTCACTCCCGAAGCGCCGCGATGAGAAGCGCGCGCCAGTCCCTTTTCGCTCCGCGAGCGCGCACTTGTTATAGTTGAGGGGGCGCATGAATCTGCCGAACCTGCTGACGCTGCTCCGGATCTTCTTCGTGCCGCTGCTGGTGGCGGCGCTGGTGCAAGACCGGGTGTATTTCTCCGTCGGCGAGGTGCATGTCAGCCACGATCTTGTGGCGCTGGGGATCTTCCTGGTGGCTTCGGCGACGGACCTGCTCGACGGCTACCTGGCGCGGCGCTGGAAGCAGGTGACCACGGTCGGCACGCTGCTCGATCCGATTGCGGACAAGCTGCTGATTTCGGCTGCTCTGATCGCGCTGGTGCAGGTGCATGTGGTGGCCGCCTGGATCGTGATCCTGATCGTGGGACGCGAGTTCGCGGTGAGCGGCCTCAGAAGCATCGCCGCGGCGGCCGGCTATACCATCCGGGCCAGCGAGCTGGGCAAGACCAAGATGGTTTCGCAAGTGGTGGCCGTGTCGCTGTTCCTGCTGGGCATGCATTGGAAGGGGATCGCGCCGTGGGCGATGTGGTGGATGTGGCTGGTGGTGGCATTCGCCATGATCTCAGCGGCGGACTACTTCCTCAAGTTCTGGCGCAAGGTGAGCGACGAGATCAAGCTACGCGGACGGCGCGAGCTTCTGCTGCTCGAGCGCGAGCGGACGCGCTCGGCGAGGCTGGAAGCGCGGCGGGCGCGCGGCAGAGCGCCGGTGTCGCCGGCTCATAAGGGTCTGTAGCGGCGGCTACGTCACTTCGACGAACTTAGCGCCCGGGGTTCCGCAGATGGGGCACTTCTCGGGCGGAACTCCGAACTCGATGTTGCCGCAGGAGGGGCAGAGGTAGAAGCGCGCCTCGGACAGGTCGGCTCCCTGGGCGGCGGCTTCGAGCGCCTTCTTGTATAGCTCCGCGTGGACGGCCTCGGCCTTCAGCGCGAAACCGAACATCACCTTGGCGCGATGGCCTTCGGCCTCGGCCTGCGCGAGCATGGGCGGGTACATCGACGTGTACTCGAAGGTCTCGCCCTCGATGGCGGCCTTTAGGTTTTCCGCGGTTGAGGCGATCCCGGCGAGGCTCTTCAGGTGGCCCTCAGCGTGGATGCGCTCCGCTTCGGCGGCGGTGCGGAACAGGCGCGCGATGTGGGGCATGCCGTCCTGCTCTGCCTTCTTGGCGAAGGCCCGGTATTTCTGGTTCGCCTGGCTCTCTCCCGCGAACGCCTCTTTGAGGTTATCCGTTGTGTTCATCGAATTTACGCTCCGAATCTCTTGAGGAACGAGGATAACACGAAGGAGACAGGAGGCAGGAGTCAGGAGACAGGAGGGGCGAGGCAGGAGGCGCCATCTCCGGCAGCTCACCTCCACGGGCCGCCGGGCCCCCACCGGCGGGGGAGTGCGGATTCGGTCGTAGCCGCTTGGAGCACGGGAAGCAAGAACTCGCGTATTCGCTCGCCGGCTTGCGAGAGGGTCAGATCGGTCTCGATCCCGATTCGCTTGAGGAAGGCTTGCCACTGCACACGCTTCGTTCCGTCCTCCAGGAATTCCGGTGTGAAGGCAAACGGCCGATCCGTGGGCACGGCTGTTCGACGCCGCTCGAACGTAGCTCTAACGGAGCGAGCGAGCGCCCGCAGATCAAAGGAAAAGCATTCCGCGATGGTGCAAAGGTCGTAGAAATCCTTCATGCGGCTGTTGGCGATCCCCAGAAGGACCATGGCGTGCAGCTTCTCAGCGACGACGGCCTCAGGAGGATACGCTCGAAGTCGGGGTGCTTCGGCCGGCAAGAGGACCGGAAAGGTCAATTCGCCGGGAGGCGGTTCGACCGCATCCCCGAATCCCACGTCGACTTGTAGCAGCAGGCGGGCGCCGTCAAGCGATGCCGGGATTCTGACACGCACTCCCTCATACTCGGCATCTTCTTTGATTCGCTCGGCCTCAATCCGGCCTGGATCGAAAACAAGTCCGTCGCCGCCGTCGATCATTGAGATCTCGCGGAATGCGCTCACGAGGCGATCGGGGTCAGGGCTGCCCCAGCCGAGCAGGTCGAGATCTCTCGTGGGGCGGTAGACCTTGCCAGTCCATGCGGCGAAGAGCATGGCGCCCTTCAGAACGAAACCCTCTTTGTGGCGCGAGATGCTGAGCCGGTAGAGAAAGCGCTCGATCATCCAACGGGCGAGGATGAACTGGAAGTCCTCCCCACGCTGGTGCGCGAGATCCAATAGGCGTGCGCGGAACGAGGCGGCGATGTTCACCACCTTCTTGTTCTTCATGCGGCGGATTCCAGGTAGGGCCGGATGACGTTCGCGACGCGGCAAATCTTCGCGAAGCGGTAGATGTCATCCACCGGGATCCGCCTTCGCATCGCGTCCCGCAGTGCCTCGATGGCCACATCGATGCCGATCTTCCTGCGGTACTTGAAGCAGTCGGCGACCGTTTTGGCAATGCCGTAGACGCGGACAGGAACGCCCTCGAGTTCGTGGTTTTCGACGCCTTCATTCAGGGCAGGGCCCGAAAACCGGACGACGCGCACAGCCGGCCAGGCGATGGCCGGTTTATGCGCCTTCACACCGACCGCGATCCAGACCTCGTGTGGTTGCTGGGTCGTCAGACCGTGGAACTGAAGCGCGGACAGCAGACACACGACGGCGTTGGGAGCCTGCTTGGCGACAAGGGCAAGACCGTGATGCTCGGTGACGGGAGCGGCGGCGAGCATATAGACGCCGCGCGCCGCTCGTGTGAGAACGCCTTTCCTCAGCAGGCGGATCAGGTGCTCGCGCGCAATTCCGCGGGCTGCAAGGTCGCGCGGGCGGACGAGTCGCTGCCGTTTTGCAATCTCCAGAATCCGGGCGGAAGCGGTCGGCATAGTCTGTTGCAATACATCGGTATTTTCTCATATCTACCGATGTATTGCAACGCGGAGTCAGGAGACGCTCAGGGCTGGTCGGTCGTAGCGGCGGGCGCCGTGGGAGCGACGACCTGGAATCCCGAGGAGGTGAACTGGATGGTGCGGACCTGTCCCTCCGGGCCGAGCTCGCCTAGCGGTTTCCCGTTGTAGGTCGCGGCCAGCGCGGCGGCGTTGCCGGTGCGGAGCATCACCGAGGACCGGCCTTCGAAAACCCGTGCTTCGTTGGGCTGCAGCACGCCGCTGTAGACGGTCTTGCCGTCGCTGACGACGCGTACCCAGGCTTCGGAGGTGGCCCGGAGTTCCAGGTGGATGCTCGGAGATTCCACCACCGGGGCCGAAGGCGGGGGCTGCCTGGGTTCCGCCGGCGCGGGCCGGCTGGGTTGGGGCGTGGGTGTCGCGGTCGGCTCGGTGGCGGGAGTCTCGAGCGGCGTCGCGGCGGGAGTGGCGGCTTCAGGAGAAGGGGTGGGGGTTGCCTCGGGCAGCGGCGCGGGCGGCGGCGAGGGCGTCTGGAGTGTCGAAACCTGTTGAGATTTGGCCGCCGCCGCTCGCGTCTTCTGCCAGAGATTATAGATGGTCGTGCAAGCCACCGCGATCAGCAGGAACGCGACCAGCGAGCCGAGCGATTGCCGGCTCGGGCTGAGGCGGGCGGAGGGGACAGGCTGCGGCCGGGCGACGACTTCCGGCATCGGCGCCGCCGCCTGCTGGGCCTCTTCCGCGGCCGGGTGACCAAAACCCGCCACCCGCCTCAATTCCGACTCGAATTCCTCTTCGTCAAGCCCCAGAGCCCGGGCGTACTGCCGGACGAAACTGCGGGCGAAGAAGCTGCCGGGAAGCCTGTCGAAGTCATCCGACTCGATGGCCTCCAGCATCTGGGGGGTGATCTTGGTCAATTCGGCGATCTGCTCGAGATCCAGCCCTTGCCGGAGGCGTTCCTGCCGCAGTGTTTCGCCGATGGAGTTCATTTAAGAGGCCGAAACCTCCGTGTTCATGTTACCAAGCGGGACCCGGCGGGGTCAGGCCATGGCCAGCTGTCACCTACCCACCGCAGGGCGCGGAGGTGGTTCAGGGCGTTACACTTTTCTCAGAGAGTCGTCCAATCAGCAGGTGGCGGTCCTTACGTGAACTCGGAAGCCGCGCCGGCGATGAACCGGCCTTCGCCCATCGACGCGGATGAGGCGGCGCTGATCCGGGCAGCTCAGAAAGGCGACCATGAAGCCTTCGAGCGGCTCGTCCACGCCTATGACCGCGGTGTGCTTCAGATCGCGATGAACCTGCTGCGGTCAGCCGACGACGCTCACGATATCTACCAGGAAGCGTTCCTGCGGGTGTTCAAAAACCTCCACCTGTTCCGGCTGGACTCTAGCTTCAGCACCTGGCTGTACCGGATCGTGACGAACCTGTGCCTGGACCAGATGCGCAAGCGGAAGACGCGGCGCGAGGAGTCCTCGGTGGTGGAGACCGAAGACGGGCCGCGGGACCGGCTGGATATGGTGGCGGAAGGCCGGGAGTTGGGCGATCCGCAGCGCTCGCTCATCAGCCGGCAGTTGAGATCCCGCATCGACAGGGTGCTGGGCGAGCTCACGGAAAAGGAGCGGCTGGTTTTCGAGCTGCGGCATTACCAGGGCATGCGGCTGAGGGCTATCGGCGAAACGCTCGGCACCAGCGAAGAGGCCGCCAAGATGTGTCTGTTTCGCGCCACGCAGAAAATGCGCGTGGCGTTGGGAGATTTTGTATGACTTGCGAATTGGCGAAGAAGAATGCAGCGCTGTTTCTCTACGGCGAACTGACGATCGAAGAGGAGCAGGCCTTCCAGGACCATATCGAAGCCTGCGCGGAGTGCGGCCGGGAATTCGAGACGGAGAAGCGGGTGCAGGCGGCGCTCAACCGGAACGAAGTGGCCATCGATCCCGCTCTGCTCGTGCGCTCGCGGCGCGAACTTGGGCTGCGCCTGGAGAACGCCCGCATGCGGCGGGCGGGGCTCGGGGCGTGGCTGCGGCGCCTGTCCGATCTGCGGATGGCGGCGCTGGCGCGGCCGGCCGCGGCTCTGGCGCTGGTGGCGCTGGGGTTCTTCGGGGCCCGTCTGACCGCGCCGAAAGCGGCGCCGGTGCACGAAGTGGCCGGAGTGGGCGCGGCGGAACCAGGTGTGCTGCGCGTGCGGTATCTCGAGCCAGGGCCCTCCGGGCGGGTGCAGTTGGTGGTGGACGAGACGCGCCAACGAACGATCTCGGGCACAGTGGACGACGACCAGATCCGAAGGCTGCTGCTGGCGGCCGCGCGCGAATCCACCGATGCCGGTCTGCGCGCCGAGTCGATGGACGTCCTGAAGGCCGAGCGCTCGGCCGGCGAATTGCGGCCGGTGTTGCTTTATGCGTTGCAGCACGATTCGAATCCGGGTGTCCGGCTGAAGGCTTTGGATGCGCTGAAGCCCTACGGCGCCGAGGCCGATGTGCGCGCGGCGCTGACGCAGGTTCTTCTGACGGACGATAACCCGGGCGTGCGAGCGCAGGCCATCGATCTGCTGGTGGAGCACAAGGGCGGGATGACCGCCGGGGTGCTGCAGGAAGTGGTGCAGAAGGAGAACAACAGCTACGTGCGCCTGCGTTGCCAGCGCGCGCTCGAGGACATGAACGCATCGGTGGGGACTTTCTAATGATTCGTAGCGTATGGCTGGCGCTTGCCTTCGCACTGGCGGCGCTGGCGCAATCGAGTTCGGGGCCGGTACGTGAAGGCGGCTATTGGGTGGACACCATCGCCGGTTCGGTGGCCGCCGGCGAGAGCGTGCGGGTGGCTACGGCGGGGGCGGTACACATCCAGGGCGAGCAGCGCGGTGACATCACCTATTCGCTCAAGCGGCGCGTGCGGGCGCGGGACGAGGCCTCGGCGCGGATGCTGCTGGATGCCATTGTGGTGAAGGCCGTGCGCGAGGGCCTGCGGACGGTTTTGGAGGTCACGGGTCCCGATCCGCGGTCGGCGGCGGATCTTCGGATACGCGTTCCGCGGAAGCTCCGCGACGTTTCGGTGGAATCGCGTGGCGGCGCGATCGAGATCGCCGAACTGGATGGGGCGGCGCGCGTGGCCACGGCCGCCGGCGCCGTGGATGTCAACCGGATCGGCGGAGGCGTGGCGGTACGGACCGGTGGCGGAAACGTGAGGCTCGACGAGATCGGCGGCAGCGTGGAGTGTTTTACGGCCGGCGGGACGATCACGGCCGGATTGCTGCGCGGCGATGCGACACTGGCCACCGGCGGCGGCGAGATTATGGTGCGCGAGGCGCGAGGCATGGTGAAAGCGCGGACGCTGGGCGGCAATATCCGGATCGAGCGCGCGAATCGCGGCGTTCAGGCCGCGGCCATACGGGGGCTGGTCGACGTGGTGCAATCCGGCGGTCCGGTGAGAATCGAGACAGGGACTGGATCGATCCGTGTGCGCGCATCGACCGACGTACACTGCGAATCCGAGACGGGAACGATTCAGCTTCAGGCGACGTCGGGCGGCTTGCGGGCCGTCACCCGAACGGGCAGCATTATGGCCGATCTATCGGGAGTGCAGATGCTCGAAAACTCCACGCTGGTGACCAGCGCCGGTGACATTACGGTCCTGATTCCGTCTAACCTGCGGGTGACGGTGGAAGCGGTTAATTCAACTTCCGCGGGCCAGCGGATCGTTTCCGATTTCGGAGGAATTCATCCGCGGGCCGGCGCCGGATCGGTCGCGGAGGTGGCGCTCAACGGGGGCGGTCCCCGGTTGCGGCTCACCACCGCCGGCGGGACGATCTACCTCCGCCGCCCCAAATAGATAAACGGAGCTCAATACGATGAAAAGGTTCTTTGTTCCAGTTCTGCTGGCCGTCGCCCTGACGGGGATGGCCGCCGCTCAAGATGCCGCGCCCCCGGCGCCTCCCGCGCCCGGGAGTAGCCCGACGGCCGTTCGGATGGCGCCGGCACTGTCGGCTGCTCCAGCACCCGCTGCGCTTCCGGCCGTGCCCGCGCCTCCCGCGCCCGAGGGCACCGAGGCGCTTGGGGCGATGCCTGCGCTGCCGGAGGCCCCGGTGGCCGCGGAGATGCCTGAGCCGGCCGAGCCTCCCGCGATGGAAGGCCAGGACCAGGCCACGCCACCTACTCCGCCCACTCCTCCCACTCCCCCGACGGCGCGAACGCCGCCCACTCCTCCAACGCCACCCACGCCGCCCATGAACTGGTATGCGGTCGGCAAAGGTAGCTATCTGGGCATCGGCGTCCAGGAGCTCGAACCGGAGCACGCTAAGAAACTGAAGATCGCGGAGCCGCACGGCGTCGAGGTGACGCACGTGGGCGACGACAGTCCGGCGGCCAAGGCCGGCTTGAAGGAAGGCGACGTGGTTCTGGAATTCAACGGGCAGCGGGTGGAGGGCGTGGAGCAGTTCGTCCGCCTGGTGCGTGAGACGCCACCGGGCCACTCGGTGAAGCTGCTGGTGGACCGGGACGGCAAGACGCAGACCATAGCCGCGACGGTGGGCGACCGCAAGTCTTTTATGCCCCACATGGACCCCAAGTTTGCCCAAGACATGCAGAGACTGGGCGAGGAAATGAAACGGCAGTTCGGAGACGGCTCGAAATTCCAGCAGGATATGCAGAAGGAGTTCGGGCCTGATTCCAAGTTCCGGCAGGATATGGAGCACCAATTCGGGCCGGATTCGCAGTTCCAGCGCGACATGCAGAAGCTCAAGGACGACATGCAGAAGATGCACTGGGACTCCGACATGCACGGGCCGGACATGGCGGAGGGGCCGGGAAAGGGTCTGCGGCTCGGTATCGAAAGCGAGCCGATGGGATCGCAGCTGGCGGAATTCTTCGGCGTGAAGCAGGGGGTTCTCGTGCGGTCGGTGGTGGATGGGTCGGCTGCGGCGAAGGCGGGGATCAAGGCCGGAGACGTGATCGTCAGGATTGGCAACGGCGACGTGGGGAGCCCGGGTCAGATCACGAAGCTGCTGCGCGAAACCGACTCGAGTAAGCCGGTGCCGGTGACCCTGGTCCGGAACAAGCAGGAGATGACGATGAATGTGACGCTGGCGAGGAAGTAGCGATCAGCTGTCAGCTGTCAGCCATCAGCCCCAGGCCGAACCCCCGGCGGCTGATGGCTTTGTTGGGTTCCTCCGTGTCCGCTTCCGCACAGGCGGCTTCCCAAAACCGGACAGTGCGGCCTGCTGGAATGTCCTTTCCGCCTGCAACTCATTGATTCCTCGAATTTGCATCCCGGCCAAGAAAGTGCGTTATAAATCGGCACGTGGAGCGTTTAACAGGATAGGAGGTTGCGATGTCAAAGCTGCTCGATGCTTTGCGGCGGAACCCGGATGCGATTGCGCTGGCGGTGCTCTGCGTCGTCCTCGGCGCCGGCAGGCAGGTGGTCGCGGCCCGGCCGACGTTGATGCTCTCTAACACCACGCTCGGGCTGCACTGGGTCTGTGTGAAACCGGCAACCGAGGCGATGGACAACCTCCGAGCCAGGATCCGTCACCTGGGCTGCGGCGCGCTCGAGTCACTCCGGCTTCCGGACCTTCACCGCTAGGCTGTTTCCCGCCGATTCCCGACCCTACTTGCGGCCGAGCACCTTAGCCGCTACCACGCCCCCCAGCAGCGACAGGAGCGTCATCATGATGAAGAGCATGACGAGCGACGAGAGGATTTGCGAGACGATCCCCAGCGGCGTTTGCATGAAGGCGATCATCTGATTCTGGAGGGCCGTGGGGACCGCCCAGGAGCCCAATTGCAGGCGCATCCGGCTGGCATAGTCCGGGCTGGTGATCTCCGCGACGCAGGCCCAGGCCACCGGCAGGCTGGAGACGAAGAAGGTCAGCAGGCCGGTGAGCCATCCCATCCTGGCGCCGCTGCGCGTGGAGACGGACTCGCCGCTGCGGAAGTGATACAGGTACACTCCCAAGAAACCCGCCGCCGTCAGCCACACCGGAAATCCGGGGGCGAGCAGGAACGTCAGCAGCAGCGCCATCAGCGCCGACAGGAACCCGACCCGAAAAGCAATCGGGTTGCGGAACCCGATGGGAAGGGGCGCCGCGACCGGAGGCGGCGGGGGTGGTGCGGCAGGCGGCACTTCGACGATCACCAGTTCCTCGCGCTGAGGCTTGCCACATTTGTGGCAGAAGCGCGCATCGGGCGGAAGCTCGGCCCCACAGGTACAGTAATCGGACACGTTAGTTTCAGTGTGGCGCAATGCGTTCACGCGAGGCAAGCGGAGGTAAGCCACGGAGGCCAGCCAAGCGGAGCGCCCGGCGCCGCTCTGGTATTATTGTCGAGACCCGGATGCCATCGTCCAACGCGGCTACATACCGAGACGTGCTCGTCGCGCTGTTGCGGCTGGCGCAGCCTTACAAAACCCGGTTTGCGGTGATTGCCGTGCTCGCCGTGCTCGCCACCGGGGCGGATCTTCTCCAGCCGCTGATCTATCGCGCGGCCATCAACGATGTGGCGGGGCTGTTCGTGGGGCGGCCCATCACCAGTGTGCCCACCGACGATCAGGGCGGTCAGACCTTCAAATACGAACACCGGGAGAAGGAGCTGCAGGACTCGGGAAAAACCCTCGAAGCGCACCGCCCGGGTTTCGTGGCTCCACGCACCGGGAAGCAGGCGCTGGCCACCCTGCTCGAGGCTGCGGCCTTGCTGTTCCTCATCGGCGTGACTGGCTACTTCCTCTCCCTCGCCGCGGACTATCAGAGCACGGTGACGGGCAGCCGGATCGAAGCTCAGCTCATCCAATCGACCTTCGGACATGTCCTGCGCCTCCCGCTCGGCTTCTTCAGCCGACGTGCCAGCGGAGGGCTGGCTAAACGCATAGACCAGTGCGACCAGGTCGCTCCCGTGGTAACGGCGTTCACTCAGCAGATCATTCCCGAGAGTCTGCGCATCGCCGGAATCTGCATCATCATGCTGACGCAAAGCTGGAAACTCGCACTGGTTGCGCTCGCCGTGCTTCCTCCTTACTTCTGGATCACGCGGCGCGCGGCGCGGCGCCTCGAGACCGGCATGAGCGAGTACTACGTGATGTGGGAGAACGTCTCGGCGCGGATCCAGGATGCGCTCTCGGCGATCAAGACGGTGAAGCTCTCGGGCGCGGAGAAGCGCGAGACCGACCGCCTGCAAGGGGCCACCGAGGCCGCCTACGACGATTACATCGGGCGCAGCCGCACCGGCAATCGTTACTTCCTGGGGCAGACTGCCCTGAGCCAGCTCAGCAAGGCCCTGGTGCTGGGCTACGGCGGCTGGCTGGTGCTCGAGCAGAGGCTCACTCCCGGAGACGTGGTGATGTTCGTGGCGTACCTGGACCGCCTGTTCGAGCCGATCGAGTCGCTGAGCAGCATGGCGGTGAGCCTGCAGCAGCACCTGGCTTCGCTCCGCCGTGGCGTCCAACTGCTTCAGACGGGCCCGGAGGAATCTCGCGGCGCCGCGTTGGCGGACGGGCCGGGCAAGGTGGAATTCCGCGATGTCCGGTTCAGCTACACTCCCCGGCGGGAGATCCTGCACGGCTTGAGCTTCACCATCGAGGCGGCCAAAACGACGGCCTTGACCGGTCCCTCGGGTGCGGGCAAGACCACGGCGGCCGACCTGCTGTTGAAGCTGTGGGAGCCAGACTCGGGCAAGATTCTTGTCGATGGCCAACCGCTGTCCGAAGTCGATCCGGCTTCGGTTCGGCGCGCGATCGGGATGGTGGCGACGGATGGCGCGGTGTTCCCAGGCACGCTGGCGGACAACATCCGGTATAAGCGACCGGATGCCACGGACGGCGAGGTGCGCGAGGCCGCACTGGCTGCCGGTCTCGGGGCGGCGCTCGATCGCCTGCCGGACGGCCTGGACACCGAGGTCGGCGAGCGCGGGGTGGGACTGTCCGTGGGCGAGCGGCAGCGTCTTCAGATTGCCCGCATGCTGGTGGACCAGCCGCGCATTTTGGTGCTCGACGAAGCTACGTCCAATCTCGATTACGCGAGCGAGGCCGAGGTCAAGTTGGCTCTCGACCGGCTGCGCTCCCAGGGCCACCGTCCCACCACTCTCGTGATTGCGCACCGGTACTCCATGATCAAAGACGCCGATCACGTGATCGTTCTGGAGCAGGGTCGCGTTCTTGCGCAGGGCGCTCCGGCCGAGTTAGTTGCCGCCGGGGGTTGGTTTGCGGAATTGGCCGCCCAGTCCACTGAAAAGCTCGCGGAAGATATCCCGTTCCCTCGGCTGTGAGGGGCGTCTGTGAAGGCGACCGCAGGGCCGGTCCCACGGGGTAGCATGGAGGCATGTCCCGCCACCTTGCGTTGCTGATCGTCCTTGCGTCTTCGGTTTCGCTGGCGCAGACCAACTATCTTCTGCAGCAGCCCACCGTCAGCTCCACCCAGATCGTTTTCTCGTACGCGGGCGATTTGTGGAGCGTGCCGCGGGCGGGAGGGGAAGCGACGCGCCTGACGGCGTCTCCCGGTGACGAGAGAAGTCCCCACTTCTCGCCCGACGGCTCGACGATCGCGTTCACCGGAGAGTACGACGGTAGCGTGGACGTGTTCGTGATGCCTGCCTCAGGCGGCACGCCGAAGCGCCTGACCTGGCACCCCGCGCAGGATGCGGCAGCGGGCTGGACGCCGGACGGCAAGCGGGTACTGTTCGTATCGGACCGCGCGGTGGCCGCAGACGGCGCCAACTTCTACACGGTGCCGGTGGAGGGTGGATTCCCGGAGGAACTCCCGCTGCCGATCGCTGTGGAGGGATCTTACTCGCCCGACGGGAGCCACATCGCCTACGTGCCGCTGTTCCAGTGGCAAGAGGCGTGGAAGAGGTACCGGGGCGGGCAGACCAGGAAGATCTGGATCGCCGACCTGGCCGATTCGAGCGTCATCGAGATCCCACGCGACAATTCGAACGACTTCAACCCAATGTGGGTGGGAGACAAGATCTACTTTCTCTCGGATCGCAGCGGGCCGGTCGCGCTCTTCTGCTACGACACGCAAACGAAGGCGGTGAAGCAGGTTGTCGAGAACCACGGTCTGGATTTCAAATCCGCGTCGGCCGGGCCGGGGGCCATCGTCTACGAGCAATTCGGATCGCTGAACCTGTACGACCTGAAGTCGGGCAGGACGAAGCCGGTCGAGGTGCGCCTCGCGGGCGATCTGCCTGAGATCCGGCCCCATTTCGTGAATGTGGGCAAGAGGCTTCATCACGCCGATATCTCGCCGAGCGGCGCGCGGGCGGTCTTTGAAGCCCGCGGTGAGATCATCACCGTCCCGGCGGAAAAGGGCGATCCGCGAAACCTGACCAACACTCCCGGCGTAAACGAGCGCGGCCCGGTGTGGTCTCCGGACGGCAAGACGATCGCGTACTTTTCGGATGAATCCGGCGAATACGCGCTCCACCTGAAGGACCAGAGCGGGATGGGCGAGGTGCGGAAGTTCAGCCTGGGCGAGAAGCCGGCTTTCTACTCTTCAGCGCGCTGGTCGCCGGACAGCAAGAAGATCTCGTACCTAGACTGCCATTCCCACATCTGGTACATCGATCTGGAACAGAAGAAGCCGGTGCTGGTGGACACGGATTACTACCCTTCGGATCAGGACCTGAGAGGGGACTGGTCTCCGGACAGTAAGTGGCTCGCTTACAGGAAACAACTGCCGAGTCACATGAGCGCGATTTACATTTACTCGCTCGCGGAGGCCAGGAGCACGCAGGTTACAGACGGCATGAGCGAGGCGAAGGATCCGGTCTTCGATAAAGAGGGCAAGTATCTGTATTTCGATGCCAGCACCGATTCGGGTGCGTCCATGCAACCGGACATAGAGGGATTCAGCCGCCCGGTCAGCCGGAGTATCTACCTGATCGTGCTGGCGAAGGATGTAGCTTCGCCGCTGGCGCCCGAGAGCGACGACGAGAAGGCCGCGGCGGATAAGAAGAAAGACGAAGACAAGAAGGACGACAAGGACAAGGACAAAGACAAGCCGCAGACGCCCGCTGTGAAGATCGACTTCGATAACATCGGCCAGCGGATTTTGGCGCTGCCGATGCCTCCCCGGCGGTACGAGGGGTTACTCGTGGGCAAGGCGGGGGTTCTATACGCCCTGGAGGGTCCGGCCCCGGCTCCAGGCAGCGAAGAGACCTTCACGATACATCGCTTCGACCTCGGCAAGCGGAAGTCCGACGTCGTGATCGGCGCCGTGCGGGCGTTCACGGTGTGCTTCAGCGGGGAAAAGATGCTGTACCGGCAAGGCGACAAGTGGGTGATCGCGGCGCTGCCGCCGATGCCGGAAGGGGAAGGCGCTCCTCCCCCTCCGCCGCCTGATGCTTCGAAGGGGACGCTCAAGACGGACGATATCGAAGTGCGTGTGGACCCGCGCGCCGAGTGGCGCCAGATGTATCACGAGGTGTGGCGGATCGAGCGCGATTTCTTCTATGATCCCGGCTATCACGGTCTGGACCTGGCGGCCGCGGAGAAGAAGTACGCGCCGTATGTGGAGAACATCGCGTCCCGGCGTGACCTGAACTACCTGTTCGAGGAGATGCTGGGCGAGATGACGGTGGGGCACATGTTCATTCGCGGCGGCGATACTCCGGAGGTGAAGCGGGTTCGGACAGGCCTGCTGGGCGCAGACTACGCGATCGAAAACGGGCGCTACCGGTTCGCCCATGTCTTCGATGGCGAGAACTGGAATCCCGATCTGAAGGCTCCGCTGACGCAGCCGGGCGTCAACGTCGTGGCGGGGGAGTATCTGCTGTCGGTCAACGGGCGGGAGCTGAAGGGGACGGATGACATCTACAGTTACTTCGAGGGTACGGCGGGTAAGTCGGTGGTCTTGAAAGTCGGGCCCGATCCTTCGGGTGCGAAGGCGCGCGAGGTGACTGTGGTGCCCGTCGGGAACGAACACCAGCTTCGGCATCTGGCGTGGATCGAAGGCAATCGCCGCAAGGTTGACCAGATGACCAACGGCCGCATCGCGTACGTCCACATGCCGGATACGTTTTTCGGCGGCTTCACCAGCTTCAACCGCTATTTCTTCGCGCAGGTGGGCAAAGAGGGGGCGATCATCGATGAACGCTTCAACCACGGGGGCGCGCTGGCGACCGACATTATCGAGTATCTCAAGAGGCCGCTGATGAGCATGGCGATGGGCCGCGACGGGGCCGAGATGGCACAGCCGCAAGGCGCCATCTTTGGGCCGAAGGTGATGATCACCAACGAATTCGCGGGCTCCGGCGGAGATGCGATGCCGTGGTACTTCCGCCGTTTCGGCGTGGGGAAACTGGTCGGCACGCGCACCTGGGGAGGACTGGTCGGCATTGACGAGATGCCCGAACTGATCGACGGCGGCCACGTGACCGCGCCGAATTGGGCGATCTGGAATCCGGACGGGCACTTTGATGTGGAGAACCACGGCATAACGCCCGACATCGTGGTGGAGCAGGACCCCAAGCTGGTGCGCGAAGGTCACGATCCGCAGCTGGAAAAGGCGGTCGCGGTGGTGATGGAGGAACTGGAGAAGAACCCGCCGGCGAAGCTGAAGCGGCCGCCGTATCCGAACTATCACGGGAAGTAGCTGTCAGCCATCAGCTATCAGCCACGGCCCGATCAGATTTGTGGCGGCTGGGAGTCACCCGGCCCGAGCGGGCGCTGCATCAGAACGCTGTCCACCCAGCGGCCGAATTTGAAGCCGACCGAACGCAGGGTGCCGGCGTGCTCGAATCCGCAGGCGCGGTGCAGACCGATGGAGGGGACGTTGCCGCTGTCGCCAATGACAGCTATCATCTGCCGGTAGCCCTTCGCTTCGCACTCGGCAATCAACGCCTGGAGCAGGAGGCGGCCGATGCCCTTCCGCGCGTGATCCGGGTGGATGTAGATGGAGTCCTCGAGCGTCGCGCGGTAGGCGGGACGAAGGCGGTAAGGGCTGGCGTAGGCGTATCCCACTACCGTTCGCGCGATCTCCGCGACCAGGAACGGCAAGCCCCGCTTGAGAACTTCCATGCGGCGGCGCGCGATTTCGTCCTCGGTAGGCGGGACGATCTCGAACGAGGCCAGGCTGGTGCGGACGTGGTGGGCGTAGATGGCGGCGATGGCGGGTACGTCGGCGTCAGTCGAGGGGCGGAGAGTAGGGTTGAGTGGCATGGGGAGCTGGCTCAGAGAGGCTCTTCGGAGATCAGCTGTTCCCGTTTGTCGTCCTCGCTGCATTGGAACTCGCGGTTCGTGACGCGAATCTCGCCGGAAGTGGCGCTCAGTTCCAGCTCGGTCTCGTGGTCGCTTGCGTGATCGCCGCAAGCCCAAACTACCACTCGCGCCGAGCCTTGAGATTGAACCAGAGCTGTCCAGGCACTCTCACTCATGAGCAGAGGTTTGTCCGGGCGCAGGGCTGTGCCGAACCCATGAAGTCGCGGTGTTTTCTCAGAGACGCCTACGACGACGCCTATGTGCTTTCCGCAAGGCGGGGTCTCCGTTTGGAGAAAAAACTCGGTGGCGTGGCCATCGTGGTCGTAGTCCGCGAGCTTCATCGCTGTGGCCTGGGCTCTGGTGCGGACGCCCGGAACTGGAGTTGGCCGGCCCGGCTGCTCCAAGTTCGTGTACTTCCAGTCGGACTTCCGCACGTCCCAGCGCCTCAGGACTGCGTTATCGGTGTCGGTGGGCGGTTCGCCGCTGTCGAAAAGAGGTGCCAGCGGGAAACGCTCAACCTCGTGACCTTCGCGCAGCCGCACCAGATCCAGCTTGCCGGTCTCGCCAAAGGCGAAGCCGGAACACGGACAGGTCCACCAGTCTTCGCTGTCCGGACCGCACACCGGCTGGGGTGGAGTTCTCCATTCGAGACGCCAGAGTTCCGGTCGACCGCCGATGACGACGCGTCGTTCCTCACGGACCATGGGTATTGTGGCTGCAGGCACCTGCTGCCCGCTCGTGAACATAGGACCCGATAGGACGAGCAACGCCGACGCAACCTTCCAGCCAGCGCCTGATGAAGGCATTTCACTGAGAGTGTACACCCGAAGGCTCTGGAATGACGGCTTAGCCGTTGGTGGTCTGGGGGCCCTGCCAATCGGCGGGGACGACGCCTTCGGGCAATAGTTCGGCCTTCTCGAGATGGCGAACCTTGGTGGCGAAGTGCGCCGCGTGGGGATCGTGTGTCACCAGCAGGACGGTCTTGTTGAACTCGCGGTTCAGACGCGCCAGGAGCGTGAGAACTTCCTGCGCGGAGGCGGCGTCGAGGTTTCCGGTTGGCTCGTCGGCCAGGATCAGATCGGGGTCGGTCACGATGGCGCGGGCGATGGCGACGCGCTGCTCCTGGCCGCCCGAGAGCTGTCGCGGCAAGTGATCCACGCGATCTTCGAGACCGACCAGCTTGAGCGCGGTCATGGCGTGATCGAGTCGCTCCTTCTTCTTGAGGCGCGTGAGCTTGAGCGGGAGTTCGACGTTCTCGAGCGCCGTCAGCACCGGGATCAGGTTGAAGGACTGGAACACGAAACCGATGTGCTCGTTGCGCCAGCGCGCGATCTGGCTGTCGGTGAGCCTGCGCAGGTCCTGGCCGAGCACCTGGATGTCGCCGCCGCTGGGCCGGTCCATGGCCGCGATCAGGTGCAGCAGGGTGGATTTTCCGGAGCCCGAGGGCCCCATGAGCGCGACGAACTCGCCGCGGGTGACCGCGAGGTTGACGCCCTTCAGCGCCGCTACGCGGAGCCCGTCGTGTCCGAATTCCTTGTCGAGGCCTCGGGTTTGAATGATGATCTCGCTCATGCCTGTCCCTTTCTCAGTCGAACGCGGTCGCCGTCTTTGAGGCCCGCGGGTGGGTTCGCGATCAAGTCCTCGCCGCCGTTCAGTCCCTGCTCGATGCGGACGCCCTGGGTTGACGTGGCTCCGGTAGTCACGGTGCGACGTACCGCGTGGCCGTCGAGCACAACGAAGACGGCGCCATCGTGCACAGCCGATGCGGGCACCATGATGACCGGCTTGGGAGCGGCCGTCGCGCCGGCCTTCTCCTCCGAGTAAAAGCCCACGGTGGCGTTCATGTCCGGCCGCAGGAGGGCATCCGGTTTCAGAATCTTGACCTTGACCTGCACGGTGGCCTTCTGGCGGTTGGCCTCGGGCGAGATCTGGCGGATGTAGCCGTCGTAGCGGCGATCGGGATAAGCGTCCGTGGTCACCCAGCCGCGCTGATCGTGGGCGAGCTTGGCAAAATCGTTCTGGCTGATGTCGAGCTCGACTTCGAGATCGTTGAGATCGGCCAGGGAGACGACGTAGCCCTTGGCGCCACGGTCGCCAACGAAACCGGTGGTGACGAACTCGCCCTTCTCGACTTCGCGTTCGAGGATGGTGCCGGTGACGGGCGCCTTGACCACGGTATTGTCGAGCTGCGTCTGGTAGAAATCGACCGTGCCCTTGGCTTGCATCACCTGGCCGCGCGCCGCGTCGATCTGTTCCTGGCGGGGGCCGAGCTCGGTCAGCCGGAGGCGCTCCTCGAGAGACGCCACGCGGGAGACGGCGGAGTCGTACTTGGCCTGAGCGTCATCGAGGGCCTGGGACGACATGATCTTCTGGTCGGTGAGCTGCTTTGTGCGATTGAGACTGACGCGGGCGTTGATCAGGTCGGCGCGAGCCTGTTCGAGGTCGGCCTTGGCGCCGGCGATCTCCTGGGGACGTGAACCGTGCTCCAACTCGGCCAGATGCGCCTGGAGGTTGAGGAGCTGGCCGCGGGCTTGTTCGAGCTGGGCGCGGTACTCTTCGTCCTCGAGACGGACCATCACTTGTCCCTCTTTGACGTGGTCGCCCTTGTCGACGCCGATCCAGGCGACTTTGCCCATTACCTTCGAGCCCACCTCGATCTTGTGCGCCGCCACGATGTAGCCGGTGGCGTTGAGAATGACACCGGCGGGGGCGGAGGCGCCGCTCGCAGCGGTCACGCGAACCGTATCCACCTCCACACCCGAGCCCAAGGTCTTATAGGCGTAGGCGGCGGCCGCGAGCAGCACGATGAGGACGGCCGCGCCGATCCACAGGCCGGTGCGCCGTCTGGCGGGCGCGGACGAATCGCGGGCGTCGCGGTCGATGCGCAGATCCTGGAGATCCGCCATAGTTATGCCTCCCTCAGCGCGTTCAGGATTTCCTTTTTGGCGGCGGCGCGGGCAGGGAAGAAGCCGCCCAGGGCCCCCATCAGCAGCGAGAATCCGACGCCCAGAGCCATGATGGTGGGGCTGATGCGGAAATCGAACGCGATCTCACTGAATGTGGCGAAATTACCGATGCCGGTTTCGAACCCGTTCAGCGGCAGCACCAGCAGGCAGCCGAGCACGCCTCCGAGGCCCGCCAGCAGCAGCGACTCCATGAAGAAGCTGGCCAGAATTCCGCCGCGAGAAAAGCCCAGCACGCGCAGCGTTCCGATCTCTTTGGTGCGCCGGGCAACAGCCGCGTACATAGTGTTCATCGCTGCGAAGCTGCTTCCGACGGCCATGATGATGGCCACCACGATTCCGACCGTCGCGACCGGCGCGCCCGAACTAGTCTGCGCCTCGTAGTATTCGCGTTCGGTGCGGGCGGTGCAGGCGAGCTGGCGATCGTCGCTGATGTCGTTGACCAGGGCGTGCACGGCAACCGGGTCGGTGGCGCGCACGAGCGCGGAGCTGACCACTTCGGAGCGGCCGAAATCGGCGCTGATCTGGTTCACGTCGCCGAAGATCTCGCTATTCGCCGAAGAGTTGCCGCCATCCATGATGCCGACGACGAGCCAGGCGCCACGGCCAAAGCGGAGGGTCTTGCCAAGTCCGGCGACGGGATTGCGGCGCGCGGTGGAGGCGCCCACCACAACTTCGCGCTGGCCGCTCTGGAACCAGCGGCCGGACGCGAGTTTCACCTGATCGCGCATTTCGATGCCCTCCGGCACCGAGATGCCGCGCAGGGTGATGTTCACGCCATCGGGATTGGCCTCGCTGGGCAGGTTGATCGCGGTCACGATTTCGAGAGACGCCATGGGGCCCCCGGTGCTGCTGCGTGCGATTCCGGGCTTCACCTTGAGCGCCTGAAAGGCGGCACGGGTGAAGTTACTGTTGATCTCGTTATCGGAGCCTTTCCGCAGCACCAGTACGTTGAGTGGATGGCCGGAGGCCTGGAAGGCGGTGTGAAGGCCGTTCACTAACGCCAGAACGGCGAGCAACACGGCGACCGTGATCGCGATGCCGAGCGCGGTCATGATCGTGGTCGTCTTCCGCACGGCCAGGTTTCTCAGGCTGTAAGAGATGGGGATCGCCATGTGTGCTCCTAGCCGCTGTCGCGGATCGCTTCGATGATCGGCGTCTTGGCGGCGCCGAGCGCCGGTACGAACGAGCTGGCCACGCCGATCACGGCCGCCAGGACGAACGAAACCGCCCAGATCACGGGCTGAATCTTCAGACCCCCAAACGCTGGGACCGCTTTGCTGACACCCGCGCATAGCAGCATCGCCAGCAGTAGACCCAGGATCGCGCCGGCTTCGGAGATCAGAACCGCCTCGCCCAGGATGACGCCCAGCACCTGGCTGGTGGTGAACCCGATGGTCTTCAGAATGCCGACCTCCCGCGAACGCTCGCGCACCGACATGGCCATGGTGTTCGCGGAGACCAGCAGAATGCTGAACACCACCGCACCGCAGATGCTCAGCAGAAAAACTTTGACGTTGCCGAGGAAAGCCAGGAAGCTCAGATTGAACTGCAGCTCGGATTCGGTCTTGGTCTCGACGGGAGAATTGTGGAACATGTCGTCGACGGCCTTCGCGACGCGAGGCGAGTCGTCGACACTGTTGGCAAGGATGCTGAAGGTGCTGATGTTCGAGCGGCGGCCAAGCGGGATGCTCTCCTCCAGGTACTTCCAGTGGAAGTAGAGCACGGAATCGTCCTGCGGCAGCTCTAGGAGACCGCGAATCGTCAGATCTAGATTGATCGGGAAGATATCGCCGACGATGGTGATCCGGTCGCCGACCTTCAACTTGAGCCGCTGAGCCAGCCTCTTTCCCAGAATGCAGGCCGTGCGGTCGTGCAGGAAGGCCTGTTTCTGCTCCTCCGGGATCACCATTTCGCCGACCACGGTGAAGAGCTTTTCGGGCTCGACGCCAAGCCGCGCGAAGAAGT
>CAZBQQ010000047.1:0-14210 GCA_964493965.1 uncultured Solibacteraceae bacterium
CTGAACGGCCCCGAGTTCCAGGGCTCGAAGTAGCAGCACCGAACCGCGACCGTCACGGAGCGGACCTGGCGGTCAGAGCGCTAGTCCGGCTTCTTCAGCCGCCACACGTCCAACGACGTGAGAGACGCTCCGTACACCGAAAGGCCGCGATCGCCAGGCTCCGGAAAGATCAAATCCGTCAGGACCACCCGGCCGTCGTCCGCAAAGACCTCCACCGAACACCGATCCAGCAGAATGCGCAACCGCAATACGCCATCCCGAAGTTTGAGCGGCGCTTCGTGCCTCGCGGCGAACTCGGGATGAATCGTGAGAGCGCCGGAATGCCTGCGGTCGATATACACAACGCCCTTGCCTGCGTCGTACCCGACCCGCGTGCCATGCGCAGGCCCCTGCCGCAGCTCGACGCCCGTGTCCAGCGATCCCTCCGTCCGCAGTTCCGCCACGATATCGAGAGTCTCGGACCACGCCTGGCCACCCAGCAGCGCGTTCGCCTTCACTAGCGAGGCGTCCTTCAATTGAACGGGCGCCTCACGCAGCCGTTCGATCTCGCGAACCGGATTCTGTACCAGCCGAATGCCCTCCGCGCTCTTCTCCAGTTCGAGCGAGCGGGGATACGACATCTGCCCGCGCCACGGACTGGTCGGCAACTTAGCGGCGTACTTCCAATTGGCCATCCAGCCCAGCAGGATCCGCCGCCCATCGGCAGCCGGCACGCCAGACCACGTTTGCGCCGCATAGAAATCCGCGCCGCGATCCACCCACAGCACCTCATCCGAGGAGTTCTCGTTGACGAATTTCTCTCCGTCGAATCGGCCCACGAAGTACTGGGTGCCGGACCCGCCCGCCGCCGCGTGGTCGCCGACTCCGACCACCAGAACCCACCTGCTCTCCCCCTTGACGTTCGCCACCGGCAGCTCGAAAAAACTCGGGCACTCCCAGTTGGGAACGCCCCGCGCCCCGGCCGGCCCAAATTCGCTGAGCCGCACCCACGCCTTCAGATCGGTCGACGAGTAGAAGCGCACCTGGTGGGCCGTGGCGAGAGAAACCACCATGATCCAGCGCTGGGATGCCTCGTGCCAGAAGACCATAGGATCGCGGAACTCCGCCGCGCGAATATCAATCACGGGGTTGCCCGCATACTTGGTCCAGGTGCGTCCGCGATCGGTGCTGTATGCGATGTTCTGCGTCTGCAAGCCGGGGCTGTGGCCGGTGTAGATGGCAACCAGCGGCGCCACGCCGTCCTTGCCAAATCCGCTCGTATTCCGCGAATCCACCACGGCCGACCCGGAGAAGATCATGACGCCCTTCTCCTCCGCCAGCGCAACCGGCAGTTCGCGCCAGCTGGTCAGGTCCCTGCTGACGGCGTGCCCCCAGCTCATGTGCCCCCATTGATCGCCGAAGGGATTGAACTGGAAGAACAGGTGATACTCGGATCCGTCGTAAACCAGGCCGTTCGGATCGTTGGTCCAGTTCTTCGCGGGACTGAAGTGAAACTGCGGCCTGTAGATGTCCGTGGGCGCCGGAGCCGACAGTGCGAGTGCGGCGGCCAGGGTCACAAACGCCCGCGTCATGACTTCGCCGGAACCAACGCTTTCGTTGCTCCCGTGGTGATGCCGCCGTCCACCAACAGAGTCTGGCCCGTCACGTAGCGGCTCTCCTCCGACGCCAGGAAGACGATCGCGCCATCCAAATCGTTGGGCCGCCCCGGCCGCTTGAGCGGGATCCGGTCGCAGATGTATTCCACCCAAGCCTGGTTCTCGTACAGAACTTTGTTCTGCTCCGTGCGGAACCACCCCGGCGCCAGGCAATTCACGGTAATCCCCTGCGAGCCCCACTCGTCCGCCAGGCTCATCGTCAACTGTTTGACGCCGCCGCGGCTCGCGCTGTACGGCGCGAGTCCAGCGAACCCGAACACGCTGGTCACGGAACCGATGTTGACGATCCGCCCGTACCCTCGCGGAATCATCTTGCGCGCGATCGCCTGCGCCACGAAGAACGTCCCGCGCAAGTTCGTATTCACGATCAGGTCCCAGTCTTCCGGAGTAACTTCCAGCGCCGGTTTGCGCACGTTGCAGCCCGCGTTGTTCACCAGGATGTCGATCTTCCCGTACGCCGCCTCGGCCGCTTCCGCCATCTTCTGGATGCTGCCGAAGTCGCGCACGTCGAGCGCCACCGGCACCGCGCGCCGCCCAATCACTTCCACTTCCTTCTGGAACTCACCCAGCGACGCCAGCGTGCGGCTCGTGATCACCAGGTCCGCGCCCGCACGCGCCAGGGCCCTCCCGAAGTACTGTCCCAACCCGCGACTGGCGCCAGTGACCAAGGCCACGCGCCCACTCAGATCAAAAAACTCGCCCATTTCGCCGCTCCTCTCTTATGGCTGCACGATGACTTTCATCAGGTTCGCCTCGCGCCGATAGAGCCGGTCAAACCACGAGGCCGCCTGTTCGAGCGGAGTGCGCGCGCTGATCAGCCCGTCCACCCGAATCGCGCCGCTCGAAAGCAGCCGGATGCAGGCCGGATATTCGCCCGCCGACGCGCACGATCCCTGCAAGCGGATCTGCCGCGTCACCACCGATTGAAGCGGCACGTCCACCTGCGGGCTGAAATTGCCGATCAGCGTCACGGCGCCGCCCTTACGCACGCACGCGATCGCCGTGCGAATCGGATCGGTGGCCCCCACCGCTTCAAGCGCCGCATCCGCGCCCCGCCCTTCCGTCGCCGCAATCACCGCGGCCGGAGCGTCGCCTGTGCTCGAGTTCAACACCATCGAAGCGCCCGCGCCGGTCGCCATCCGCAGTCTGGCCTCGTCCACGTCGATCGCGATCACGCGCTCGAACCCCGCGCTTCGTGCCGCCTGGATCGTGAGCAGGCCGATCATCCCGCACCCGACCACCACGGCCGTGTCCCCCAGCGCGTGCGGAGTCAGATTCACCGCATGCACGGCCACCGAGACGGCTTCGATCATGGCGGCGTGATCGAACGACAGCGATTCCGGCAAACGGTACAAAATGTTCGTGGGGACGGCGACATACTCCGCAAACGCCCCGTGGCGCCGGTAGTCGCCGCACGAGACGCCCAGCACCTGCCGGCGGTCGCACAGGTTGACCTCGCCGCGCCGGCAGAAGTAGCACGACCCGCAACTCACCGTCGAATCGAAGGTAACCCGGTCGCCCGCCGCCCACCCGCTCACATCCCGCCCTGTGCGCGCGATAACCCCGGCCGCCTCATGCCCCATCACCACCGGAGGTATCCTGCGGCCCGTCGAACCGTCCATCCCGTGCACGTCACTGCCGCAAATCCCACATGCCCGCACCTGAACCAGGACATCGTTCGGCCCAAGCTCCGGCTCCGGAAAATCGGCCATCTCCAAATGCATGTATTCGGTCAGCAGTAGTGCTCTCATATCGCCCCCAAGCCAAACACAATGGCCACGAATGAACACGAATGGACACGAATGAAAACAACAAGTCCTTTCTTGTCTTTCTTATTCGTGTCCATTCGTGTTCATTCGTGGCCAGTAAGGTTTTTGCCGTTCCCCGTTACTCGAACACCCCCTCCACCGGCACCACCCGCACGTCTTCCGGCTTCCAGTCCAACCGCCAGCTCTCGATGATCTTGTCTTCCGCCATCACCTCTGGCGGCTTCGGAGAGTTGTACTTCATCGGCG
This sequence comes from uncultured Solibacteraceae bacterium, assembly GCA_964493965.1. Lineage (GTDB taxonomy): Bacteria > Acidobacteriota > Terriglobia > Bryobacterales > Bryobacteraceae > DASWZN01. Next base: position 3,671 of record CAZBQQ010000047.1, read on the forward strand.
AAACCTCGTTGGCCAGGAACTTCGCCTTCAGCGCCGCGCAGTCCTTCGCCACCACCACGACCTGAAGATCCGTCGATCGCAGGTGCTTCCGGATGGCCCGGTTCACGTCCTCTGCCGTCAGCTTCGCCAGGCTCTGCTTCAGGTACGTGTTGTACTGCGGGATGCCATAAAAGTCGCTGTCGATCGCATATCCCAGTTCCGCGCTCTTGGTCTTCGTGAGCAGGTTGACGTTCTTGGTGACGAAAAGCCGCGTGCGCTCGAAATCCTCCGCGTTGATTCCCTCGCGGATCAGTTTGTCCAGCTCGAACATGGCGGCCCGCAACGCGAACTGGGCGGTCGGCGGCTCCACCGGGCGTATCCAGATCTGGAAGATCTGCCGGTGCCGCGCCAGGTTCGGCTCCGGCTCGAAAAGAAACATGCCGCGCGGAAAGTACTCGATATAGGCGTAGTCGCCGTAATTCAGCCCGCGCTCCGCCCGCAGGCGCGCAAACAGCCGGCCGCCGCTCTCCCGGTGCGGTCCGAAGTACGCCTGCGCCACCAGCAGCGCCGGATAATCCGGATCGCCCCGCCGGACGTCCAGCGGGAACCCGATCGAATACGCCACCGACCGGGTGTTCTTCTCGACCATCGTCACCTGGGTTCCGTGGTTCGCCTTCGGCGCCGCCACCGCACCGGTCTTCTTCTCGCCCGCCGGCAGCTTCGAGAAATCCGCCTTCACCCGCTCCGCGAAGCCCTTCGGATAGCCGCCAGCCAGCCCGATCACCAGGTTCGCCTGCGTGAAGTGCTCCTTGTAGAACTGCTGCAGGTCCGCAATCGTCATCGCCTTCAAGGCCGACACCGTCCCCACGTCGTGATGGCCGTACGGATGGCCCGCGTAGATCGCGTTGTAGAGAACCTCCTTGCCCAGTTCCTCATCGTTGTTGCCGGCCAGCGACACCTGCAGGAAGTTCACCGCATCGTCACGGAGGCGCTGGAAATCCTCCTTCCGCCAGCCGGGATCGAGCAGCATCGACCGCAGCAGCCCGTAATAGGCTTCCAGGTTGTCCACGTGCGTCGTGCCCGTGAACGCGATCATTTCTTTGTCGGTCTGATCCGTCACCGCAGCCGCCATCGGGAACAGCGCGTCGACGATTTCCTTGTAACTCATCTCCCGTGTCCCGCCCCGCGCCAGCATGGCTGCGGTTAGCGCCGCCGCGCCCGGCTTCGCAGCCGGATCCTCCGCCGCGCCCGTCAGGAACACGATCCGGAAGGTAACCAGGGGAGAACTGCCCGGCAAAGTGACCACCTTCGGTCCTGGCGCGGCCGCCAGCATGCCCACCGTCAGAGCCGCCATCGCGAGCGCTTTCATTTCGCCTTCCCTCCGGTCAAAGTCACGATCGTCCTGCCGTCGGTCACCAGATACTTCCGGGCCACCGCCCGTATGTCTTCCGGCGTCACCGAGTCGTACACCTCGTACAGCCGGTTGACCGTTTCCGGCGTGCGCCGCAACTCGACATACCGCGCCGCGGTCTGCGCCACCGCCTCGCTATTGTTGAGACCGAGCGCGAAGCCGTACCGCAGGTGCTTCTTCACGGCCTCCAGGCGCGCCGCCGGAACGAGCTGGTCCTTGAAACCGTCCGCCGTCGCGACCATGGCATCCCGCACCCCGTCTATGTCCGCGTCTTTCTTCACCCGCGCAAACACCGTGAAGAGGCCGGGGTCGACGTGATCCGAGTCGTCAGCGCCCAGCAGATCGACCTTCTGCTCTTCGATGACCAGCTTCCGGTACAATTCCGAACTCTGCGAGAAGCCCAGGAAGTTGATCAGGTCCAGTGCCGCCTGGTCTTTGTCCACATCCGTGTAAGCAGGACTGCGGAAGGCCACAGCGACCCAGGCGAGCGTCGGCGTGGGCCAATCGACGTGATTGGTTCGCGGACCCGCCTGCGCCGGTTCCGCCGGAATCTCGGCCCGGTAGCTCCCGCGCTTCCACTCGCCCCAGTACTTCTCCACCAACCCGCGCGTCGCCTCCGCCGTGACATCTCCGGCCACGATCACCGTCACGTACTCCGGCCGGTAGTAGCGGTCGAAAAAGGTGCGGCTGTAGTCGAACTGGTTGGGCATGTCTTGGATATCGCGCAGGAACCCCATCGTCGTGTGCTTGTAGGTGTGGCGCTCGAACGCCGTGTCCCGCAGCACCTCGAACATCTTCGAAATCGGGTTGGCGCTGTTCTTGTTGTACTCGCCCAGAACGGCCAGCGTCTCGGTCCGGAACACCGCGGGCGCGTAGTCCAGATGTTGGAACCGGTCCGCCTCCATCCGCAGCACCGTTTCCAGGTCCTCCTTGGAGAACGTGGTGTGATATGCCGTGAAGTCATCGGTGGTGAATGCGTTCGACGCCGCTCCCGCCGCCTTCAGCGTGGCCTGGTATTTCTCGGGCGGATACGCAGCCGTGCCGCGGAACATCAGGTGTTCGAACAAGTGTGCGAACCCGCTTTTGCCTGGCTCTATCTCGTTCCGCGAGCCGGTCTGCACCACGATGAACACCGACACCACGTTCGGGTAATCCGTCGGAATGGTGACCAGCCGCAGTCCGTTGGCGAAGTCGTGCTGGTCATACGCGTAGGGAAACGCCTTCCGTGGAGCGTCGGCAGGCAGCGCCGCCACCGCCCCCGCAACAAGTAAACAAACGATGCGCAGCATAAGCTTTATCCTACCCCCTCGCACCGGCTACCAGCACCGCGCGCGCGCGCCCCCGCAGCACCGGACCGCGCACGTATGCAAGCGGACCCCGCGGTCCCCGTTACCCATGGCCCTCAGCCATCGTCCCTTATAATGAAAGCGCCAGATGAGCGAAGAGCACCCCAGCCCGCCCCCGGTCCCGCCCGCCGCGAGACGCCGGTCCGTCCTCGGAGCGATCCTCGCCTGGCTCCGCGACCTGGCGGTAGCGATCGTGATCGCCATCGTGGTGATCATCTTCATTTACCAGCCGGTCAAGGTCGAAGGCACCAGCATGATGCCGGGCCTGGTGGACCAGGAGCGCATCTGCGTCAATAAGTTCATCTACCGCTTCGGGATCGAGGACGCCCACCGCGGCGACCTGGTGGTTTTCTGGTATCCCGGCGATCAGACCAAGTCCTACATCAAGCGCGTGATCGGCGTTCCCGGCGACACCGTCTGGATCGACCATGGCGCCGTGTTCCTCAACGGCAAGCGGCTGGCCGAGGACTATGTGCCGGAGCGATACCGGGACAGCCTGTCCATGCCTGCCCGTACCGTCGAGCCCGATCACTACTTCGTCCTCGGCGACCACCGCAACTCTTCTAACGACAGCCGTCACTGGGGCCTGGTCCCCCGCAGTTGTATTTACGGCAAGGCCGTGTTCGTTTACTGGCCGCTGGAGCGAATCGGGCCAGTAAGATAACTCACCGAACCGCGACCGTAGTAACCCGAAAGTCGCCCCCTGCGTCCTGAGATAATAGGATCGTATTTGCTGGGAGGTTACTCGCATGCTCAAACGGTTGCCTCTGCTTTTCCTGGTTGCCTCCATCGGACTCGCGCAGTCGTTCAGGGTTGGAGTCGAAGGGGGCGTCCCACTTACCAACGCATTCGGCACCCGGACCGTAGGTATCCCGGGGTTCTTGCCAAGCTTGCCCGGTTCCTCCAGTTACTCGTCAGCCGCCAAGCGCTACACCGTAGGCGCCACCGCGGAATTGGACCTTCCGTTCCACCTGGCTGTCAAAGCAGACGTGCTTTACAGACGGCTGGGCTTTGGCTCTAATTCCACTATCCTGGTCCCAGCTGGGGGTGGAGCGATGACCACCACCAGCGCTACCACAGCCAATTCCTGGGAGCTACCTCTGCTCGGCAAGTACAGCGTGGGCAAACTCGGACCGCTGCAGCCGTATGTCGAAGGCGGCGTCGCTTTCCGAGCTCTTCAAGGCGTCCAGCAGACCACTGTGCTGGCCTGCCCCGCCTGCCTCACCCCGGTCCACCAAACGACGCAAACGAACAGCCCGTCCGAGTCGAGCCACAAGTTCACCAAGGGCATCACCGCCGGCGCCGGCCTGGAGTTCCGCCACTTGCTGGTGGGCGTCTTCGGAGAACTCCGCTACACCCGTTGGACCGCCGACGCCTTCTCCGCTCCCGACGGCGGCTTGAACTCGCTACGGAATCAGGCGGACTTACTCGTCGGTGTGACATTCTAGGTGGATGGTTCGAGCGCTGCGCACGTGCATCATCTATCTCTCGCTGGCGTGCGCGGCGTCCGCTTTCCAGGCCACCGGAAAGCTGTCGGGAACGTTGGAGGACGCGGCAGGCCAGCCCGTAGCGGGCACGCGTGTGACGCTCAGTCTGGCGGAATCCGGTGCAGTGTACTCCTCGGCCATTACCTCGTCGAACGGCGCGTTTCTGTTCTCTGCCCTGAAGCCGGCACTCTACGACCTGACCGTTGAGAAGCTAACGCTACCGAATGTCCGCGTGGATCCAGCAACTGAGACCTCGCTGCCCACAATCCGCCTGGGTGCCACCCAGTCGCAGTCGCCGCAACAATCCCTCCAGACGGCTGACGACCGCGAGATGGGCCAACTTCCCCTTCCGCGACGCGACCCGCTCCAGCTCGCCGAAACGTTTCCCGGCGTCCAGAACAACGACCGCGCGCCGCTGGGCATCTACGGCGAGTCCGCCTCACTGGCCAACGTCACGTACGACGGCATGAACGTAGGCTCCACCGGTCTCCGTCTACGCACGGATCAAATCGGTGAGGCCACCGTCGTCACCGGCTCCATCGAGGGCTGCGGCTGCTCCCAGATCGCCTTCAGCACGCCCAGCGGAGGCCGCCAGTTCCACGGCGCGGCGTACTGGCTGGCCCTCCCATCGCCCACGGCCGCGCAGTATTGGGCCGACAACAGCCGCAACACGCCCTCGGTCACGAGCCTCAACCAACTCGGCGCGAGCCTCGGCGGCCCGCTCAAGAAGGACCGCCTGTTCTTCTTCCTGAACTACGAAGCGGACCTCGATCGTTCCACCCTGACCCGCACCGGCCTCGTGCCCACCACGCCCCTCACCAGCCGCGACCCTCTGATGCAGCAAGTCCTCGCGCTCATCCCCTCGAATCCGTCGGGCACATACGGCGGCGTGCAAAACAACGGAAGCACCACCCAGATTGCCCTCGCGCGCCTCGACTATCTGCGCTCGCCGCGCCACAGCTTCACCCTGACTTTCGCGGACCGCCGCGGCACCACGGACGATCCCGCCGATTCCTCCGTCTTCGGCCCCAAGCCGACCACCACGATAGGCCTCTCCGCGCCCTTCTACTCCGCATCCTGGCGCTGGTCTCCCTCCGCGCGCCTGACCAACGAGGTCCGCGCCGCCGCCAATCTCGCCGACATCGACTTCCGCAACTCGCTGCGTTCCCGCTTCGGCTTCATCGCGATCCTTGCCGACCCGGCCGTCGCCGTCAGCCAGCCCATGGCGGGTCTCGACCCCGAGCGCCGCGCCGACCACCAGTACGGCTACCAGGACAACCTAACCTGGATCGACGGCAAGCACATCCTGCAAGCCGGCCTCTGGCTCCAGCAGTACCGGCTGAACTCCGACGGCTCCGACAACGGCCCGCTCGACTCGCTCACGGTCCCGCGCTACCTGGTCGACGACATCGCTCAGGGCACCATCTCGCAGGTGGATCAACGCTTCAACATCCAATCGCCCACATCCGGGTACTCGAGAGCCTCCCCCGCGCGCAGCAGGCTTTCCGCGAACATGCTCTCGGGCTATCTGCACGACAACTGGAAGCTGCTGCCCTCTCTCACCATCAGCCTGGGCCTGCGGTACGACTACCTCTCGCGCCCCAACGAGCAGACCGGCGCCGCCATCATCCCCGTGCTCTCCGGCACGGCTTCCGACGCGGTCTACGATCAGAACCTGACTCTCGCCTTCGCCTCCCACGCGCAGCCGTTTTACCGAAAAGACTTCGACAACTACTCACCCTATGTGGGCCTGGCCTGGAAGCCTTCCGCCAGGCTTCCGCTCGTAGCGCGCGGCGGTTTCAACATCGCCTACCTGAACGACGACCTGCTGCCGAACCTGAGCATCTACGCGCTGCAGAATCCATTTCAGAGCTTCAACGTGTCCACGGACCTGAGCGCCGCTCCGGTTCCGCTCTCCAAGGCGCCGGCGACGCCCGCGCCCGTGCTGCCATCGAGCCTGACGCTGGCCTCGCTGCTCTCGTTCGCCAACAGCTACCAACAGCAGCCGGGACCGGTCTATGCGATCGATTGGAACATCCGCACGCCCAACGTCAAATACTGGAACGTCGGAGTGGAATCCGTTCTCAAGGGGTTTCAGGTAGACGTGCGTTACGTCGGCAATCGCCTCGAGGAAGGTCCGCGCTCCATCAACCGAAACCAGGTGATGATGTCCCCGCAATTTCTCGCGACCTTCCTGCAGGTTCAGGCCGCCTTGAAGAGCGGCGCTCCCACCAGCGGATTCCCCGGCCTTCTGGGAGGCGGACTCGGCGACCCCTACGCGCGTTCCCTCATCCTTACCGGTCAGGCGGGTGAGCTGGCGCGCTGGTACCAGGGCCAGGGATACAACGCCGCCTTCAATTACAACTTCCTCGGGAATCCGCTGGCGCCGCAGGGCATCGATCTGCTCTCCCAACTCGGCGTGTCGCGCTTCGACGCATTGCAGGTGACCGTCGCCCGCCATGTCGCCGCCGGCCTCGACCTCAACGCCAGCTACGTCTTTTCGAAGGTGCTGAGCACCCTGGACGATTACCGGCCCGGCGCCATCGATCCCTACCTGAACCTGCACAACCCGTCGCTCGAATGGGCGCCGTCGCCGTTCAACCTGACTCACGCCTTCAAGGCCACCGCAATCTGGGACATCCCTGCCCCGCGCCGGAGCCGGCTTCTACGCGGCTGGAGTGTCGCCGGAATCGTGATCGCCCAATCCGGCACGCCATTTTCGTTGCTCTCCGGACTCGGCACCTTCGCCTCGATCGCCGATTCCGCCGAGAACACGGTGGCGACCTCCCTGACCGCGGGCCAGATCCGTCAATTCCTGGGAATCCGCAAGGGCTCCGGCGGAACCGTAAGCTACGTGAACGCACCGGCGGGTGCTTTTGCGGAGCCCGCGCCTGGAGCGCTCGGCACCTTGCAGCGGCGCATGTTCACCGGCCCCGGCGCGTTCAACCTGAACCTGGGCCTGCGCAAGACCGCCACCCTCACTGACAGGTTGCACGCCGAGTTCCGCGCCGAATCCATCAACGTCCTGAACAACGTGAACTGGCTGGTGGCCGACCAGACCTATCTGCCCGCCACCTCGTCCTTCGACAACAACGTTACCCAATGGAACACGCCCCGGACATTTCAGTTCTCCTTGCGCCTGTTGTTCTGAGTTGCCGATAACCCGCGGCCCGCGCCGGACGTCCAAACAGTAGCGGCGTTGTGCGAAGATCGGGCCAGAGGGGAATGGGATGAGCCCAGCAGTCCAGCCGTTGAATGTTGCCGTCCCCAGCAAAATAAAGCGCCGGCCGGAGCTCGACGCCCTCCGCGGCCTGATGCTGGTCTGGATGACGCTGACCCACCTGCCCACCATCGCCAGCGTTTTCACGAATCAACCGCTGGGATTCGTGTCCGCCTCCGAGGGATTCATTTTCCTGTCGGCGCTCTTCACCGGCAGCGTTTACTCCGGGCTGGCCCAGCGTGAGGGCGATGCCGCAATGGATCGCAAGCTCGCTTTACGCACGTTGCGGCTTTACGTCTACCATCTCCTGCTCATCGCGTTCGCCTTCCTGGCGGCGGCGCGTTTCGCCTCGCCCGGGCGCCGGCCCGGTCTCTACAACCTGCTCGATTACTATTTCGCCGCCGGTCCGAAGCGCGCCTTTCTGGACGCCGCGCTGCTGATCTACCGGCCGGCGCTGCTCGATATCCTCCCGCTGTATATTCTCTTCCTCGCCATGTCGATGGTCGCGTTCTTCCTGGCCAAGCGCATCGGATGGAAGCCGGTCCTGGCGGTGGGATTTGCGGTGTGGCTAGCGGCACAATTCGGCTTCCGGCAAGCGCTCTACGATTTCCTGTGCCGTAACGCCGGGCTGCGGGTTCCCTTCAGCGACCTGGGCGCGTTCGACCTTTGGGCCTGGCAGTTTCTGTGGCTGCTGGGCCTGTGGTGCGGCACGCGCTGGGCCGAGGGGCGGCTGCCGGTGGAAGAGTGGGCGCGGCGAATCACCGTTCCCGCCATGGTCCTCGTTCCGGTCCTTCTGGTATTCCGCTGGATGGTGGGCAACGGGATCGAGCTGGGAAACTTCGAAATCCTGTTCGACAAGTGGCATTCCGGTGGCATGCGGCTGATCAACTTCGCGGCCATCGCCGCGCTCGCGATTCGTTTTCAACGCCCGCTGGCGCGCCTGGCCATCGCACCGCTGGTGTTGCTGGGCCGTGCCTCCATCCAGGTCTTCTGCGCACACCTGTTCTTCTGTTTCCTGGGACTGGTAATCATGGGCAACCGCTCGATGGTCAGCCCCTGGCAGCAGGCCGTCCTGATCGCGCTCACGCTTTCGGCGCTGTACCTCACGGCCAGGCTCTTCTCCAAGAGCGACGCACCGGCCCGGAGCACCGAACCGCGCGCGTGAGCAAGCGGGCCAGATCTTTCCGATACAATGGCCACCATGACCCGACTCACTCGCCGTGAGCTGTTCCAGTTCGTCTCGTCGGCAGCGCCGGCCTTCTGGCTGGCCTCCAGTGCAGCCGCACAGAACCAACCCGCCCTCAAACTCGAACCTCTCACGGACAAGCTGAGCCTGCTCAGCGGCGCCGGAGGGAACATAGCCGTGCTCCGTTTCGGGGACGGACTCCTGCTGGTCGATAGCGGCCTCCCTCCGACCGCCGAGGCGGTGGAGAACCAGGCCCACACCGCCGGCCCGGGGCCCATCGCGATCCTCATCAACACGCACTACCACTTCGACCACGTCGGCGGTAACGAGCGGCTGGCGCGCTCAGGCGCCCGCATCATCGCGCATGAAAACGTTTTGAAGCGTCTCAGCACAACGCAGCACAACGCCTTCATGAATCGCGATTTCCCGCCGCTCGAGCCCGCAGGCCGCCCGAAGACCACCTTCACGGACGCCGGCTCGCTCGAGCAGGGCGGCGAGAAGGTAGCGTACCGGCACCTGCCACCCGCCCACACAGACGGCGACGCCACGGTCCACTTTGTAAACGAGAACGTGGTTCACACCGGCGATCTGTTCTTCAACGGCATCTACCCGTTCATCGATTACTCCGCCGATGGCTCGATCGAAGGCATGGTCGCAGCCGCAGACCTCATAGTTCAGGCGGTGGACGCAAAGACGAAGATCATCCCCGGACACGGCCCGCTAGCCACGCGAGACGACCTCCGCGGATTCCGCGACATGCTCGCCGGCATAAACGACCGGGTATCGAAGCTGGTGGCCGCGGGCCAGACCCTCGACCAGGTCGTGGCCGCCGAGCCCACCAAGCCCTACGATGACAAATTCGGAAAAGGCTTCCTGAAGCCCGCCGATTTCGTCCGCATGCTGTACTCCGGCAAGACCGCCAAGCGGGGCTAAACGCAGCCGTCAGCTGTCAGCTGTCAGCCCCAAGCGCGAAGCGCAATAGTCCCCGAAGCGTTCCGACTTTGCGACGAGCGACGGGCAACGAGCGACGAGCGGCGCGCATCAGCGCGCCCCTACGTTTCTCCCAGCAATTCCTTCAGCCGCGCATACCCCGACCGGCTGACCGGCAGCTTGGTTCCGTCGCCCAGCACCGCCACCCGGCTGTCTTTCGTATAAGGCTCGATCTTCGCGATGCGCTCCAGGTTGACGATGTAGGAACGGTGAATCCGCACGAACTTCGCCGGGTCGAGCGACGTCTCCAGGTTCGAGATGGTCTCCTGCTTGAGGTAGTTCTTCCCCTGGCTGCGCAGCAGGACGTAGTCGTCCTGCGCCTCCGCGTAGTCGAGCCTGTCGCAGGGGATGATGTCCACCTTCGGGCCGTCCCGCACCACGATGCGCTCCAGGTACTCCGAGGGCGCGCGCGCCGCGGCCGCCAGATCCACCGGCGGCGGCATCTTCGTTCCCAGCCGCTCCTTGGCCCGCTCCAGCGCCGCGTCGAACCGAGTGGCATCGAACGGCTTGAGCAGGTAGTCCACCGCGTGCACCTCGAAAGCCCGCAGCGCGTACTGATCGTATGCGGTGAGGAACACCACGGCGATGTCCGGTCCGATCAGCTCCAGCACCTCAAAGCCGTCCAGCTTGGGCATCTGCACGTCGAGGAACAGCAGGTCCGGATTCAACTCGGTGACAGCCTTGACGGCGTCGAATCCGTTGGCGCACTCGGCCACCACTTCCACCTCCGGATGCGGCAGCAGCATCTCATGCACCACCTGCCGCGCCAGCTCTTCGTCATCCACAATCACCGCACGAATCAAATTCATTTCGTGTCCCCTTTTTCGTCCCCTTGCCTGTCCTCTACCGCCACGCTAGCCGCCTCCGCCGGAAACCGCAAATCCACCCGGAACCGGTCCCCAATCTCGCGGACTTCCATGC
>CAZBQQ010000047.1:14310-33053 GCA_964493965.1 uncultured Solibacteraceae bacterium
GCCGGAAACCGCAAATCCACCCGGAACCGGTCCCCAATCTCGCGGACTTCCATGCTCGCGGCGTCTCCGTAGCAAACCTCGAGCCGCTTGCGCACGTTCGTCATCCCCAACCCGCCCCGCCGCCGCCGCGCGTCTTTATCGAACGTGTTCTCCACCCGGACCGCCACCCGCTCTCCCGCTCTCGAAATCTCAATATGGATCGATGCGCCGTCCACGCGTGTCGCCACGCCGTGCGTGACGGCATTCTCCACCAGCGGCTGCAACAGCAGCGGCGGCACCAGGCAACCTGTCACGCCATCGTTCACGGCTTCTTCCAGGCGCAGCCGCGAGCCAAACCGTATCTGCTGGATCGCCAGGAAGCTCCGCGCCAGCGCCAGCTCTTCGCTCAGAGGGATGCGCTCGCGATCGCCCATCTTCAGGCTGCTGCGCAAAAAATCCGAAAGCAGCACGCACATCTCCCGCGCCTTGGCCGCGTCGGAGGTCGTCAGCGCGCTGATCGAGTGCAGGCTGTTGAACAGGAAGTGCGGATCGATCTGCGCCTTCAGCGCCCTCAGTTCGGCCTCGCGCGCCAGAATGCTCGCCTGCATGGCGCGCTCCTGTGCCTGCCGCGATGACTCGAACGCGATCAGGGCATAGTGAAACGCTGCCGCCAAATCGAACAGCAGGAACCCGGCTCCGAACAGGATCGGCCGCTGCCGCAGATACTGCGCTTCCAGGCCCAGTCCCGCCGCCATCGCCCATCCGATGGCGCCCGCCCAAATCGCGCTGCTAGCCGCGGCGGCCGCATTGACGGTCCCCAGCACGTAGAAAAGGGCCGAGTTCCGCAACGGCAGGAAGCGGCACAGATACCATGCCGAGAGGCAGACAAACGCGTAGACGCCCGCCATCGGGACCGTCAGCTCGCCGGCCTGTATCCAGGTGAAATCGCCGGTCGAGGCGAGCACGCCGGCCAGCAGCAGCACCAGCGGAATCCACGCCGCCAGATACAGCGCCAGCCTTCGCGGATCAGCCAGGATCGGGTGCACGCCGCCTCAATTCTTAACTACCACGCCGCCGAACGACGCGAATCCCTTGACGATCAGTTCCGGGACCGGCGCACCGCCCTGCGCATCGGGATGCTCCGTCTCGTCGCTGTATCCTCCCAGCAGCGGGAGGCCGTCCAGCACCACCCGCCAGGATCGCGGGACCCGGATCTCGATGCCGCCGAACATCGCGTTGGCGTGCAGAATCGCCGGGCTGCGTGCGATGGCCGCCTTACGCAGATCGACCTGGTAGCCGCCGAAGACAGTCAGCACTTCCCCGCCCCGGAAGTCCTTCGCATCGCTCTTCAGCTCGCCGCCGCCGAACGCCGCAAACTGGTTGACCAGGTTCGCGTCCGGAACCGGATCCGAGGAGACCGGCGCGTTGCCCTCCAGCGTGCGCCACACCAGGGTAATCCCCACCCCGATCAGCACCAGCGGCCACAGCGCGTGAAACGAAAACCGCGCGTAGCCCAGGCGGTCGAGAAACATCAGAATCCCGGCCGTCGTCAGGATGCCGCCCCAGACCCTGCCTCCGCTGGCGGTAGACCGCGTCAACGAAAGCAGGCCTGCGGCGAGAAACGCCACCGGCCAGAAGAAGCGGAATACCTGCCCGGCGTCCACGAGCCCCTGCTGGTTCAGCAGGAGAATGACTCCCACCGCCAGAACCACGCTCCCGAATAGCACGCCTGCCCGTTGATGTCGCATAAACCCGCTCCCGTAAAGAGCCTAACATCCCCGGGGCGCTCGAGAGCGGGCTATTCGGCTAATGGCGGCGAAGAATCGGTAAACGGCGCACCGGCCCTTACTTCGCCAGCACTTCGAGGGCCTCCGCCCCGCACAGCCGCGCGACTTCGGCCTGGAATTCGCGGTCCGGCCGCACCCTTTCCGCCACGTCGAGCAACAGCGAAAAGTCCCGCGCCTTCTCGAGGCGCAGCCTCACCGACGTCTCACCCGCCTTGCGCCGGAACAGTTCGCCCAGCGCGGCCGGCAATTCCGCCGCCCTGCCCAATGGCACGCGGATCGAAATCAGGCTCGGAAACGACATCCCCGCCAGTTCGAGCGGCACCAGATCCTGTATGGAGATCTTCGGCGGCGCGCCTTCCTCCGGCAGCACCAGGCCTTTCAGCAGCACCGCCTTGTCTTCCACCAGGTGCTCCGCCAGCCGCTCGTAGCCGTTCGCAAACAGCACCGCGTCGATGGCGCCCGAGAGGTCCTCCAGTTGCATCGCCCCCCAGACCTTGCCTTCCTTGTTGCGCCGTTTCTGGATGTTGGTGAGGATGCCGCACAACGTCACCTCGACGCCACGCTCCAGGCCCTCGAGGCCATCCGTCGGGTGCGACGCCAGGTCCGCCATCTTGCCGCGGAACTGCTCGAGAGGATGGCCCGTGACGTAGAATCCGAGCACTTCCTTCTCGCCCGTCAGGCGCTCGTCAGAGCTCCACTCAGGCAGATTGGGCAGCGGCTTCTCGGGCGGCGTGTCGCCGAACATGGCCGCGAACAGGCCCGCCTGTCCGTTCTGCCGGTCGCGCCAGGCCTTCTGCCCCAGCTCCATCGCGCCTTCCACCGCCGCGTAGAGCTGCGCCCTCACCGGCGCCAGCGAATCGAGCGCGCCCGCCTTGATCAGGCTCTCGATCATCCGCTTGTTCAGTCCGCTCAGATCCACGCGCTCGCAAAAATCGTACAGCGACTTGAACGCCCCGCCTTGCTCCCGCGCCACCAGAACCGATTCCACCGCCCCCTGCCCCAGGCTCTTGATCGCGCCCAGTCCGAAACGAACCGCGTTGCCGTCCGGCGTGAAGCTCCAGTCGCTCTTGTTCACGTCCGGCGGCAGCACCTGAATGCCCATGTCCCGGCACTCGTTGATGTACTTCACCACCTTGGCCGTGTTGCCGGTTTCCGAAGTCAGCAGCGCGGCCATGAAATCGAGTGGATAATGCGCCTTCAAATAGGCGGTGATGTAAGCCAGGTAAGCGTACGCCGCCGAGTGCGACTTATTGAACCCGTATCCGGCGAACTGCTCCATCAGCTCGAACTGCTTCTCGACTTTTCTCTTGTTGTGCCCGCGCGCCAGCGCTCCCGCCAGGAACCGCTCCCGCTGCTTCGCCATCTCCTCGGCTTTCTTCTTGCCCATGGCACGCCGCAGGATGTCCGCCTCGCCGAGCGAAAACCCGGCCACGCGGTTGGCGATCTGCATCACCTGCTCCTGGTAGACGATGACGCCGTAAGTTTCTTCGAGCAGCTCCTTCAATTCCGGAAAATCGTACGTCACCGGGCGCCGGCCATGCTTGCGCTCGATGAAGTCGTCTACCATCCCACCCTGTATCGGACCCGGCCGGTACAGCGCGTTCAACGCGCACAGGTCTTCGATGCGGCTCGGCTGGTAGCGTCGCAGGATGTCCCGCATGCCTGACGATTCGAACTGGAAAATCCCGCTCGTGAATGCCTTCGAGAAAATCTGGTAGGTGGCCGCATCGTCCAGCGGCACGTCCTCGATCACCACCGTCTCGCCCCGATGCTTCGCGATCAATCCCAGCGCGTCGTGGATCAGCGTCAGCGTCGTCAGCCCCAGAAAGTCCATCTTGAGAAGCCCCAGCTTCTCCAGACCGTTCATGTCGTACTGGGTGACGATTTCCTCTTTGTTGGTGCGGTAGAGCGGAACCAGTTCCTTGAGCGGCTGCGGCGAAATCACGACGCCCGCCGCATGCACCCCGGCGTTGCGCGCCATGCCTTCGAGCTTGCGCGCCACGTCCAGCACCTGCTTCACCCGGTCGTCTTTCTGCGCCGCCGCCGCGAAGCCCGGCTCCATCTTGAGCGCGTCCTCGAGCGAGATATTGAGAACGTTGGGGACCATCTTGGTGAGCCGGTCCACATCGTTGTAGCTCATCTCCAGCACGCGGCCTACGTCTTTGATCGCGGCCCGCGCGCCGAGCGTCCCGATGGTGATGATCTGCGCCACCTGCTCGCGCCCGTACTTCTCGGTGACGTACTGGATCACCTCGCCCCGCCGCCGCGTGCAGAAATCGATATCGATATCGGGCATGTTCACGCGCTCCGGGTTGAGGAAGCGCTCGAACAGCAGCCCGTACTCCAGCGGGTCGATGTCCGTAATCCCCATCGCGTAGCTGACCAGGCTGCCGGCCGCCGACCCGCGCCCCGGCCCCACGGGAATGCCCTTCTGTTTTGAGAAGCGGATGAAGTCCCACACGATCAGAAAGTAGCCCGTGAACTTCATCTGCTCGATCATCTGGATCTCGCGATCCAACCGCTCCAGGTACTGCGGTAGCGCGTACTTCAGCCTTCCCGCCGCCGCCAGTGCCTCCAGACGCGGCCGCCGCCGCTCGAACCCGTTGCGCGCAATGTACTCGAAGTAGGTATCGGTCGTGTGCTCCGGCGGGACTTCGAACTTCGGAAACGGCTCCTTGACCTTCTCCAGCTGGATGCGGCAGCGCTGCGCGATGTCCCAGGTGCGATCGACCGCGTCCTCCACCTCGCCGAAAAGTTGCAACATCTCCGCGCGCGATTTCAGATAGAAATCCTGGGTCTTCCAGTGCATCCGGCTGGGATCGTTGATCGTCTTGCCGGTTTGTATGCACAACATGATGTCGTGCGAGAGCGCATCCTCGCGGTGCAGGTAGTGCGCGTCGTTGGTGGTCACCAGCGGAATGCCGGTGTCGCGCGAGAGCCGGACCACTTGCGGCAGCAGCACCTTGTCCTGATCCAGCCCGTGATCCTGCAGCTCCAGGAAGAAGTTCCCGCGCCCGAACAGATCCGTGTACTGGTAGGCCAGCCGCCGCGCTTCCTCGTAGCGGTCGCCCAGCAGCGTCTCGTTGATGTCGCCCTTGAGGCAGGCCGAAAGCGCGATCAGCCCCTTGGAGTGCCGCGCCAGCAGGTCTTTGTCGATCCGCGGCTTGTAGTAGAAGCCCTCCAGATACGCCGTCGAGACCAGGTCGATCAGGTTGCGATAGCCCTCCTGGTTCTCGCAGAGAAGAATGAGGTGGTTGTACCGGTCCCCGTCCGAGCGCGTCTGCCGCCCCTGCTGCGAGACGTACACCTCGCAGCCCAGGATCGGCTCCACGCCTTTCGCTTTCGCGGCATTGTAGAACTGCACCGCGCCAAACAAATTACCGTGGTCGGTCAGCGCCACCGCGGGCATCTTCTGCTCGGCCACCGTCTGCACGAGCTTCGAGATCTCGCACGCGCCGTCCAACAGCGAGAAGTCCGAGTGAAGATGCAAATGTACAAATGGAGTTTCCGACATCGGGGGTTAACAGATCATGGTAGCACTCCGCCTCCTGTCTCCTGTCTCCTGCCTCCTGCCTCCTGTCTCCCCTCCTCTCCCCTTGCTTACCGAGAGGAGACCGGCTATACTCGGTTACCGAGGGGGAAACACTATGAGCAAACCGACCGACCTCGTTCAAGGCACGCTGGACCTGCTAATGCTCAAAATCCTCGCCCTGGAGCCTCTCCACGGCTGGGCCATCGGCCAGCGCCTGCGCCAGTTCTCCGGCGACGTCCTTCAGGTGAGCGACGGCTCGCTCTACCCTGCCCTGCACAAGCTCGAGCAGGAAGGACTCATTCACGCCGAGTGGAAGGCCACGGACAACAACCGGCGGGCGAAGTATTACTCCCTCACGCGCATCGGCCGCAAGCGCCTGGAGCGCGAGTCCGCCCAGTGGGAGCGCCTCTCGTCGGCCATCTCCCACCTGGTCCGTCTCGCGGAGGGTTGAGTCATGGCATTCGAGAACTGGTTCTATACGGTTCCCCTGCGGCTGCGTTCGCTCTTCCGGCGCAACCGCGTCGAGCAGGATCTCAAAGACGAGATGCAGTTCCACCTCGAGCACCGCATCGAACAGGAGATCGCCAACGGCGCCTCGCCCGAGGACGCCCGCCTCGGGGCCCTGCGCGCCATGGATGGCCTCGAGTTCCAAAAGGAACAGTGCCGCGACGCGAGGCGCGTCAACTTCGCCGAAGACCTTTTGCAGGATCTGCGCTACGGAGCACGCCAGCTTCGCCACAGCCCAGGCTTCACCCTGGCCGCGGTACTGTCGCTGGCCCTCGGAATCGGAGCCAACACCGCCATCTTCCAGCTCCTCGACGCCGTCCGCCTCAGAACCCTGCCGGTCACGGCGCCAGAGGAACTCGTCTCGGTCCACTTCGCCAAGGGCTCGCACTTCAACGGCTGGTTCTCCAGCCGCAGCGCGCAGTTCACCTACGCCCAGTGGGACGAGATCCGGCGCCGCCAGCAAGCCTTCAGCGGAGTGCTCGCCTGGAGTGCGGACCGTTTCAATCTGGCTCCCGGCGGAGAGGTGCGCTTCGCCCAGGGTCTCTACGTCAGCGGCGACTTCTTCCGGAACCTCGGCGTGACGCCCGTGCTCGGCCGCGTCTTCACCTCGGCGGACGACCAGCCGGACTGCGGGAGCCCCGGCGCCGTTCTCGACTACGCCTTCTGGCAGCGCGAATTCGGAGGCGGCGTGTCCGTTCTGAGCCGCACCATCCTGCTCGACGGCCACACCTTCCCCATCGTCGGCGTGACTCCTGCCACGTTCTTCGGCGTCGAGGTCGGGCATCGCTTCGACGTAGCCGTTCCCCTGTGCGCGGATTCCCTGCTAGCCGCTCCGGGAGAAGCCCGCATACCGAAGCGCACTGCCTGGTGGCTTTCCATCGTGGGACGTCTGAAGCCAGGCTGGACCGCCGAACGCGCCAGCGCCCACTTTCAGGCAATCTCTCCGGCCCTCACGCAAGCGACGCTTCCGGAAGTTTACCGTGCCGATTCGGCCAAGCAATACCTCGCGAACAAAGTCGTCGCGACCGGGGCCGGCACCGGCGTGTCCGACCTGCGCGAGCACGGCTCGCAACCGTTGTTCCTGCTCCTATGCATCACCGGTCTGGTCCTCCTGATCGCCTGCGCCAACCTCGCGAATCTCCTGCTGGCCCGCGCCAGCGTGCGCGAGCGTGAAATCGCCGTGCGGCTCTCGATCGGCGCCTCGCGCGCCCGCCTGGTCCGCCAGTTCCTGACCGAAAGCCTGTTGCTGGCCGTGATGGGCGCAGCTTTGGGGGCCGGTCTTGCGCAGGCGATCAGCCGCGGGCTCATCGTGCTGATCAGCACGCCTGGCGACGCCCTGTTCCTCGGCATCGGGCTCGACTTGCGCGTGCTGACCTTCACGGCTGCCCTCGCCGTCGCCACCTGCGTGCTGTTCGGCCTGGCCCCGGCGCTCACCGCCACGCACCTCGGCCCCGCCGCAGCGATGCGCACCGGAGGCCGCGCCATTACTCCTGGACGCCGGCGCTTCGGCCTGCGGCGCGCGCTGGTGACCATTCAGGTCGCCCTCTCGCTGATGTTGCTTTCCGGCGCCCTGCTCTTCGTACGGACCCTGCACAACCTGATGACCCTCGATCCGGGTTTCCGCTCCGAGGGCGTGCTCGCCGTGGACATCGATCTCGCCCGGCTCGGCTTCAACAAGGAACGCCGCGCCGCCGTGTTCAACGAACTGCGTCAACGTTTCGCCGCGCGGCCCGGAGTGGTCTCGAGCGCCCAGGTCTCGATCGCGCCCGTGAGCGGCAGCGGCTGGAACGACATGGTGCGCACCACCACCGCCCAGGAAGGCAAGTCCTCCATGTTCGACAGCGTCAGCCCCGGCTACTTCCGTACTCTCGAGATCGGATTCCTAGCGGGACGCGATTTCGACGATCGCGATGCCAATCCCGCGCCAAAAGTCGCCATCGTCAACCAGGCCTTCGCACGCCAGTTCTTCGGCGGCCAGAACCCGGTCGGCCGCACCTTCAACATCCTGGAGAACGCCGGCAAGCCCGACTCCGTCTACCGCATTGTCGGCTTCGTACGGAACACGAAGTATTACGATCTGCGCGAGGACTTCAGTCCGATCGCCTATCTTCCCGCCGCCCAACCAGAAGGGCCCCCAGGCACCGACACCACGTTCGTCCTGCGCGCCGCGGCCCCCATGGGCGACATCATGACGGGCGTCAAGGCCACCGTGGCCGAGGTCAATCCGGCTATTCAGATCGAGTTCCACGTGCTCGCCGGCTACATCCACGATTCCCTGCTGCGCGAGCGGCTCATGGCGACGCTGACCGGCGCCTTTGGAATCCTTGCCGCCCTGCTCGCTACCGTGGGGCTCTACGGCGTGATCGCCTACATGGTGGCGCGCCGCCGCAACGAAATCGGCGTGCGCATCGCGCTCGGCGCGGGACCAGTCCGAGTGATCCGGCTGGTGCTCGGCGAAGCGCTGCTTTTGTTGGCCGCGGGCCTCGTGGCCGGAACCGCGCTCACGCTCGTTGCCTCGCGCGCCGCCGCGTCAATGCTCTTCGGGCTCAAGCCCTACGATCCGCTCACGCTGATCGCCGCCGCCGGGCTCCTGGCCGCCGTGGCCCTCGCCGCGGCCTGGGTGCCCGCTCGCCGCGCCGCCGCCCTCAGCCCTGTGACCGCTCTCCGCGAAGAGTAAGTGTCACTCGAACGATGGGGGCAGCTCGGCCGCTCCGGTCGCCCACTCTTTGTTCGGCTGCTTCCCCAGCACGAACTCCAGCCGGTTCCGCCGGGCCGATAGGGCCGCGAGCGGCAGCCACGCGCTCGGATACGGCTTGCCATTGAGCGTCACGGACTGAACGTAAATCCCCTCGCCGCTCGATACGATCTCGAGGCTGCGGCCTTCGCCCACTGGCATCACAGCCCGCCGGAATAGGGGCGTCCCCAACGCCAGCCCGCCCACTCCGGGAATCACCGGATAGAGGCCGAGCGCGCCCCACACGTACACTCCCGAGGTGGCGCCGAGGTCGTCGTTTCCGGGCAGGCCGCCGGGAGAGGTATTGAACGCCTCGCGACGAATGCGGTCCACAACCTCCTGCGTCTTCCACGGCGCCCCGGCCCAAAGGTAAGCGAAGGGCGCGACGAAATCGGGCTCGTTGGCAACCGTGAAGTTCGGAGTGCCCCAGCCCACCACCTTCTCGAAGAACTTTTCCAGTTTCGGAAGGACTTCCTTGTTCCCGCCCATCTCGCGGAACAGGCCGGCGTAATTATGCGGGATCATCCAGGTATATTGCCAGGTGGAGCCCTCCTCGAAACCGATCTGGTTCGTCTTGTCCCACGTGGTATGGTGCGGCGCCATGTGGTCGGGGTCAAAGCCCTCCAGCCACTTGCCGTCGCTCGAGCGCGGGCGGATCATGCGGGTTTCCGGATCGAAAAGCTTGCGCCAGTTCTGTGCCGAGCGAAGCAGGCGCGCGGCGGTTTCCTTATCGCCCAGTGCATCGGCGAAACGCGAGACGGCGAAGTCCGCGCTGGCGTACTCCAGCGTCACCGACGCCGCTGACTCCCCGACCTCGCCATCCAGCGGCACGTAGCCGAGCCTCAGATAGTCGGCCAGCCCCGGCCGCTCCGCCTTCTTGTAGAGTCCCACGCCCGGCCTCGTGGCGCCCTTGATCATGAACTTCAGCGCGGACGCCGTGTCGAACGAACGCGCCCCGAAAGCGTGCGCACTCGCAAGCAGGATGGCCGACGAGTCGCCGCCCATCACATACGACACGTCGTTGGCCACGGGCCAGCGCGGCAGCCAGCCGCTCTGCTCGGCGTCGTACACGAGCGACTCCATCATTTCGCTGGTCCGGTCCGGATAGAGCAGCGCGTGCCACTGCACCGTGTTGCGATAGATGTCCCAGTCGGAGAAGTTCGCGTATTGGGCGTGTCCCGGCCTCAGCCGGTGCGCCACTTCGTCGAAGCCGCGATACTCGCCGTTGAAGTCGCTGAACAGGTTCGGCGACAGGAGCGTGTGGTAGACGGCGGTATAGAAGTTGGTGCGCTCGTCTGCCGTGCCGCCCTCCACCGGGACGCGGTCCAGGGCGTCGCTCCAGACGGTCTTCGCGCGGGCGTGAACGGCATCGAAGTCCCAGCCGGGAATCTCCGAGTTCATGTTCACTTCAGCGCTGGCGATGCCGACGAACGAGAGTCCCACCTTCACCAGAAGCGGGCCCGAACCGGACGGGAACGAGACGGAACCTCCGACGGCGTGGCCGCTCCACCGGCCGTAAGTCTGAACCGGCTGGCTGAAGCGGATGACGAAATACAAAGTGTATTTGTCCTCCATCCCGCAAAAGCCGCCGCTGCGCACGACACCGGACAAAGAGTCCTTAGCCCGCACCTCGAGCGTCGCGGAGTCCTGCTTTCGCTGGGTGGCGCTGGCCGCGGGATCCAGGTACAGCGTAGGAGTCGCACCCGCCGGAAACGTGAACCGCCCCATGCCGGCGCGGGCCGTGGTGGTGAGTTCCACGCGCATGCCGTCGGCGAAGCTGATCGAGTAGTAGCCAGGATGCGCCTCTTCCCTTGCGTGATCGAGCGGCAGCGGCTCGCCGTTCCCCGGCAGGATAGGCACATCGGCAAAGATCGGGCAACCCGCGCCGCTGATGTGTGTGAGGCTGAAGCCGCGGATCGACTTGTCGTCGTAGTGATACCAGCCGTCGGGCCGCGTGTCCGGTCCCCACTGCACCATGCCGAAGGGCAGCGTGGCCGCGGGGAACGTATTCCCGTCGGCCGCAGTGCCGATGAACGGGTTCACCGAGTCGTAGGGCGTCGCCGCCCCGAGAGACGCACACAGCAACATCGAGCAGAGGATCGCGCGCATGGTTAGTGCCACTCCAGAATCACTTTCGCCGCATTGCCCGAACGCATCGCCTCAAACCCCATTTGGAATTCGGTATAGGGGAAGCGGTGCGTAATGACGGGGCTCAGATCGAGCCCCGATTGCAGCATCACGGTCATCTTGTACCAGGTCTCGTACATCTCCCGGCCGTAGATGCCTTTGATGGTGAGCATGTTGAAGATGATCTTGTTCCAGTCCACGCACATCTGCCGCGGCGGAATCCCAAGCACCGCGATCTTTCCGCCATGCGACATGTTGGAGATCATCTCGCGCAACGCGGACTCGCTGCCCGACATCTCCAGGCCCACGTCGAAGCCCTCGAGCATGCCCAAGTCCTTCTGCACCTCGGCCAGCGGCGTTGTCCGCGTGTCC
Source organism: uncultured Solibacteraceae bacterium (assembly GCA_964493965.1). Taxonomy (GTDB): domain Bacteria; phylum Acidobacteriota; class Terriglobia; order Bryobacterales; family Bryobacteraceae; genus DASWZN01. The sequence continues at coordinate 25,349 of CAZBQQ010000047.1, forward strand.
ACGGCCCGCGACACGCCGAACTCCATGGCCAGCTCCAACCGTTTGGGATTTACATCCGTGATCACCACGAATCGCGCGCCGGCGTGACGCACCACCGCCGCGGCCATCATCCCGATGGGGCCGGCGCCGGTGATGAGCACATCCTCGCCCAGCACCGGGAACGACAGCGCGGTGTGCACCGCGTTGCCGAACGGATCGAAGATGCAGGCGATGTCCCGGCTGATGCCCGCATGGTGGTGCCACACGTTGGCCATGGGGATGGCGACGTATTCGGCGAAGGCGCCGGGGCGGTTCACTCCCACGCCCATCGCCCGCGCGCATAGATGGCGCCGGCCCGCCAGGCAGTTTCGGCAGCGGCCGCAGACCACGTGGCCCTCGCCGCTCACCAGGTCGCCGGGAAAGAAGTCGGCGACGTTCGATCCGGTCTGCGCGACCTCGCCGACGAACTCGTGACCGATCGCCATCGGCACGGGAATCGTCTTCTGCGCCCATTCGTCCCAGTCGTAGATGTGAACGTCGGTCCCGCAGATCGCGGTGCGGTCGACATGAATGAGGACGTCGTTGATCCCGATCTCGGGGACCGGAATCTCTTCGAGCCACAACCCCGGCTCGCGCTTACTCTTCACCAGTGCTTTCATCGTGGCAGGCATTGACTCAATCGTACATCGGAGCGCGCCGGGGCGCGCCGCCCGTCGCTCGTCGCCCGTCGCCCGTCGCAACAGGCACGGGCTTCCCGGCTCCGGCTCGCGACGAATCCCGGTCGCGAAGCGCTCGAACTCCGCTGACAGATCGACGGGCGACGAGCGACGAGCGACGAGCACCGGGCGCCAAGCGACGGGCGGCCTTTCTGCTAGCTTGAAACTATGGCAAAGCTTGGCTTCCTCGGTCTGGGAATTATGGGCTACCCGATGGCGCGCAACCTGCTTCGCGCCGGTCACGAAGTGGCGCTCTGGTCGCACACCGCCGCCAAGGCGCAAGAGCTCGCTGCCGGCGAGAAGGGCGTCCTCTGCGAGACCCCGCGCCAGGTGGCCGAATTCGCCGAGTGTGTGTTCCTGTGCGTGGGGAACACCGCCATGTCCCAGGAGGTGCTTCTGGGCGAGAAAGGACTGGCCGTCGGCGGACGGGCGGGGATGGTCATTGCGGATGCGAGCACCGTCTCGCCCTCCCGCAGCCGGGCCATCGGCGCCGAACTCGCCAAGCGAGGCATCCACTTTCTGGATGCCCCGTGCACCGGATCGAAGCCCGGCGCCGAAAAGGGCACCCTGACCTTTATGGTAGGGGGCGACAAGGACGTCTTCGACCGCGTCCGGCCGTATTTCGAGCCCATGGGCCAGCAACTCTACTACTGCGGAGGGCCAGGCCAGGGCCTCGCTGCCAAGCTCACTCAGAACCTGATCCTTTCCAACCTCTTGCAGGCATTCAACGAGGGCATGGTGATGAGCACGAAGGCCGGGGTAGATCCGGCGCTCATGCTCGAGATCCTCAACAACAGCGCCGCCCGCTCTGGCCTCATCTCCTTTAAGGCCCCCTACGTCCTGGACCGTAACTTTGAGACCAACTTCTCCGTAAAATGGATGCACAAGGACATTCAGCTCATGTTGGAAGCTGCAAAAGACATCAAAGTCCCCCTCCGGCTGACCCCTGTGACCGAACAGATGTTTCAGGCGGCTCTCGATGCCGGACTGGGAGAAGAGGACATCTGCTCTACAATCAAGGTGTTAGAGGAAGAGGCCGGAGTTGAGGTCAAGCGCCGGTAAAGAGTCTTCTTAAAAAATACAGAATTCTGTTGCAATCCGGGAAGAGATATTCTATTATTGGAATAGGCCGGGGAGGCAACTCCCACCAAAGCGAGACTAACCTCTAAATAAAAGACCCCTGAAGCAATCCTCCCCGGCACCCCTTAAAAAGAGGATCGCTCCCCAAGAGAAACAGTACTTCATACCGATGGCTCCCACGCTGGCGGCATGTTATGATCCTTAATACTGCGCTGCGCTGGCAGCCATGAAGAATCTCACTATTCTCGGTTCCACAGGCTCGATCGGTTGTAACACCCTGGACGTTGTAAGGCGCCGGCAGGACTGCTGCGTCTTCGCCCTGGTGGCGGGCCAAAACGCCGCGCTCCTGGCAGAGCAGATTCGGGAGTTCCACCCCCGTCTCGCGGTTGTTGAAACGGAACAGGTCCGCGCGAATCTAATAGGTAGGCTGGAAGAATCGGCTTTAGCTCGGTCGGAGTGGCCAGAACTCGCGTTTGGCCCGCAGGCACGGGTCGCGGCCGCGTCGGCGCCTGAAGTGAATTTCGTGATGTCGGCCATCGTAGGAGTGGCTGGCCTCCAGGCGACCTACGAGGCCGTCCGGCTTGGAAAGACGGTGGGACTGGCGAACAAGGAAGTCCTGGTCGCCAGCGGAGAGTTGGTGACCCAGGCGGCGCGGGCGTCGGGCACCGAGTTGATTCCGGTCGATAGCGAGCACAACGGCGTGCATCAATGTCTGAGGGCAGGCAAGCGAAGCGAGGTCGCCCGGGTCATTCTGACGGCGTCCGGTGGGCCGTTTCGCCAGACGCCGGCAGCCGAGTTCGCACGGATCACTCCGGCCCAGGCGCTCAACCATCCGACATGGAAGATGGGGAAACGCATCACCATCGACTCCGCTACCATGATGAATAAGGGATTCGAGGTGATCGAGGCGTGCTGGCTGTTCGGCCTCACACCGTCGGAGATCGAAGTGGCAATCCACCCGCAGTCCTCCGTTCACGCCATGGTCGAATACACGGACGGCAGCGTTGTGGCCCAAATCTCGGCGACCGACATGCGCATGCCGATCCAATACGCGCTCACCTACCCCGCCCGCGAGCCGGGCCCGGTGCCGCGGCTCGATTGGGGCGTGGAGCGCCACTGGGACTTCTTCCCGCCGGACCTCGAGAAGTTCCGCTTGCTCAAGCTGTCTTACCAGGCGCAGGAAACCGGCGGTTCGGCTACGTGTACACTGAATGCTGCCGATGAGGTAGCCGTGAGCGCATTCCTCGACGGCCGCATCTCGTTCCCCGGAATCGCAGAAGTGGTTGAGGAGACGCTCTCCAAGGTTCCGAGCCGCTGCCCCAGGTCGATCGCTGAGGTTCTGGCGGTTGATGAGGAATCGCGCGCCGTGGCGCGGGAAGTCGCGGCCCGGACGAGTCATCCGCTGGTCAAGGTCTGAACTATGATTGGTTTCGAAAACTTCGCCTGGCTCCTGGTGCTGATCGGAGTCATGATTCTCGTTCATGAGGCCGGTCACTATTGGGCCGCGCGGTCCTTCGACGTGCGGATCGAAGTATTCAGCTTCGGCTTTGGCCCGCGCCTGTTCGGATTCAAGCGGGGCGAAACCGATTTCCGCTTCTCCCTGATCCTGTTCGGCGGCTACGTGAAGATGGCCGGCGAGCAGCCGACCGACGACAACGTTGACGACCCGCGCGCCTTCCTGGCCAAGCCGCGCTGGCAGCGGCTGATCATCGCGTTCGCCGGCCCCGCCATGAACATGGTGCTGGCGGTGGCGCTGCTGACCGGGATGTACATGGTGCGATACCCCAAGACGCCGCCTTCGGCGCAGGAAGGGATCGTCGGATTCGTGGTCCCGAACACGCCCGCGGCCAAGGCGGGAATCCGCGAGGGCGATCGCATCGTGACCCTCGACGACCAGCAGCGGCCGTCCTGGGAAGACATCACGATCAAGGAAGTGTCGAACGCGAACCATCCGCTGGCGGTGCGAATCGACCGCGGCGGACGCGAGTTCTGGACCACGATTGTTCCCAAACTGGACGAGCGCTCGGGATTGGGCACGGCTGGCTGGCAGCCGCAGGGCGAGATTGAGATCGCGGAGCTTTCGCCGGGCATGCCCGCCCAGAAGGCCAACCTCCAAAAGGGCGACATCCTGCTGACCGCCAACGGCCAGCCGCTGCGCTCGACGGATGGCCTGCACCGGATCGTGGAAGCGGCCGACGGCAAGCCGGTGACCCTCGAATACCGGCGCGGCGGCGTCACCTACTCCGTGGCCGTGCAGCCGATCTTCAGCAAAGAGGGCGGCCCGGGACGCTGGATGATCGGAGTCTATCCGGATTACCGGGTAGTGATGACCAAGCTCCAGTTCCCGCAGGCACTGGGCGAATCCGTCCGGCAGAACGTGAAGAGCGCGGCACTCATTTTCCAGTTCCTCAAGGGGATCGCCGAGCACCGCATGTCGCCCAAGTCGATCAGCGGCCCGATCGGCATCGCGCATTACGCCGGCACCGCGGCGCGCGAAGGACTGCTGCCGTTCCTGGCTCTCATGGCGATGGTCAGCCTCAACCTGGCGGTCATCAACCTGCTGCCCATCCCGATCCTGGACGGCGGCGTGATCCTGATGCTGCTGGTGGAGATGATCATGCGGCGCGACCTCAGCCTGCGCGTCAAAGAGACGCTCTTCAAGCTGGGCTTCGTCTTCCTGATGGCGGTCATGGCGTTCGTGATTTACAACGACATCGCCAAGAGCTTCCCAGGCTAGAGCGCGTCTCTTCACAGCTCCCAATCTATCGCGCCGGGTTTCGGCGGTCTGCGCCACAGAACCGCAACTGCTCGATTCGGCTGCGGAAATGAATTGTTCGGCTCGGTGACCGCCCGGAAACCAACGACGGAGCCGGACGTGGACGTCCGGCGCAGATCTGGAGATCTGCCCCACTTATGAGAAGCTGAAACTCTATGGGTGCGTCTAGGGACGAGAGCGCGAAGCCTTGGCTGTTGGGCTCGGGGATGGTGGTGGGCGCGATCGCGGTGGTCAAGCTGCTGGTGCATCTGTATGCCGGCCGGCACTACGGATACTTCGTCGACGAGCTCTACTACATGGCGTGCGGGCGGCACCTGGCCTGGGGCTATGTGGACCAACCTCCGCTCATCGCCTTCTTCGCCTGGGCCGTGCATCATGTGCTGGGCGATTCCCTGCCCGCGCTCCGGCTGCTTCCGGCGCTGGCCGGCGCGGGCCAGATCCTGCTGACGGGGTTGGTCGCGCGAGAGCTGGGCGGCGGGCGCTTCGCGCAGGGATTCGCGGCACTGGCGACATTGGTGGCGCCGGGCTTTCTTGCGTTCGACAACTTCTTCTCGATGAATGCGTTCGAGCCGCTGTTCTGGACCGGCTGCGCCTACGTGCTCATCCGCATCATCCACACCGGCGACCAGCGGCTGTGGCTCTGGTTCGGCGTGCTGGCGGGCGTGGGACTGGAGAACAAGCACTCCATGCTCACGTTCGGTTTCGCGCTCATCGCCGGCGTGCTTCTGACACCAGAGCGCAAAGCGTTTCGCTCGCGGTGGATCTGGCTGGCAGGCCTGGTCGCGTTTCTGCTCTTCCTGCCCAACCTGTGGTGGAATATCCAGAACCATTTCCCGTTCCTGGAGCTTCAGGCCAACATACAGCGCTCCGGACGCAACGTGCCGCTGCCGCCGCTCGAGTTCTTCGGCCAGCAGATCACCTCGCTGCTGCCTCCGACGTTGCCCATCTGGTTGGCGGGGCTGTGGTACTTCTTCTTCGCGGCGCAGGGCAAGCCGTACCGCGCTTTGGGCTGGGCCTGGCTGATCACGGCGGTCCTGATCGTGCTGCTGAACCCGAGGACGTACTACCTGTGGCCGGCGTTTCCGATCCTGCTGGCCGCGGGCGGCGTCGAATGGGAACGGTGGCTGGCGCGGCCCGGCGTGCAGTGGATCAAGCCGGCCTGGTGCTCGCTGATGGTGGTGCTCGCCATCCTGGCGGCGCCGTTGTTCCTGCCGGTGCTGCGGCCGGAGACCTACATCCGGTACGTCCAGGCGATCCACTATGAGCAGCCGCGGATCGAGCAGCACAAGCTCGGTCCCTTGCCGCAGCTCTTCGCCGATCAATTCGGCTGGGAGGAAATGGCCGCGACCGTGGCACGCGTGTATAACGGTCTGCCTGCGGACGTGCGAGCGAAGACCGCGATCTTCGGCCAGAACTACGGGCAGGCCGGGGCGATCGATCTGTTCGGTCCGAAGTACGGGCTGCCGCCAGCCATCAGCGGGCACCAGAACTACTTCCTGTGGGGGCCGCGCGACTACACGGGCGAGAGCGTGATCGTGATGGCCGACCGGAGAGAGAGGCTCGAGCAATTGTTCGCTTCCGTCGAGAAGGTGGCCCGCGTCGAGCACCCGTACTCGATGCCCTACGAGCACTTCGATGTCTACTACTGCCGCGGGATGAAGGTGAACCTGAAAGACCTGTGGCCGAAGGCGAAGAACTGGGACTGAGTGCGGGAGGTGATTATGCGCTGGCTTGTTCCGCTGTTGTCGATCGCGTGCATCGCCGCGGCCGAGACTCCAATGGACGTTCAGCCCGTGAAGCAGCTCGTGCGAGGCAACTCGCTCGCGACTTGTGGGTACACGCCGGTCAAACAGGAGAAGTCGTATCTCGAGAAATTGCATCCTGAAGAACAAGCGACGGGGTCGTTCCTGAAACCGTATTCGATCCACGGCAAGAAGGGAAAGTATGTGAGTTGGTTCGGTGTGGTCCGGCGGATCTCGTCTTCCGGCTCGAGCCTCACGCTCCTCGTCGAGCAGAAATACTTCGACGGACTGACCGATTGCCACATCATGCTGGTTTCCCAATCTGGAGGCGGCGACTTCCGGGCGACGCTGGAAGCGGATCCGCAAAGAGTGCCTCCGCTGGCGCTGGTCAGGATGTTCGGCACGGTCAAAGACGAGACGGACAAGATACCGCAGGTCACGGTGGACTACGTGCGGGTGTGGCCCTGGTTGACATTCACCTTTACCGACCTTGGAGCGAAGGATCAGAGCAACCCCGAGTGGGCGGCGTACTGTAAGTTGTGTAAGTCCGGCCGTGTGTACATGCCCTATCCGACGGAGAGTTACTATCTGCAGATGCTCGGCGACCCGATGGAGTTCCGGCCCCGTTAGGTGCCCGCTCCCTGGCGGTCGCGGTTCGGTAAGGCGAGCGGTAGCGAACGCAAGCGCGTGCCGGTGGCGGAGAAGATGGCGTTCCCGATGGCGGGGGCGATTCCGATAATGGGCGTCTCGCCGGCGCCGGACGAGGGCAGGTCTTTGCGGTTTAGGAGCACGGTCTCGATGGGCGGGACGTCGCTCTGGCGCGGGACGCGGTAGCGCGCGAGGCGGCTGTTGAGAATCCGGCCGTTGGCGAACTGGATGGCCTCGAACAGCGCGCCGCCCAGGCCCTGAATGATCGCGCCGGTCACCTGGTTTTCGAGGCCGTCCGGATTGACGATGGCGCCGCACTCGAATGCCTCCACGATGCGATCGACGCGCACCTTTCCGTCCACGATGGAGACGGCCGCGCAAGTCGCGACGTAGCTGCCCTTGTCCCAGCCGGCGGCGATCCCGCATCCTTTCCGCTTGCCCCAGCCGAAGCGCTCCGCGGCGGCCCGAAGCACGGCACGGAATCGCTCGTCCTTGGTGTTGGCGAGGCGAAACTCGAGCGGATCGGCGCCCACGGCGTGGGCCAGCTCGTCGATGTGCGTCTCGCGCGCGAAGGTGTTGGCCGCGGCGGCCAGCGAGCGGTATGAGCCCTGGCGCAGCGGCGAACGCGCGGGCTGGAACGTGATGCGCTGGTTGGGAATGTCGTAGACGTGGCGGATGGCGGCCGGACCGGAGTTGATGTTGAGGTGCTCCCAGGAGGTGATGGCGCCGGCTTTGGTGGCGGCGCTGTGAATCTCGATGACTCC
>CAZBQQ010000048.1:0-13175 GCA_964493965.1 uncultured Solibacteraceae bacterium
GGCGGGCCCGCCAGAAGGACACCGCGCTTTGGCTTGAGCCCCAGTTCCGCCGCCAGCGCATCGTTCTCGAAAGGCAGGGCGATTTTCGCCTCGAGCGCCTCGATCACTTCGGCGACGCCTTTCAGGTCGTTCCAGTCCACAGGCGGGACCTCCTCCAGCTCGACGTTGCTCGCCATGTTCTGCGAGCGCAAATACTCGGTGAAACGCGCGGTGTCGAGCTCCGCGTCCTGGCCGAGCCAGATGCAGGCGGCTCTGAGCTGGTATGCGTTGAGCCCCGGCGCGAAGCGGTGGATCTTGCCGTAGTCGAGCCTGTCCGCCGCCTGGGCCAGGTGCGCCCGGCAGACGCACTCGTAGTCCGCGGCAGTAAACGGGGCGATGGTCCAGGAGTACGCGCGGCACTCAACCGGCGGAGGAGGGCCGCACTCGTCTACGGCGAAGACCAGCTTCTTCCGTCGCGCCGCCGCGTCGTCGAGAATGGCCGTCAGCGCCGCGTTCAGCAGATAGGCGCGGGGGTAGTCGCAGCCGTTGGTCACGTTGGTAACCAGATGCAGGTCGTCCAGGATCACCACGTCGTGGCTCGCGAGAGCCTTGCCGACGGTCTCGACGAAGGCTTCCTCGATGCCCGCCGGCTGCCCAGCCATCAGGCTTTGCATGAATTCCCGCACGCCGATGAAAGCTCCGCCCACGGTGGCATGCACCTTGCGCAGAGCGGTCGTTTTGCCCAGGCCGCACTCGGACTTCAGCACCAGGACATTGCCTTTTTGGATCCCGCCCAGCAGGCCCCGAGCGGCCTTCTGCTGTGCGGGCGTCAGGCTGATTTCGTTCTCCATCTCCATAATCTCCATGACCAGACACACATCGACCTACATCGAACTCGCACCACGGAGAGACACTCCGGGCGTTAGTAACTTAGTTGAGCTAGATTAGACGTGCGGAAGGGGATCGGGAAGCAGGCCCACTTCGAGCGCGTCCATTGCCGGAAGCAACCGGTAACTTTGACTTAGGTATTCATAGTCGTATCGCAAAAGCTGGCCTCCTTTCCCTGAAAGATGGGACAACCTTGTCAGATTACCACGGCAATTCGTTTCTCGCAAGACTTTTCTGCGTTCAATTCCAGAACTTGAATTCCGGCCACGCTTCCGAAAGCGGCTTCTTGAGGTCGTGACAGGTCAGAACGTTGTAATACTCCCAGCCCATGCCGTAGTAAGGCGCGATGGCGGGGCCCTGGTCCACGCTGCGGCACCAGCGCTGGGCGCGCTTGAGGCTCCACTCCAGCAGGATGATGCTTTCGCCGGTGTACTGTCGCGGTCCCCAATAGTAGTAGTTCTGGTGGCCGCTGATGGCTTTCGGGAGGCCGTAGCGCGGGCCGAAGAAGTCGATCGCGCCAGCCTCTCCGTAATTGCCCGCCAGGATCGCCGTTTTCGCACGCTGCTCCGGCGGCAGCGCGTTATAGACGCCAGCCACCGCCTGGACCATCTCGGGCCATCCGAACTCATCGGCGAAGTGCTGCGGCAGCACCGCGCGCGCGCCGGTCTCCCCTTGCGCGACCTTGATCCCCAGCCTGTCCATGTACGGCACGATCCGCTCGGGCGGAAGGATAGGAATAACCAGCGGCGCCGCGATAAGTCCCATGGCAGTTACTACAGCGGGGACAGCGACACGCAGCCAGCGAAGCCAGGGCCGCGATTCCGCCCACTTTTCCCACAGCACTCCGCCCGCGGCGTATAACATTGGGTAAATCGGTGCCAGGTAATAATCCTTCCCCTTGAGCGCCATCAGGATCGCCAGGAAAGCCAAGTAAGTCACACCCAGGACGCGGTACTTCTTCCCGTCGCGGTGAAACAGCAGAAAGCCCAGCCCCGCGATCCACACCAAGGCGCTAGCGGGCAGGAGCATCATGATCTGCTGCCTCAGAAATGGCAGCGGCGGCAGCTCGACGTTCTTATGCATCGCCTTCACGTTCCGCAGATCCTGCAACGTAGGGAAGTGATACGCGTACTGCCAGATGGCGTTCGGCAGCGCGATGAGGAAGGCGATCCCGGCGGCCACCCAGAACCACCGCGTGGCGATCAGACGTCGATGCGAGGTCGCCAGCAGGCCTACCAACAGCGCGCCCAGGAAGAACACCGTCGAGTGCTTGTTCTCCATCCCCAGACCCAGCAGCACGCCGCACCACAGCAGCAGCTTCGGCTGCTCCCGGTTGATCGCGAGCAAGAGAAAGTAGACGCACCCCATCCAGAACAGAGGCTCCAGGGGATTCATCGCAAGGCGCGCGCCGTTCGCGAGCACAACCGGACACACCAGGACGGAAATCGAAGCGAGCAGAACCGCCCAGCGCCTGCCGCCCAGCCCCCGCGCGATGGCGCCGGTCAGCACAACCTCGCCGCCGAATGCCAGCGCCGGCACCACGCGGATCGCGTGGAGCGAGTCGCCGAGCACGAGCCGGCTGAAGTGAGCGATCCAGGCGATCAGCGGAGCGAAATCGACGTAACCGAACGCCAGGTGGTCGCTACAGGCCAGGTAATATAGCTCGTCGCGGAAATACCCGTAGCGCCCGTTGGTCAGCATCTGAATCAGGACGGCCAATCCGCCAAGCGTCCAGGCGATCCGCATTTCGCCTCGGGCCGAGTCCTTCGCGCGGTCTTCAGTCATGTGTGGTAGGCTCTCTTCCGGATGCTGGGTTACAACTTAAGAATACTCTTCCATCTCTTTTGGCGGCCCGGGCCGGCGATGAGCGAGATCCTGGATCGCGGCAGCCTGCTGTGGGCCAGCGTCATCGTGCTCGCAGTCTCGTTTCTCCTTCAGGCCAGCGTGGTCCCCATGATGATCCGCGCACAGGCGGTTGCGGAGGGCGCGATGGTCTTCCAGCCGGGATCCGCCGCGCCGGATCAGGAGGTTGTCCCGCCGCCGCAGCCGCCCCATGCCCGGTCCGCCTGGCTGTCGTTCCACTTCTACACGCCGCTGCTCCTTCTGGCCATCTTCTACGTTCCGGGCACGCTCCTGCTAAGTCACGTATTCGGGGGCCAGGGATCGTTCGGGACCGAATTCCGGCGCGACTATTCGCCGTTGATGACCTGCGCCTCGCTGGCGTGGGCGGCCGCGAATCTCCCGCTGATCCCGGCGGCATGGCTGCTGCCGCTTCCGGCCCTCGCGATCGTCGCGGCGCTCGCCTACCTGTATTTCGGCGTCCTGATGTTCTTCGCCGTGCGGACGGTCTCCGGAGTCGGCAACCCGGCCGCGGCCGCCACGGCTGGTCTCTCGGCGATCCCGGCCGCGCTGGGGATCGGTGCTGCGCAGCCGTTGGGGTTCCTCCTAGGCTGGCTCGCATCGCCTTTCTTCCTGCTCTTCGCCTTTTACTTTCTGGGCGGCGAACTTAGTAACATGGGCGCCGGATTGCGCAGCCGGCAGAACTTCCGCCGGATGCTGGACGCCTCCACGCTGAATCCCCACGACGCCGACGCTCAGTACCAGCTGGGGCTCATTTACCAGCAGCGGCGCCAATACACCGAGGCAGTGCGGCGTTTCCAGCGCGCGGTGGCGATCGACCCGCAGGAGACCGACGCCCACTTCCAGTTGGGCCGCATCGCGCGCGAGCAAGGCCGGCTCAAGGACGCCCTCGAGCATTTCCAAACCGTGCTGGACCAGAACGAGCACCACAGCTCGAACGAGATCCTCCGCGAAATCGGCGAGGTGTACTCGGCCGCCGGCCAGCACGCCGACGCGCGCCGTGAACTGGCGGAGTACATCGAGCGCCGGCCCTACGACGCCGAAGGGCTCTACTATCTGGGCCTCGCGCTGGAACGGACCGGCGAACCCTCCGCCGCCCGCCCCATCTACGCCCGCGCCATCGAATCCGCGAACACAGCGCCGCACTTCCGCCGGCACGCCGTCGCCCGCTGGGGGCGTCTGGCCAGCAAGCAACTGCGCCACCTCCCGCGGGATTAATTCGCCAGTACCAAACCGCGACCATCGGGGAGCGGACCCGGCTCCCTCGTCGGTAACCCCCGCGCGCGCCAAGGCGTCTAGATGTTGTCTGGGGATGCATGCCACAAACTACCGCTCCTGCTTCAACAACCTCTTACGAGACGTACGTCAACCCGCAGTGGTTAAAGCTCCTAAACGTTCTGGACATGAACGTTCGTTACGAGCACTGCTCCGGCGCGGAACTGCACACCGCTGACGGCCGCCGTATCGTCGATTTCCTCTCCGGCTACTGCGTTCACAACACGGGTCACAACCACCCGGCCATCATCGCCGCGCTCAAGGACGAGCTCGATCGCTCGGGCCCGGCCATGCTTCAGAGTCACGTCCCGGAGCTCGCCGGAGAGTTGGCGGAGCGCCTCTGCCGCAACGCCGGTGGCAGGATGAACAAGGTGTTCTTCTGCAGCTCGGGCAGCGAGGCCGTCGAGGCCGCCATCAAGTTTTCCCGCGCACGAACGAGCCGGCCCGGAATGCTCTATGCGAAGGGCGCGTTTCACGGGCTGACCTGCGGCGCCTTATCGCTGATGGGCGACGATTTCTGGCGCGAAGGTTTTGGCCCCCTCCTGCCCGACACCACCGCGGTGCCTTTCGGCGACCTCGCGGCGCTCGAGCGCGAGCTGGCCACCAAACGCTACGGCGCGTTCATCGTCGAGCCTCTCCAGGCCGAGGCGGGCATCCGGCTGCCGCCTCCGGGCTACCTCGAGGGCGCCCAGGCGCTGGCGCGAAAGCACGGCGCGCTGCTGATTCTCGACGAGGTGCAGACCGGCATGTATCGCACCGGTCCGTTCCTGGCCGCGCATCACTTTAACGTCGAGCCGGACATGGTGCTCCTGGCCAAGGCGCTGAGCGGAGGCCTCGTGCCCTCGGGCGCCGTGCTAATGTCCGATTCGATTTACAATTCGGTGTTCGGCTCCCTGAAGCGGGCCATTGTGCATACGTCAACTTTCAGCGAAAATGGACTGGCGATGCGTGCAGGTCTGGCAACGCTCGATGTGCTCGAAGGAGAATCCCTCGGCCCGCGTGCGACGGCGGCGGGCGAGTCTCTCCGCGGGCGGCTGGCATCCGCGCTCAAGCCCTTCCCGATGGTGAAGGACGTGCGCGGCCTGGGCCTGCTCTCGGGAATCGAGTTCGTCCCTCCGAAACAGCTCAGCCTGAGAGTGGCCTTCGAGGCCTTTCGCGCCATCCACCCCGGGATGTTCGGTCAGGTGCTGGTCATGCACCTGTTCCGCGACAAAGGCTTTCTGACGCAGATCTGCGGCAACAACTTCATGGTCCTGAAAGCCGCGCCGCCGCTGGTTGTCAAGGACAGCCAGATAGACGAATTCGTGACGGCAGTCCGAGAGGTAGTGGAGCTCATGCACTCCTCTCCCGGGTTCTGGTCCGAGGCCCTGGGGATTGCGCGGAGGGCGGTAGCGTTTTGACGTTGATCTTACTCGCCGCCGCGTTGCTCGGTCCGCCGCCCGCAGCCACGGCCACGCCGCCGCCATTGCTCTACAAAGGCTACCGCCAGCTCTACGATCTCCAATTTGACGACGCCCACCGGTCCTTCCGCGAATCGCAGCGGCTGAATCCCGAAGACCCCATGGGCCCCGTATCGGACGCAGCCGCCTATCTGTTCTCTGAGTTCGAACGGCTCCACATCCTTCAATCCGAATTCTTCCTCCACGACGATGGCTTCCGAACCGCCCGCAAGCTCAAACCCGATCCGGAGATCAAACGCGCCTTCGAGGCCCAACTCGACAAGAGCCGCCAGCTCGCTGAGCGCGCACTGGCCCGCGATCCTCAAGATCAGAACGCAACGTTCGCCATCGTCCTGTCGCTGGGCCTGCACTCGGACTACCTGGCCCTGGTGGAAGAGCGTTACGTCGCCTCCTTCAGGGAGATGAAGAGCGGCCGAATCCTGGCTGCGAAGCTGCTCGCCTCGAACCCGGACTACTACGATGCCTACGTCGCCATCGGCGTGGAGAATTATCTTCTGAGTCTCAAGCCCGCGCCGATGCGCTTCCTGCTACGCCTCGGTGGCGCGCAGATCGATCGCGAGGAGGGACTCCGCAAGCTGCGCCTCACAGCCGAGCGGGGCCATTACCTGCTTCCCTTCGCGCGCCTTCTGCTGGCGGTTGCGGCGCTCCGCGACGGCGACCGGAACCATGCGCGAGCGCTGCTGGAGGGCCTCTCGGCGGAGTTCCCCCGCAACGACCTCTACCGTCAGGAACTAGCGCGCCTGCGCTAGTACTGCCCGGCCCCTCACGCGTCAGGAAGCGGACTGCTCGCTCACAAAGCTCTTTTCAAATCCTTAACACCCTCTACCGAAACTGGAATCGCCCCCTACGCGTCTTGGAATATACGACGCCGTAATCGGCTATGTTGTAAGTGGCTGGTCCAAAACCAACATGAACATCGCTAGCGCCGCTACGGCATTTCCGAAACACTACTATCCACAGAACGTTCTCAGCGCCGCGTTCCGGCGCTACTGGAATGACAAACTCGAAGACGCAGATCTGTTCGAGCGCTTGCAGGCCCACGTAGGAGTGGGCGGGCGCTATCTCGTGCTGCCGCGCGAGATGTACGAAACGATCGCGACCTTCGGAGACACAAACGACGTCTGGATCCAGGCCGCGACGGACCTGGCCGAGGAGGCAACCACGTGCGCTCTGGCGCGCGCCGGCATCGATAAGTCCGCGATCGATGCGATCTTCTTTGTCTCGGTCACGGGAATCGCGAGCCCGTCCATCGACGCCCGGCTGATCAACCGGATGGGTCTCTCGACGCGCATCCGCCGCACCCCGATCTTCGGACTGGGCTGTGTCGCCGGAGCCGCCGGCGTGGCGCGCGCGGCCGATTACGTTCGCGCCTATCCCACCCACACGGCGCTGCTGGTCTCCGTCGAACTCTGCTCGCTCACCATTCAGCGCGACGACCTCTCCATCGCCAACCTGATTTCCTGCGGCTTGTTCGGGGATGGCGCCGCTGCTGTCATCGTGGCCGGCGCGGACCGAGGACTGGCCGGCCCGCGCATCGTCGCCACGCGATCCATCTTCTATCCCGGCACCGAAGAGGTGATGGGCTGGAACATTTCGGAAAAAGGCTTTCGCATCGTGCTCTCGCCGGAAGTGCCGGAGATGGCGCGTAAACATCTGGGCCACGACACGGACGACTTTCTGGCCGCCGAAGGGCTCAAGCGCAGCGACATCGGCTGCTGGCTCCTGCACACCGGCGGGCCCAAAGTACTCGAGGGCATGCAAGAAGCGCTGGACCTGCACGACGGCCAGCTCGCCGTCTCCTGGGACTGTCTGCGCAAAGCCGGCAATCTCTCTTCGGCATCCGTCCTTCAGGTGCTTGAGGAGACCATGGAGCGGCGCCGCCCGGCTCCTGGAACATGGAGTGTGCTGGCGGCGATGGGCCCGGGCTTTTGCTCCGAGCTGGTTCTTTTGAGGTGGTAAATCTGACACAAGACTTCGACATCTTCGTGGCCGGCGGGGGGCCTGCCGGCCTGGCCGCGGCCATCGCCGCGCGGCGGCGTGGCTTTCGCGTCGCCCTCGCCGATCCCGGCCATCCGCCCATCGACAAGGCTTGCGGCGAGGGATTGCTTCCGGATGGCGTCGCCGCGCTCGAAGAGCTGGGCGTGTCGCTCGGCCCCGCCGACGCCGCCCCGTTTCACGGCATCCGTTTTGTAGAATCCCCGCTCGCGGCCGAGGCGCGCTTCCCATCCCGAAGCGCCGTCGGAATTCGAAGGACCGCCCTCCATCGGGTGCTGGTGGAATCCGCTGAGCGGGCGGGCGTGAACCTGCAATGGGGGACGCCAGTCACCGGTATCGGCCCGCATGCCGTGATGTTGGGCGCTGGTAAGACCGTTCGCTGCCGCTGGATTATCGGCGCCGATGGCGAAACGTCGCGTGTACGAAGCTGGGCCGGGATTGATTCGCCCGCCGCGCCCCTGCGCCGCTTTGGCTTCCGCCGTCATTACCGCGTCGAGCCCTGGACCGATTTCATGGAGCTCCACTGGGGCGATACGTTCCAGATCTACGTCACCCCCATCGCGCCCGGCGAAATCTGCGTCGCCGCGCTCTCCACCGACCCGCATTTCCGTCTCGAAGACGCACTGGCCCGCATGCCCGATCTGGCCGCGCGTCTCCGTCGTGCGGAGCCGGTCACCACGGAACGCGGGGCGGTCTCCGCGTCACGGCGCCTGACGGAAGTCTGGCGCGGCCATGTGGCGCTGGTCGGCGACGCCTCCGGATCGGTGGACGCCATCACGGGGCTGGGACTCCGCCTGGCATTCCGTCAGGCGCTGGCTCTCGGCGCCGCGCTCGAGGCGGGAGATCTGTCGCGGTACGCGGCCGAGCACCGGCGCCTGGCCCGGCGCGCCGAGCGGATGGCGTCGTTCCTGCTTCTGGCCGGCCGCCGGCGAGCCATCCGCGAAAGGGCCATGCGAGCCCTGGCCGCTCATCCGCAGGTATTTGCCCGGCTGGTGGCGGCCCACGCCGGCGCCGCGTCGCACGTAGATTTCGCCACCGCTGGAATGGCGTTGGGATGGAGGATGCTGACCGCGTGACGAAAAACCTGGCATTCGCAATGGCGTTGGCCGCGGCGGCCTGCGTCCACATGAACGCCCAGCCTACCGTGATCGAGCTGGATCCCGCCCAGACGCAGATCGAATTCACGCTGGGCACATTGCTGCACACGGTCCACGGCTCGTTCCACCTAAAGCAGGGCACCATTCGTTTCGACCCTGCCACTGGAAAGGCGGGCGGAGCGATCGTCGTCGATGCCACGAGCGGTGATAGCGGGAACGGAAGCCGCGACGGCAAAATGCACAAGAGCATCATCGAGAGCCCCCGCTTTCCCGAAATCGCCTTCACGCCGGATTCCGTGGCGGGCGCGCTCACCGGCCCCGGCCCCTGGCATGTGAAGGTGCACGGGTCGTTCAAAATCCACGGCGTCGAGCACGAAATGGTGCTGCCCGTCGAAGCGCAGGTGGGGCTGGACCGTTTCACCGCGACCATGCTTTTCGCCGTTCCCTACGTGAGTTGGGGCATGAAGAACCCCAGCACCTTCGTGCTCCGCGTGGACCCGCAGGTAGGCATCGAGATTCACGCCGCCGGCCGCGTCGTCTCCAGGTAGGCCCGGGTCGCCTGCGCAAACTCAAGAAACCACGCCGCCCTGGCGCGCATCTTCCAAGGGGGTGATCATGAAGCCTGCCCTGTTGTTTCTGCTGCTTGCAGCGCAAGTCCCGGTGTTCTCCCAGATGGGTGGATCGGGGATTCCCTGGCCGCACCGCAAGAAGGACCCTGCCAAGGACGTCACCACCCAGCGCTCGCTCGGCAAGCTGACCAAAGTGGACGACCAGTCGCTGGTGGTCGAAGTGCCCGACGGGCGCGTGCTCACCTTCAAGCGCACGGATAAGACGCAGTTCTTTCGCGATGACAAGGAAATCAAGCCGGCGGCGCTGAAGGTGGGCGATCGAGTCACGGTCGAGGCCACGGTGGACGCCGAGGGCTACATGTACGCCGTGAAGGTCAGCGTCGATCCGAACCCGCCGCCTGAAGAAAGCGCCACCGCCGCGCCGGCAGAGAAGGAGAAGGAGGCAGCGCCGACTGGCCGTGGCGAAGGAAACAGCGCCGCACCAGTGGATGCCGACAACACCGAGCCGGGCCCGCCCAAGCTCAGGCACGGCGCTCCCGCCCAACGCCAGGACGCGGACACCGAGGAGGACACCGCTGCCGCCCCCGCGCCCGGCGCTTCGAACGAGACTCGCGAGACCCGCGAGGCATCCGAGACCCCCGAGGCTCCGCCCACCGACGACCCGGTTATCGAAAAGGCGAAGCATGCGACCGTCGCCTTCACCGAGAAGCTTCCCAATTACGTCTGCAAGGAGTTCATGGCGCGTTACGAGAGCACGCGCCAGCCGGCCGACTGGCAGGCGCTCGATGTCGTCTCCACCGACATCATTTACGAGGCAGGCCGCGAGAGCTATCGCAACATCGCGGTCAACGGCAAGCCTTTTCAGAAAGGGATGGAGCAGATGAGCGGCGCCTGGTCCACCGGCGAATTCGGCACCATGCTGCTCGACCTGTTCGCTCCCTGGACCGCCGCTGAGTTTCGTCTGCGCCGCCGATCGACGGTAGCCGGCGTCGAAACCCGGGTCTACGATTTCGAGGTCGATCATCCGCACTCGCACTGGCACGTGCAGGTGGCGTCGCAATCCATGCTGCCGGCTTATAAGGGATCGGTCTGGATCGAGCCCTCCACCGGCAAGGTGCTGCGCCTCGAGATGAGGGCGCGTCAGCTTCCGGAGAGGTTTCCGGTGGACACGGTCGAATCGGCGGTCGACTACGATAGCGTGATGATCGGCGGCAAGAAGTTCCTGCTGCCGGTGCATGCCGAGACGCTGGCCTGCGAGCGCGGCACCAGCAACTGCAGCCGCAACGCCATCGACTTCCGCAACTACCACAAGTTCGAGAGCAACTCCGACATCACCTTTGCCGCCGACAAGTGACGTGGCGCAGGCTCTCAGCCTGCCGCGCCGAGACTCGTCTCGGCGCTCGGGGGTCCGCGGCGCGTTCTACCAGCTTCGCGTGTAGCCGATGCTGGTGGTTGTGTACCACGGCACCGTGACGATCTTGTTGAACGTCTCCTGTATCCAGATGGAGTTGTGGTTGTTGAAGTGAACGATCGCTCCGAGCGACTCGCCATCGTACAGACGGTTTTCAACGCGAGCGTTGCCAGTCATGCTGGTCAGACCGAGTTGAATCCAGGTGTACGCGCGGATTCCACACGGAAGCTCTCGGCATCATGAAGAACTTCGGACTGCCGAAAACGAAGACCATCACGGGGCGCCGTTTTCGTAGGTGTGCGCGAACGTCACCTCGTCGCCGAACGGGTCCTTCTTCAAGAACGCCAAGGTGCGGCCCAGGCCGATATTGTAGTTTGCCTTGGGGGCCAGGCCGGGGCGGACAAAGTCCGAGCCGAACGACTCGTGGCGAGCTTCCCCTGGTTGTCCGCAGTCCTGGAGGACTGCCCCACCCCTCCTACGTGCTCTCTAAAGCGCTAGCCATGGCTACCGAGATGCGCTGCCATGTGGCCTTCTCTGTGCCGAGGTGCCGCCGCCCCGCCTTCGTCAGCCGGTAGTATCGGGCCCGGCGATTGTTCTCGGACTCGCCCCACGACGACTCCACCCAGCCCGCCTCTTCCATCCTGTGTAGCGCGGGGAACAGCGACCCGGGCTTGACCTGGAACGTGCCCCCGGTGATCTGCTCGATGCGCCGCGCGATCGCGAGCCCGTGCTTCTGATCCAGTTCGAGCGTCTTGAGAATCAGCAGGTCCAGTGTGCCCTGGAGCAGGTTGGTCTGGCTAGGCGGCATGGCGTCTTCCTATAGTTCCTCTATAGGAACGATACCGCACTCCCTATAGAATGTCAATAGGAGAGATGGGGACGGCTATCGACGCTGGTTCAGCCTCGTTATCTTTGGCTCCTCGAGCCCGCCGGGTGGGCTGCACTCCATGCACCACCAGTCGGCATCGTAGCATTCGCTCACGCGGTATTGTCCGTCGCGGAAGCGATACACAAACAGCGTCATCTCGCTAGCGGAGTCGTGCGCGCCGAGCACGAGGTCGTTGAACCCATTGGTGCGCAGTGCCGCAACGGTGAGGACCTCAACGCCGCCAATTCCGTCCTTGCCGCGCGTCTCCAGCAGCTTCCGGAATCCCGTTGCCGTCTCCTGAAATACCCAGAATGGACAGTTGCCCGTCCCGCCACATCCGGCCTTAAAATCGTTCGCCTGTGCAAGCACCTCCACGACGCCATCGTCATTGAGGTCTACGAGTTTTATCCGAGTCTTCGCCGAGAGTTCGCGGAGTTCACGCTCCGAGCTGATTTGCAGGTCGGCATTGAAAGGCCGAATCTCTGCGGCAATCGCTTCAATGAGCGATGCCTTCTTGTCGGGGCTCAGCTCACTGGATCTGCGAATTGTCTGGTCGTAACCGAGTTCCTGCGCCTTGCGCCTGCTCCATCGAAAGTGTTCTTCGCTCGTGCGAACCGAAGAAGGTGTCTGTGCGAGCCCGGCCAACCCCAACGCGACGATCGCGACAGCGGCACGTCTCATTGCCAGCCACCCTTACTTTGCCGAGAGCTGCCCAAGCGCCCGCTCCGTCGCCGCCAGCAGCGCCTCTGGCCCCACCGGAGCCCCCGTCGCCGCCGTCATCCACAGGTCCGGCGCGATGCGACCCTGCCGCGCAACGCGCTCCACCTCCGGGCCGATCTTCCCCACCGTGCGCATGTGCTCTTCGAGCTGGTGCGCGATGAAGTGGCCAATCGGATAATCGGGCAGGTACAGGAACGAGTCGATCATGTGCGAGTAGACGCCCAGCAGCACCACGTCGCGCTGGCGGAACACCGGCGCGTAGTAACGGTTCCAGGTCTCGGTCGCGATGCGCACCGTGGCGTTCTTCAGATCGGCGGCGGGCGCGTCCGGATGCTCGTACATCCAGTGCCACACCGCCATATCCACCAGCGCCACCCCCGCGATCTCGTACGTCCCCCAGAAATCGTTCAGCGTCGCGAGCGCCTCTGCCTCCGCACCCGGGCTCGGCAAGCCGAGCAGTTCGAGGTCCTTCGCCTGGAACACGAACGCGATGGCCTCGGTGAACGCGGTGTTCGGCACGCCGTTCAGCAGCCAGTGGTCGATCTCGTTCAGCGAGAAGGTCTGCTCCACGTTGTGGCCCATCTCGTGGACGGCGATGTTGTATCCCTTGTAGTCCATCCCGTTCGGTCCCACGCGGGTGCGCAGATGTGCCGGCCAGGGACGCAGCTGCGAACCCCAGGCGTGCCCGGAGCCGCGCGCCGGGTCCACCACGATGTGGTCGGCCAGGTAGCGCGCTTTCTCGGGGCTGAATCCCACCGCCTCGAACATGCGCGGCATGTCCTGGTGGTAGGCCTCCGGAGTGGGATACTTCTTGCGCGTCATCTCGTCGAGCTGCGCCTCGGTGTAGACTCCGCGCGCCTTGAAGCCGCCGTACCAGATGTCGAAAGGCTCGAGCGGCCGGCCCAGCCGTTGCTCGATCAGGGCGGCGACCTTAGGAACCAGCGGCGACGTGAGCACCCGCTCGAACATCGCCCGCACGCGCGCCTCCGGCAGTTCGCGCTCCTCGTCGAACTTGCGCGCCATGTGCGAGGGCGCGGCCGGCGAGTAGGGGTC
>CAZBQQ010000048.1:13275-31932 GCA_964493965.1 uncultured Solibacteraceae bacterium
GCTCCTCGTCGAACTTGCGCGCCATGTGCGAGGGCGCGGCCGGCGAGTAGGGGTCAACGCCCTTGATGGCGCGGAACCCGGCCAGCAGCACCTCGTAGCGCGTGTCCGGCTCCGGCTGGTTGGTGACGCTCGCCGCAGCCGGCCGGACACCGTCGTAATCCTTCTCCGTGGACGCCTGCACCTGGCTGGTGTAGGGATTCCAATCGACGGTCGGGTTATCGACCACGGCTTGCGGAATGCTCTGCCGGACGATCGCATCCATGACCCGCGCGATCATCCGCTGCCGCGCGAGTCCGTCCTTCCCGGCATAGTCGGCCTTGATCTGATCGCGCAGGTTCCAGTGCGAGAGCAGCCGCATCCGTGCCGGAAAAATGCGCTCGCCCCGCTCATCGAGCAGGTGATGCATCCAGATGTTGTATCCGGAGATGTACCGCTCCGATCGCGAGACCGCCTCGGCGATCGCCAGGTTCACCGAAGCCGGCACTCGCCGCGAGAAGCGTTGCGCCAGCCGCGCCTCCGCCCATTGGCGGCGCGTCCAACCGCCGCCCTCCGCGAGCCGCTGATCGAGCGTCGTGAGCGGGAAGTTCAGCAGCACCACGAACGCCAGTTTGTTGGCGAACAGGTCGTCGCCGGTGTGCGCGGAAGGATCGTAGCCCGCGAAGGCCTCGTCGTAGGGCAGGATCGGCCCGCGATCCAGGTCCGTCTGGGTGCGGAACTCGCGCACCATCTCGAGCATGTGGCCGTCGAGCTTTTCGAGCAGCGTCTCGTAGCGCGCGAACAGGGTGTCGAGCGCGGCCTGGTCGCCGGGGAAATTGCGGCGCACGAATTCCTCGAACGCGGCCTGGTCGCCGTCAGCGGCGCGCCAGAATTCGCCCACCTGCCTGATACCGCGGGCGGCGCGCTGGCGTTGCGCTTCGCCGAACCGCTCCACAAGTTCCTTTTCGAGCTTCGTGGACGAGTCCTTCAGCCAAACTGGCGCGCTTTCCTGCGCCCGCAGCGGCCAACCCGCCAGCGCCCCCGCAATCAGCACCAATGACCAGACACTCAAAGCGTGCATCGCGATCCCTCCTGTCACTTCGGGAGTATAGCGCTTCAGGGGGGCCCTGGATCGTGGCGCAGACTCTCAGTCTGCCGCGTCGAGACTCGTCTCGACGCAAGAAGGGAGCCTCGACGCGAGTGCCGAGCCAGCAGGCACGAGTGCCCAACAGGCAGCCGCACGGAGGCGGGCGTGGACGCCCGCTGCAGGACTGGAGTCCTGCCCCACGCCTATCAGACCAGAACCTTGAGAATCTGGGACAGGTTCCACACCACCAGCGCCGCGAAGAAGTAGTTGACCCACTGGATCACCCGCTCTTTCCGGAACCACAGGCAGATCCCGCCCAGCGCGAAGGCCACGACTTTCGAGAGCGCCACGCCCGTCGCGGGACCCATCAGGGTTAGCCAGTGCACGAATGGGCTAACCTCCGCGCCTCCCATTTTCAGGCCCACGATGGTCGTCAAGAAGTCCAGAAGCTGTAGGTACAGAAACACCTGAAGGTAACCCACGCAATCCCTCCACTCTCGGCGTATCGGCCTGTTGGCCCCTCTTTTTAGGCCGATTCCTGCCGCCCCTCTGTTTCCAGCCCAACTTAACTGGTGTTTGATCCAAGAATACCGCAAGCTGTGTATACTGTGACGTGAGCCGCGTTTAGGACCCGTTCATCGCGAAAGGAGAACGCCGTGAAGAAGACTTTGTACGCGTCAGTTCTCGCCTTGACGGCCGTGATTGCCGCCCAGGCCTCCGTCCGCGTCGGCGGATCGGCCTTCTCGGTCAACGGGCAGCTCGCTCGGGATCATCAATACTCGGGCCTCTGCCCGGTGGATCTGAGGTTCGATTGGGGTGTGATCAGCACCGAGCCGGCGACGGTCACCTATTCCATCACCCGAAGCGATGGCGGCCACTCGTCGCATACGCGTGCCGTGAATCTACCGGAACATCGTTCCGTGCCCATCCTGGAAGAGTGGCGCCTGGGCGCCGAAACCCCGCAGTTTGCCGACTTCCACGGCTGGGTGGACCTGAACATCGAGTCTCCCAACCCCGTGACCAACCGCATCAGTTTCACCATCCACTGCGGCGGCGGCAGTCCGGCCAGCGTCCGCGTGGGCGGGTCGGCCTTCTCCGTCAACGGCCAGCTCGACCGGGATCATCAATACACCGGCTCCTGCCCCGTGGACCTCACCTTCGACTGGGGCGTGATCGGCACGGAGGCCACGCAGGTGGTTTATTCCTTCAACAGGAGCGATGGCGGCCATGCGGCGCATCCGTCTACGATCGACCTTCCGGCCCACCGTTCCGTGCCCATTCTGGACCACTGGCGCCTGGGCGCCAACACGTCGCAGTTCGCCGATTTCCGCGGCTGGGTGGAGCTGAGTATCGAATCGCCCAATCCCGTCGCGAACCGCATCGGCTTCACGCTGCACTGCAGGTGAAGCAAGGCCCTACCAGATCCGGCACACCTTCGCCCTGACCATCGGCTGGCCGGCCTTGCAGGCGAAGGCTTTCGAGAACTCCGGCATGTTCGACACCACACCGTTGATGCGGTATTCCAGCGGCGAGTGCGGGTCCGTCACCGCGTGCACGCGCTTGCTTTCGGGTCGCTCGTCCCCGCAGGCCCACTGCGCCATGCCGATGAAGAACCGCTGGTCAGGCGTGAACCCATCGGCGGGTTGCAGGTCCTGCCCCTTCGTCGCGTTCTTCCAGGCGATGTAGGCCAGCAGCGTGCCGCCCAGGTCGGCAACGTCCTCTCCCAGGGTCAGCTTGGAGTTGATCTTGATGTTGTCGATCACGGTGTACTGCGCATATTGATCCACCACGCAGGCCGCGCGCTCCTTGAATGCCGCGTCGTCCTTCTCCGTCCACCAGTCCTTCAGGTTCCCGGTCGAGTCGAACTGGCGGCCTTCGTCGTCGAAGCCGTGCGTCAGTTCATGCCCGATGGTGGCGCCGGTGTTGCCGTAGTTGGGAGCATCGTCCAGCTTGAAATCGAACAGCGGCGGCTGCAGCACGCCCGCCGGGAAGTTGATGTCGTTCATCTGCGCGTTGTAGTAGGCGTTCACGGTCGGCGGCGTCATGCCCCACTCGGTGCGATCCACCGGCTTGCCGATCTTGGCGAGGTCTCGGTGCATTTCGAAGGTCGCCGCGCGACCGACGTCGCCGGCGAAATCGTCCCGTGCGATCTCGACGGAGCTATAGTCGCGCCACTTGTCCGGGTACCCGATTTTGTTCACCAAGGTGACCAGCTTCAAGAGCGCTTGCACCTTTGTCTCCGGGCCCATCCACGGCAGGTCCTTGATCTCGTTTGCCATGGCCAATTCGATCTGGCGCGTCACGTCCACCGTCTTCGCCTTCACATCCGGGCCAAAGGTCTTGGCGACGAAGGCCTGCCCGAGCGCCTCGCCCAGATCGCGGTCCACATACCGCACGCAGCGTTTCCAGCGCGGCTGTAGCTGGTCGATTCCACGCAGCGTCTTGCTGAAGAAGGCGAAGTTCTCATCGACGAACTTCGAGGAGAGATACGGCGCCTTGGAGTGCACCAGATGCCAGCGCAGGTAGGTCTTCCAGTTGGCCAGGTCCTGCGATTTCAGTTGCTGTTCCAGTTCCTTGAAAAAGGCGGGCTCGGTCACGTTCGCGATCGCGACGCCGGAGAGGCCGGTCTTGGCCAGGTACCCATCCCAGTCGAAGGTGGGCGCCAGGGCTTTCACCTCGTCGAGCGACATTCTGTGGAACAGGTTGTGCGGATCGCGCTGCTCCACGCGCGTGAGGGACGCCTTGGCCAGCGCGGTCTCGATGGCCATCACGGTTGCAGCCTCCGCGGCCGCGGCCTTCGGATCGTCGCCCAGCAGCCCGAACATGCGTCCCACGTGGGCCACGTACTTCTCGCGGATCTCCTTCATCTTCGGATCTTCCTGCACGTAGTAGTCGCGATCCGGGAGGCCGAGCCCGCCGGCCACGGCAAAGGCGATCACGTGCTCGGAGTCCGCGAAGTCCTGGTTCGATCCGAAACCGAACAGCGCTTCCGTGCCCTGCATTTGCTCGCTCGCCACCAGCGTCGCGAGGCCGTGGATGGAGGTCAAATGGGCGATGGCATCCAGATTCGCCTGGAGCGGCGCCGCCCCGGCCTTCCCAATGGCCTCTTCATCCATGCAGGCGTGGAAGTAGTCCCCGATCTTCTGTTCGACGGCGCTGCGGCCCTCGGTCTTCTTAGCCGCCTCGTCGAGGATGCCCCACAGGAACTGCTCGTTGTCGTGAGCAAGCTTCGAGTAAACATCCCAGCTCGCCTCGTCCGGCGGGATCGGGTTCTTCTTGATCCAGCCGCCGCAGGAGTAGCGGAAGAAATCCGCGCAGGGATCGACGGAGCGGTCCATCGAAGTCGTGTCCAGGCTCGGAGAGTAGGGGAGCCGGGAAAGCGGCGCCGGAGTCTGCGCCAGCATCACCGAAGCAAAGCCAAGAGCAATCAGAGTTCTCATAAGATTAAATTCGGGACAGTATACTCATTCACCAATTTCCGGACGACCGCCCAAGGTGCTGAAAACGCGTTGGGACAGGTGCCAGCTTGGCCTCAGTTTACCAGCTTTCATTAAATTGGTGAATGAGTATACTGTCCCCGGTTTTTTTGAGTTCTTCGAGGACGGCGCGGCCGGCCGCTTCATCAATCGCCTGGATCGCGTCCGACAGCACCTCGACCGGCTTGCCGGTCTTCGCCAGCCCCAGCACCGCGCTGCGCACGCAATACTCCGTCACCACGCCGTAGACCACCCAGCGGTCCGCGTTCAGCCGCTCCAGAATCGAAGCCATGTTGCGGCCCGCAAACATGTCGATCCACTGTTTCTCGACGATGATCTGCTGGGCGCCGTCGATCTCGTAGTCGCTCTCCGTCGACGCCACCACCACGCGCTTTTCGAGCAGCGTGCCGCAGGGCTTCTGCTGTCCGGCCGTCCCCACCACGCAGTGCGGCGGCCACTGGCTGAACTCCGGATCGTTCTCCGCATGGGCGTCCACGGTCGAAACCACCGGGATTCCGTGGGCGGCCGCGTAGCGGTTCAACTCGGCCAGCCGTGGGAGCAGCCGCTCCGCTCCGGGAACGTAAAGCGCCCCGGCGGCATACAGAAAATCGATCTGCGTGTCCACGTCGACGAAAACGGTCTTCATGCGTGCGTCGCCTCCACGGTGCTGCGCACCTGCTCGAGCAGCGCGAGCAACGCGCGGCTGTACTCTACCCGATGCGGCCTGCCCACACTCGCCAGGGATCGCGCGGTATATGCGCGCGCAGCCGAGGCGTCCGGCAGCGGGCCGATCAGGTGCCCACGAGCCATCACGGGAGCGAGCAGCGGCTCGCCCTCCATCCGCTCGCCGGCCAGTGCGACAACGTCGTGGTCAGCACAGCGGTAGATCTGCTTGGCGCCCGGCAGCGTCGGCTTGTCCTCGCTGAACTTGGCGGTGTAGCGCGTGGCGCCTTTGTCCTCGATCTCGACCATCTTGTAAATGGCGCTCAGCGCCGGAGCGTCCGCCGACGTCGCCAGCTCCGTGCCCACCCCGAAGGCGTCGATGGGCGCGCCGGCCTCGACCAGCGCGGCGATCTTGTACTCGTTCAGATCCCCGCTGACCATGATCTTCGCGTCGCCCAATCCCGCACCGTCGAGGACCCGCCGCACCTCGCGTGCCAGAGCCCCCAGATCGCCGCTGTCCAGCCGCACGCCCCACAGCGGACGGCCGAGCGATGCCGCCTTGCGAGCGCCCTCCAGCGTGTCGTACGTGTCGATGAGGTAGATCGTCCCCGCCCCGAGCAGTTTCTGAAGCGCGCGCTGCGCTTCGAGTTCGTCCGGAAACACCAGCACCCAGGAGTGCGCGGCCGTGCCGTAGACCGGAACGCCATAGCGGAACCCGGTCAGCACGTTGCTTGTACCCAGGCAACCGCCGACGTACGCGGCGCGCCCCGCCAGCACGCCCGCCTCCGGCGACTGCGCCCGCCGCGTGCCGAACTCCACCACCCCGCGTCCCGCCGCCGCCTCCACGATGCGCGCCGCCTTGGTCGCGATCAGCGTCTGAAAGCTGATCATCGAGAGCAGGTAGGTCTCGGCGATCTGCGCCTGCCAGAGCGGCCCGCGGACGGTCATCACGGGCTCGCCCGCGAATAGCGGCGTGCCCTCCGGCACGGCCCAGACATCGCCTTCGAACCGGAACGACGCCAGGCTCTCGAAGAACGACGCGGGAGCGCCTGCCAGCTGCGGCACCGAGCGCAGATACTCGATCTCGGCGCCATCGAAGCTCAGCCCCTCGATGTACTCGACCGCCTGCGGCAGGCCCGCGGCAACCACGAAGTCGCGGTTTTCGGGAAGGCGCCGGATCGAAAGCTCGAAGGTCGAGGTGCGGGCAGCGAGGCCGGTCTCAAAGTAGCCGGCGGCCATAGTCAGCTCGTAGAGGTCCGTCAGCAGACCGTGCATGGCGTACTACTTTTTCGCCACCTTGGCCGGGGCCGCCTCTTTTACCGCGGCGATGGCTTTCTGCAACCCGTCTACCACGTTAGCATCGAGCTGATAGATGGTGGGCTCGTTCTCGCGCATGGCGAACCAGTCGTCGCCGGTCTTCGAAAGCGACACCTTCTCCACCCGCTTGCCGTCGGCGGAGGTGACGGTCAGATCGATCGAAGGCATCGAGAAACCTTTGTCCGCGAACTTGGCCGCGCTCAGGTCGCGCAGCTTCTCCGCGACCGCTCCCACGGACACCACATCCATCTGCTTGCCGCCCGCCATCCACTTCTCACCGGACCGCTCGTAGCTCGCGGACTTGGCGCCGTCGCGCACATCGATGCGCGTGGGTTCGGTCCATCCGAAGTCGAAGAGCTTCTTGCTGCGCAGGTCCTCGACACTTTTATCGAACGCGCTGCCAACGCCCGGCGTGAGCTTGTAGACGCCCTCGACCACGCTGCTCCGGGCGTAGTATTCGTGCTCCTTGTCCTTGCGGATCTGGAGCTGCTGGGTGCCGGCGGCGTCGGTCACCTTGACGGTCGCCAGGGGGACGGCGTTCGCGAACGCCGCTGCGGCCTTCTTCATTTCCTCGTCGCTCGCGGACGTGTCCATCTTGGCGTCCTGAAGCCTGCCGATCAGCTCGCCCACCAGGCCCCCATCGGCCCGCATCGGTTTCGGTTTCAGGATCTGCCACTCGTTCTGGTTGTTCTTGCCCAGCTCGAACGCCGGACCCTTGGCCGCGATCTCGACGCGGGTCAGTTTGCCGATATCGAAGGTCAGCAGGCGCTTGTCGCGCAGGTCGTTCTCGTTCTTGTCCAACGTGGTCTTGCTGTAGCTGGCGATGCTGAAGATCCGCGGATCGTCCGCCAGCTTGACGTAGTAGCCGTTGCCGGTGGGCAACTCGTCGCCGATAAGTAGCTGGCGGCGCTTGCCATCCTTCTGAGTGAAGGTGACATCGATTAGGGGTTGCGCCACTCCGAACACGCCGGGATCGGTCGTCTTCGCCTCGATCACGCGGTCGGCGTTGAGCACCGTGAGCGTGCTGAGGAGCGATCCGATCGCTTGCTGGTCGGCGGGGAGGGGCCGGGGAGCGGTCAGCTCCCACTGTGCCTTCTTTTCCACAACCGTCGTCTCTCCACCGGTCCGCCGGATCTCGATCTTCGTAACCGGATTGCTCTGGAGGTCGAGGATCTTCGTCGTCGTGTCGGCTGGGGGCTTCTTCGCCTCAGCCTCCTTGGCTTTGTTCGACCAGTAAACGCCGCCGGCCAAGGCCACCAGCACCGCCAGCGCAATCAGCAGACCGCGCATGCGCAGCATCGGCTATCTCCTCTTCCACCACACCATGAATCCGCTCATGATGATGGCGACCGGCATGATGAGGATGCTCCAGTAGAAGACCAGGTTGCTCTGGTTCTTGGTCATCACGAAGGACTGGTCCTCGGGCTCCCTGGGCCGGATAGAAATCAGGTCCTCGTCGGAAGAGAGCCAGTTCATCATGTTGAGGATCAGGTCGCGGTTGCCGATCGAGCGGGCCGGCAAGACGCCGTTCGAGGCCCAAGTCGAGCTGCCCACCACGACGAAGCGCCCCTTAGCGCCCGAACTGCCGCCGCTATAAGTGCCCGCGACCGCCAGCGTGAACGGTCCTTTTTTGTCCTTCTTCGGATCGATGCGGACCTCGCCCGTCGCGAGATTCGCCGTCGCGAAGCTGTCCGCCGAGGTCGCAAACAGTTTCTCCGCGCTCGCCTGCCCGGTGCCCTTGGTGTCGAGAGACCGCGACACGGGAAAGACGGTTGCCATCCCCTTCATCTCGCGAACGATGGGCTGCGATTCATAGTTCACAATCAGCGGCGTTTCGGGACCGAGGCCGAACAGTTGCCCGGCCCCGCTCACATCGAGCACCAGGTCTTTATCCACCGTCACGCCCCAGTCATCGAGCAGTTTGACCAGCGCCGCATTCTCGGCCGTCGCCTGGCGGCCCACGCTCAAGGGCGGATCGAGCATGAACAGCGCCCGCCCGCCGCTCTCGATGTACTTGCGGATCGCACCCACCTCGGTGTCCGTGTAATCGAGACGCGGCCCGGCAACCAGCAGAACCGTGCAGTCCTTCGGCACCTCCGGCTTCTCGATGAGCGAGATGGCGCGCGCTTTGTAGTTGTTCTTATCGAGCGCCTCCTTCAGGGTCGAAAGGCCGTT
Organism: uncultured Solibacteraceae bacterium; assembly: GCA_964493965.1. GTDB lineage: Bacteria > Acidobacteriota > Terriglobia > Bryobacterales > Bryobacteraceae > DASWZN01. The sequence goes on from CAZBQQ010000048.1 coordinate 21,970, forward strand.
GCGATCCGGGTCGTCTATGCTCCGCTCGCCGGAGCCGGCCACGAAACAGGCGTTGCGGTCGCCGCTCTTGAGCGCGCGGATCAGCGCGCCCGTGATCTCTTCTTCGGTGAGGGACTTGGCCTCCTCGCGCTTCGCGCCGGCCTGTACATAGAGAGTCCCCAGATTGCGAACGCCCATGGAACGGGCCAACTGAGGGTTCTTCTCCAGATCGACATAGGCAACCTTGAACCGGGGAGAGAGGCTGGTGTATCGCTCGAGCAGGTCTCGCGCGTGCTGAAAATCAAGGGCGCGGTCGAAGTACGTTACGGCCACGTCCTCCTTGAGTGCCTTGACTACCTTGACGGTCTGGTCGGAGAGGCTGTACAGCTTGTTCTTGGTCGAATCGTAAGATGCGTCGTGCTGGGTCACCAGATAGTTGGCCGCGGCCAGCACCGCCAGAATCACGAGGGTGTAGAGCGTGACGTAGCCGGTAAACTTCGTTTGCCTTGCTTTCAGCCAGCCGAATCTCATCTTATGCCCTCCACCGCAGCGATTCCGTGGAACGGGCGGTCAGGAACAGCCCCAGGAAGATCGCGGACAGAAAGTAAACTACGTCCTTCAGGTCGATCAAGCCCTTAGCAAACGGCTCGAGGTGGGTCACCACGGAGAGATAGCCCCGCACCTTCGACAGAGTCGATGAGTCGAAGTCGGAGCCCCAGCTCAGCACCCACAGCAGCAGAAACACGCAGAAGCTCGCCGCGCCGGCGATGATTTGGTTTCGCGTTAGCGTAGAAAGGAAGATGCCGATCGCGAGCAACGCCCCGCCCTGTAACAGCAATCCCAGGAAACCCACCAGAAGCGGTTTCCAATCCGGCTTGCCATAGACGAACAGGAAGGTGAAGTTCACGGCCGAGACCACCAGGATTACCGCGTAGAGCGCCAGGGCCGCCAGCCACTTGCCCAGAATCACCTCGATGTCGCGGACCGGTGAAGTCATCAGCAGCTCTATGGTCCCGGAGCGCTTCTCCTCGGCGAACAGGCGCATGCAGATCATCGGGATCAGGAACAGCCCGACCACGCTGGCGTTCATCAGCAGCGGCCGCATGATGATCTCGTTGATGTTCATGGGGAACGCCTGGCCCATGGCCTGAGCCCGCATGGCGAGACGCTGGAAATAGTCCACGGCGTTGTAGAAGAAGTAACCGAAGATAAACGCGTACAGGAACATGACGACGTACGCGATCGGTGACGAAAAGTAACTCCTCAGTTCCTTGCAGTAGATCAGCCAGATATTTTTCACTTGCTTGCCTCCGACGGCACGGGCGGCGGGCCCGTCAGCTCCAGGAAGATTTCCTCCAGGCTAAGGGAGAGCGGCCGCAGTTCGTTCAGGTTCCAGCCCGATTCCACCACCGCGCGCGCAAGGTCGCCGCGAATAGCGGCCTTCTGAAGGCTCTCGACCTCGAACGCAGCCCGTTCGTCGCTCGATTGCTTGAGCACCACGCGGCTCACTCCCGCCACCTGCTCCAGGCGCCGCTGCGCCGCGGCCGAATCGAGCTTCCCGTCGCGCGATTCCACCTCGACGGCTACGGACTCGGAACCGCGCAGCCGGTGTGTCAGGTTCTCGACCGTATCGGTGGCGACCACCTGTCCCTTGTTGATGATGATCACGCGCTCGCAGGTCTGCTCCACCTCGGGCAGGATATGCGTACTGAGAATGATCGTGTGCGCGCCCGCCTTGGCCAGGTCCTTGATGAGCTCGCGCGTCTCGATGATCTGCTTGGGATCGAGCCCCGCCGTGGGCTCGTCGAGAATCAGCACATCGGGGTTGTGGATGATGGCCTGCGCCAGGCCGACCCGCTGCCGGTAGCCCTTCGAGAGCTTGCTGATCAGCTTGTCCCGCATTTCGCCAATGGCGCACAGTCCCTCGACTTCGTCCACGCGCCGTGCGATGTCAGACCTCGGAACACCCTTCAACCGGCCCACGAAAGTCAGGTACTCCGCCACTTCCATTTCCGGATAGAGCGGCGGCGTCTCGGGCAGATAGCCGATGCGCCGTTTGACTTCGAGCGGCTGCTCGAGAACGTCGTAGCCGGCCAGGCTGGCCGTGCCCGCGGTTGGCGGCAGGAAGCAGGTGAGGACGCGCATGGTGGTGGTTTTTCCGGCCCCGTTGGGTCCGAGAAAGCCGACCACCTGTCCCTTCTCCACCTCGAACGAAATGTTATTCACGGCCACAGTCCGGCCGTAACGTTTGGTCAAACCTTCAACTTTTATCATCGGATGTCAGCCAGAAGATGCGAATACTACAATCCCATAATGCCAAACCCGGAGTCCACAAACAAAATGTTGCCGGTCACGCCGCGCGAGAGAGGGCTGGCCAGGAAGACCGCCGCATCGGCCACCTCCTTCGGATCGGTGTTGCGCCGCAGCGGCGCGCGCTGCGCCACGTAGTCCAGGATGGAGGAAAAACCCGGGATGGCCCGTGCCGCCGCCGTCTTGACCGGGCCGGCGGAGAGGCCGTTCACGCGAATCCCCTTCGGTCCCAGGTCGCTGGCCAGGTAGCGAACCACCGCTTCGAGCGACGCCTTCGCCACTCCCATCACGTTGTAATTCGGAATCACGCGCGTAGAGCCGAGATAGGTCAGCGTGGTGATCGACCCGCCCTCGGTCATCAGGGGCGCCACGGTCCGCGCCACCGCCACCAGCGAATAGGAGCTGACGTCCTGCGCCAGCGCGAAGCCCGCGCGCGAGGTCTCGACAAAGGGCCGCGTCATGTCTTCCCGGTTGGCGAACGCGATGCTGTGCACGACGGCATCCACCCGGCCGGGGGACTCGCGAAGCTTCTCGGCCAGTTGCGCCAGCTCGCCGTCATTGCTTACGTCGCAGGGCAGGACCTGCGCCGCCGAAAGTTCTTGACCCACCGTCTCAACCGCGTCCCGCTGCCGCTCGCCCTGGTAGGTGAGAATCAGGCACGCGCCCTCGCGGCGGAACGCGTCGGCGATGGCATAGGCCAGGCTCCAGCGGTTGGCCACCCCGAGCACCAGTGCACACTTCCCCTCCAACAACTTGGACATGAAAACCCATTGTAACCCGACCCGACTGGCCTTCGGACGAACCTGCCCCTCCTCGCCTCCACCCAGGTATAGAATCGTCATTGGATCGAACGCCAGAGGAAACCCGCTCGTAGTTCATCCAGAGGAGAAGTGTGCATGAGAGATAAGCGGCTTGTGAAGGCGACGATGTGCCTCGCGCTGGCGTGGATCGCCCCCTGGATCGCGGCGGCTCAGGATGCGGTTCCGGACTACAAGAATCCGAAGCTCCCCATCGAGCAGCGGGTGGCCGACCTGCTGGGGCGCATGACGCTCGAAGAGAAATGCGCCCAACTCCTTCCCCAGCGCGGCGCCCGCGAGGTGCTCGACACCACTGGCAAATACGATAACGACAGCGCCAAGAAGGTGCTGTTCTCGTTGTACAACCCGGCCACCAAGATCAGCCCCCACGACGCCGCAGTGCTGAGGAACGCGCTCCAACGCTACCTGGTGGAGAAGACGCGCCTCGGCATCCCGGAGATGCCCGCCGGTGAGCTCCTGCACGGATTCATGTCGAATGGAGCCACCAGCTTCCCGCAGGCGCTGGCCCTGGCGAGCACGTTCGACCCGCCGCTGGTCAAGCGCGTCTTCACCGCCGCCGCCGACGAGATGGCTTCTTCCGGCGTCGTGTGGGCCTTCACGCCCGTGCTCGACCTGGCGCGCGATCCGCGCTGGGGCCGCACCGAAGAGACCTACGGCGAAGATCCCTTCCTGGGTTCGCGCATCGGCGTGGCCGCCATCGAAGGCATGCAGGGGCCGAGCTTCCTCATCGACCGGCATCATGTGATGGCCACCGCCAAGCACTTCGCCGTGCACGGAGCGCCCGAGGGCGGCACCAACACGGCCCCCGGAAACTACGCCGAGCGGATCGTACGCGAGTCGTACCTGGCCGCGTTCCAGGCCGCCATCATGGAGGCCCATGCCGGTAGCGTGATGGCCTCTTACAACGAGATCAACGGCATCCCGTCCCACGTCAACCCCTGGCTGCTCGATAAGGTGTTGCGCCAGGAGTGGGGCTTCCGCGGCTTCGTGACCTCCGACGGCGGCGGCCTGCAGATGTTGGTGCAGGTCCACCACATCGCGGTCGACTATGCCGATGCCGCCCGCCAGGCGCTTGCCGCCGGCGTCGATTACGACCTCAGCGATGGATCGGTCTACCGCACCCTCCTCGATCAGGTGAAGGCGGGCAAGGTGCCCGAAGAGCAGATCGACCGCGCGGTCTCCCGCATCCTGGCCGCCAAGTTCCGCCTGGGGCTCTTCGAAAATCCCTACGTCGATCCCGACTACGCCGAGCGCACCACCAACTCTCCCGAGCACCGCGACCTCGCCGAGAAGACCGCCGAGAAGGCCGTCGTCCTGATGAAGAACGAGGGCAACCTGCTGCCGCTCGATCTCTCCAAGCTGAAGACCATCGCCGTGATCGGCCCCAACGCGGCCGACGTCCACATCGGCGGATACGGCCGCGAGCCGGGCCACGGCGTCAGCATCCTGGACGGCATCCGGCAACGCGTCGGCGAAGCCGCCAAAGTGGTTTACGCCGAGGGCTCGCGCATCACCGAAGGCCAGCAGGGTTGGATCGGCTGGATTCAGGACCCGGTCAAGCTTCCCGATGCCGAGTCGCAACTAAAGAGGATCGAAGAGGCCGTCGCTGCAGCGCGCGGCGCCGACGTGGCGATCGTCGTCGTGGGCGAGAACGAGCGCACCAACCGCGAAGCCTGGTCGGAGACTCATCTCGGCGACCGCGATTCGCTCGATCTCATCGGCTACCAGGATCAATTGATCAAGGCGATCGTCGAGACTGGTAAGCCGACCATCGTGTTCCTGATCAACGGCCGTCCGCTCTCCATCAACTACGCGGCCGAGCACGTGCCGGCCATCCTCGAAGGCTGGTACCTGGGCGAGGAAGGCGGAACCGCCGCGGCTCGCGTGCTGTTCGGCGACGTCAATCCCGGCGGCAAGCTGCCGATCACGTTCCCGCACTCCGTCGGCCAGCTCCCCGATTACTACAACCACAAGCCGTCCATGAACCGCGGCTACCTGTTCTGGGGCCGCAAGCCGCTATTCCCGTTCGGCTGGGGATTGAGCTACACCACGTTCGCCTTCGAGAACCTGCGCCTGGAGCCGGCCGAAATCGCCGCCGAGGGCCAGACCACGGCGTCTGTCGACGTCACCAACACCGGCGCTCGCGAGGGCGATGAGGTGGCGCAGTTGTACGTTCACCAGAAGGTGGCCTCGGTCACCCGCCCGGTGATGGAGCTGCGCGGTTTCGAGCGCGTCACCCTCAAGCCCGGCGAGAAGAAGACCGTGCACTTCAAGATCACCCCCGTCGAGCTTCAGATGCTGAACCGCGATATGCATTTGGTGGTCGAGCCCGGCACCTTCGACATCATGGTGGGTCCCAGCTCCACGCAGACCACCACCGTTCAACTGACAGTCAAGTAGTGGCGGGTCTGGAGACCCGCTGCAGGACTGGAGTCCTGCCCCACGGGCGGTGAAGTACACTGGAGGTCAGATGAGTAAGGGGCACACCGCCACCGGCGGCAAGCCGGTCACCACCCTCAGCGGGCTGCCCGTCCAACCCGTTTATGGACCCGAAGACATTGCCGGTCTGAACCTCGCGGAAGCGCCCGGAGAGTTTCCATACACGCGCGGCATACACCCCGACATGTATCGAGGCCGCCTGTGGACCATGCGGCAGTTCTCCGGCTTCGCCACGCCCGAGGAGACCAACCGCCGCTATCAATATCTTCTCGAGCAGGGGCAGACCGGGCTCTCGGTGGCCTTCGACTTGCCCACCCTGATGGGATTCGACGCGGATCAGCCCGAGTCGCTCGGCGAAGTCGGCAAGTGCGGCGTCTCAATCTGCTCGCTCGAGGACATGGAGACACTGTTCCGCGGCATTCCGCTCGAACGCGTCACCGTCTCGATGACCATCAACTCGCCCGCCGCCATCATCTGGGCCATGTACCTCGCGGTGGCCGAGCAGCAGGGCGCGGACTGGGGCCGTATTTCCGGCACTCTCCAGAACGACATTCTGAAGGAATACATCGCGCAGAAGGAGTACATTTACCCGCCCCATCCTTCCATGCGCCTGGTCACCGACACGATCGAGTTCGCAACGCAGCAGGTTCCGCGCTTCAACCCGATCTCGATCAGCGGATATCACATCCGCGAGGCCGGATCGACCGCGGTTCAGGAGCTGGCGTTCACGCTGCGTGACGGGATCGAGTACGCGGAATGGGCTGTCGAGCGGGGCCTGCCGGTCGACGCTTTCGCCGGCCGCCTCAGCTTTTTCTTCAACGCGCACAACGATTTCTTCGAGGAAATCGCCAAGTACCGCGCCGCCCGCCGCATGTGGGCCCAAATCATGCGGGACCGCTTCGGCGCCCGGGACGAGCGCAGTTGGAAGCTGCGCTTCCACTCGCAGACGGCGGGCTGCTCGCTCACCTGGCAGCAGCCGTACAACAACGTGGTCCGAACGGCGATTCAGGCGCTGGCCGCAGTGCTGGGCGGGACGCAATCGCTGCACACCAACTCGCTCGACGAGGCTTACGCGCTGCCCTCCGAGCACGCGGTCACGCTGGCGTTGCGAACACAGCAGGTCATCGCCCACGAAAGCGGCGTCACGGCTGCGCCCGATCCTCTGGGCGGGAGCTTCTTCCTGGAGCGCCTCACCGCCGACGTGGAAGAGGCGGCCAACGAATACATACGGCGCATCGACGGGATGGGCGGCATGATCCCGGCCATCGAGGAAGGCTTCCCGCAGCGGGAAATCGCGCAGGCCAGCTTCGAATACCAGCAATCCATCGAATCGGGAGAACGCAAGATCGCCGGCGTGAACGCCTTCACGGTCGAGAACGAACAGCCCATCGAACTGCTCGCGATCGACGAAAGCGCCGCCGGGCACCAGGTGGAAAAGCTGGCGGCCCTGCGCCGGCGCCGCGACGGGACGCGGGTAACGGCTGCGCTCGATGCTTTGCGCCGCGCCGCCGAAGGCTCCGAAAACACGATGCCTGTCCTCCTGGAGGCCGTCCGGGCGTACGCGACGGTGGGCGAAATGACGGCCGCCTTGCGGGACGTCTTCGGAACGTACCAGGAAAAGAGTATCCTGTAGAAGAAGCTATCAGCCGTCAGCTGTCAGCCATCCGCTCTGGGCGCCTCGCGCCGTTAGGCGATCGTCGGCTGCTGGTGGCGAAGCTAAGTCTTCTATGGACCAGATCCGAGTGTTGGTGGCCAAGCCCGGCCTGGATGGACACGATCGCGGCGCGAAAGTGATCGCCCGTGCGCTCCGGGACGCTGGGATGGAGGTCATCTACACCGGCTTGCGTCAGACTCCGGAGATGATCGTCAACGCGGCACTGCAGGAAGACGTCCAGGTGATCGGACTTTCGATCCTCTCGGGCGCCCACAACGCGATTGTGCCGCGGGTGATGGACCTGCTCCGGGAACAGCGGATGACGGACGTTGCCGTCATCGTGGGTGGCATCATTCCCGACGAAGATGCCAGTGAACTGAAGAAGCAAGGCGTTGCGGCGGTGTTTCAGCCGGGCGCGTCGCTCGAGGAGATCGTACGGGTTGTGCGCTCCTCGGTGAAGCAGCCTGCCTGAATGCGTCCGCCCTCCGACCGCTTCGTAAATCAAAAGACGGAAAGTATGAATGACAAACTGAAAATCGCCGTGTTCGTCGATTATGACAACATCGAGATCGGCGTGAAGTCCACGCTCCAGCGAGACCTGGATATCGCGGTGCTTCTAGACGCGCTCAAGGAACGCGGTGAAATCGTGGCCAAGTTCGCGTATGCGGACTGGGGCCGGCAAGAAGGCGCGAAGCGCCAGATGGCGGAGAACGCGGTGCAGATGGTGCAGCGCATCCCCTCCCCTAGAGGCGACAAGAATGGCGCCGATATCAACCTCGCGTTGGATGCCCTGGAAATGGCGTTCACGCACGACCACATCAACGCTTTCGCCATCGTCAGCGGCGACAGCGACTTCATCCCCCTGGTGAACAAGCTGAAAGAGTACGGCAAGATCATCTTCGTGGTGGGCGGGCGTGCTTTCACCAGCACCATCCTGCAGAAGAACTGCCACGAGTTCATCAGCTTCGAATCCATGCTGGACGAGCTGAAGCCGCACACGCGGTCGCAGCCGCACGCGCAGCCGCAGCCGCAGGTGCACACGCCGCAACCGGAGCAGTTGGCGTTGCCGCGCACGGAGCAGTTGCCCGGAGAAGTACTGCAACTCCGCCTGCAACCGCAGGCTGCGGCGTCCGAGCCGCAGCAGCAGGCACCGCAAGCGCAGCGTGAGCCGCAGCGGGATCGGGATCGGGATCGGGATCGCGATCGCGATCGGGATCAGGGCGGGCAACGCGGGCAGCACGGCCGGCGGCGCGAACGGCGTCGTCCCGACCCGCTGGACCTGGCGCAGGCCATGCCGCTGGTCGAGCGCGCGTTGCAGGTTCTCGAGCGGCGCGAAGTCACTCCGCAGCTCGGCTTGCTGAAATCGACCATGCTCCAGCTCGATGCCACCTTCAGCGAGAAGGCCTTCGGCGCGGGCACCTTCACGGACTTCATCGAGAAGCTCAAGGATGCCGGCTACGTCGACGTGAGCGGCGCCGAAGGGCGCTACGTGATCGAGCGCAAAGGCGCGCCGGCCCAGCCGGAAGAGCCGGCCCACAAGGCCGAGGAGTTCCTGCCCATCCTGCGCGATGTGCTGGAGACTCACCGCATCGAGATGGATGGCGGTGCCATGGCCGAGGACCTGGAGGGCTGGGTCCGTGGCGACCACGCCGACTTCGAGCCGAAGCGATTCGGCTTCCAGGAATTCGCGGAAATGCTGAACTTCGCCCAGGACAAGCTGCTGGTCCGCGTCGAGCCCGACGAGGAGCGCGGCCTGATGGTCCACCTGGGTGCGGAGTTCTACCCGCCGGCGCCGCCCGAAGCGCCGCCCGAGCCGGAGAACCTGGAACTCGACGAGAAGCAGCCCGAATCCAATCAGACCCCCGCGCTCATGGAGCCGCCCAAGCGGAAGCGCGCGCCACGCCGCGCCGCCGGCACCGCTCCCAAGCGCACCAAGAAGGCCGCAGGCCAGTCCACCACGACACGGCGCCCGCGCAAGAGGACGCCGCCGTCGGAGGGGATGTAGCCGTGGCGATCGAGCGAATACGGCCCGCGGGAGTCCCATCGCCCCGTGGGCCGTATTCGCCCGCCGTCCGCGCTGGTGATTTCATCTACGTGTCGGGCCAGGGGCCGGTGGATCCCGCGACGGACAAGTTGTCGTTCGGGGACATCGCTCACGAAACGCGCCTGGTGCTGGGCAACATCCAGCGCATTCGCGAAGGCTGCGGGGCGTCGCTGGCCGACGTGGTCAAGTGCACGGTGTACCTGGCTGACGGCCGCGAGTTCGCCGCCATGAACGCGGTCTATGCGGAGTTCTTCGGCGGAGCCAAGCCGGCGCGGACGACCGTGGAAGCGCAGATGGTGATGCCGCCCATGCGCATCGAGATCGACTGCATCGCTTACAAGGAGCGGTAGGGCCGGAGGTGGCTCTCCAGATCAGTGCCGGACGTCCACGTTCGGCCCGGGTGATCGAACCGCGGCAAACATCGCGGGGCACGATTGCATCCCGCGCGCCGAACGCCCGCCTTGTGGCGGTTAACTCGCCGCCTGAGACAACATCGTGCTGGCGTTGGCCCAGATCGAAGAGATACTGGTAGCAGCTGTCATGAACACTCCAGTTGCAGCCAAGGCAACGAATGACAAAAGCAGGGTGTACTCAATCAAGTCCTGACCCTGCTGGTCTCGAACAAAGTTCTTAATCATACAGTTCCTCGTCTTTTGGGCTGACTGCTAGTGGTCTGCGGCGTAAATAGTAACTAATAAGAGGCAACGGGCATCTCTATA
>CAZBQQ010000049.1:0-26242 GCA_964493965.1 uncultured Solibacteraceae bacterium
TGTCCCCCAAGGTTTGCCTTCTGGACGAGGGAGGCGCTTCGCGCCCTCCAACAACACGAAGGCCCCATCGCTCTTGGTAGGAGCGATGGGGCCTTGAGGCTTCGAATGAGCCTGACGGCACGCTTTACTTCGCGCCGCCCAGTGTGATGTCAACCGAAGCCATCTCTATCCCGGGGTTGCTCGCCCGGAGTTCCTGTTCCAGCTTGGGGGGCTGCGCGCACCCCCGCAGACCGCCCGGGCTCCAGACTTCCGAGAAGAAGTACCGGTCGCCGTAGCGATGGAAGATGAGCTTGCCGCTGTCCGTCGGTTCGCCCTTGTAGGTCGATCCCGAGGCCGGCGCCATCACCATCACCGACCGGCGCGTGTTGAGGTTGACGATCCGGATCACGGGGCTCGAACTCGATAGCGCCCGCAACTCGTAGTCACCCGGAGGCAGGTTCACGGTGTTCACCGTGAATCCGAATGGGACCTTCGCAACCGCGGAGGATTGCGCATACAGTCCGGTAGTACCGCCCAGCATGGCGACGGCGCTCAATGCCAGGATCGTGTTAGTCAGCGTTTTCATCGTCGTATCTCCTTTCCCCTTTTTTCCTCAAGTTCTTGTCTTGCGGAACGACTTACAGAAAAGCACCCGCAGCGCCAAACCGGCGCGGCCCCGGCTCTTTTGCGCAACGTGTTGAAATGTCACATAATTGGTGGGCAGAGGGGAGCACGGGGCTGCCGCTCCCCGCCGGATTCCTGTACCTGCAGGCGAATCCCGTAACCAAAAGGTGAAAGTCGAAGACGATGAGCCCGAAACTGCTGGCCATCGCTGGCCCGTTGCACGGCGCAAGCTATGCGATTGCCGATGAGCGCCTGACCATCGGGCGCGACCCGAACAATCAGATTTCCGTCCCGGATCGCCTGGTGTCCCGCGAGCACTGCGTCATCGTCAGACAGGGCGACGGTTTCCTGCTTCGCGATCTCGGCAGCCACAACGGCACTCTGGTGAACGAACTTCCCGTCACGGGCCAGATGCTGGCGCATCGCGACACCATCACCATCGGACAGACGGTTTTTCAGTTTTTGACCCGCGACGATGTTGTCTTCGACGACCCGGTCGGCACAGCGACTCTCTCGCTGCCCGCGTTTCGCGATGGCCCGCGGACCCCCCAGCTCGCAGCCGCCGATCTCCAGGCGCTGTTGCGCGTCAGCACCATGCTGCATTCGTTTCATGCCATGTACCGGGGCCGCGGTTCCTCCGCCCGGAACCTGCTGGAGTCGCACCTGCTGTCTCTGATCCTGGAGGTCATTCCCGCCGGCCGTGGCGCCATTCTGCTCTATGAAGAGAGCCTTGACGAGCCCTCCTCCCTTTCTATCGAGGACCGCAAAGGGCAAGTGAACCGTCCCGTGACCATCAGCCGTGACATGGTCAAGCGCGTGTTGAGCGAGGCCTGCGCCCTGCTGGTGGAGGACGCCTCGCAGACCCTGCTGCTGGCGCCCCTGACGATTCGCGGCCAAGCCTGCGGTCTGATCTACCTGGAAGGCCCGGCGCTCTCCGAGTCGCACCTACAGCTTCTGGTGGCCACCGCGCAACTGGCGTCCATGGCCATGGAGAACGCCTTTCAACTGGAATGGCTGGAGACCGAAAACGAGCGGCTCGAAGCGGAACTGCATCCGGACCATCACATGATCGGCGACAGCCCGCCGCTGCGTAAGTTGCAGCGCGACATCGCCCGCGCCGCGCAAGCCAATTCCACCGTGCTCATCCTGGGGGAAACCGGCACCGGCAAGGAGTTGGTGGCGCGCGCCATCCACCAGAGCGGCCCCCGCGCCCGCAAGCCGTTTGTGGCGGTGAACTGCGCGGCGCTCTCCGAAGCCCTGCTCGAGAGCGAGCTGTTCGGACACGAGAAGGGCTCTTTCACGGGAGCGATCGCCCAGAAGAAGGGCCGCCTGGAGATCGCCGAGGGCGGCACTGTCTTCCTGGATGAAATCGGTGAGATGCCGCTGCAGTTGCAGGTCAAGCTGCTGCGGGTATTGCAGGAGCGTCAGATGGAGCGGGTTGGCGGCACGCAGCCGGTCAAGCTGGATATCCGCCTCATCGCCGCGACCAATCGCAACCTCGAAGAGGAGGCGCGCGCGGGACGGTTTCGGCAGGACCTTTACTACCGTCTCAACGTGGTCACGCTCCGCACGCCGGCGCTGCGGGACCGGCGCACCGACATTCTTCCGCTGGCCATGCACTTCGCGGCCAAATTCGGCCAGCAGTGCGGCCGCCGGATGACGGGCATCGCCCCCGAAGCGCAGGCGTACCTGGCGCACTACGAATGGCCCGGCAACATCCGCGAGTTGGAAAACGCCATCGAGCGCGCGGTGGTACTGGGCTCCGGCGACATGATCCAGCTCGAAGACCTGCCGGAAACGATCCGCGAAATCGCGAAACCCGCCGGCGTGGCCCGCGCCCTGCCGCTTCAGGATGCGATTGACGAGGCGAAGCGGCAAGCCATCTCCCGGGCGTTCGACCAGGTGCGGGGCGATCACGCCGCCGCGGCCGGCCTACTGGGCGTGCACCCGAATTACCTGTATCGCCTGATGCGGAATTTGGGCATGCGGTGAAGGCGACACGGCGAGCGACCGATATTGCTAAAATAATGCTGTGGGCAATATGGACTTTGCCTGGGACCGTCGCAAAGCTCGAGCCAACCTACGAAAGCACGGCGTCTCGTTCGAGGAAGCGCAGACTGTTTTTCTGGACGACACTGCCCGCTTGATCGATGACCCCGATCACTCCGACGAAGAAGATCGGTTCGTGTTGCTGGGTTACAGTTTTCGGGCGCGCTGCCTGATCGTCAGTCACTGCTACCGGGAATCCGATTCCGTAATCCGGTTGATCTCGGCCAGACGGGCGACCGCTCCGGAAGAAGAAGTGTATTGGAGACTCCGATGAGAAGCGAATACGATTTCTCCCAATCTCGCAAGAACCCATACGCCAGCCAGCTCAAGCGCCAGATCACGATTCGGCTTGACAACATGGCTGTGGACTATTTCAAGAAGATGGCGGCTGAACTGGGGATGCCATATCAGAACCTCATCAATCTGTTCTTGAGAGACTGCGCCCTGGAAAAGCGCCGGCCAGCCATTCAATGGGTCCAGCAGGCGTCGAAAGAGCGAGCGCGCCGCTGACAGCGCCGGGTTGCTCTTACGGACGCACGGCATCCAGCCGAAGTCACTTCGCTGGAGCGTCCGTCTTAGCTGGCTCGGCAGGCGCCCCGCCTTTCATCTTCGCCAGCGCGTCATCCACCCGCTTCTTGAACTCATCCGCGTCGTTGTGCTCAATCCCGCTGTAGTTCGACCCGATCTTGATGTCGCAGGCGGCGCCATTCGATTCCAGGGCGACATGGTTGGTCCGCTGGAGGATCGCTCCGCCGGCGCTGATATGAACGGCGTGCTTCACATGGTAGGCCGCGGTCATCGTGGTCTCGTTAAGCTCGACCTTGCTGTAGTTCTCCTCATTGCCTAGCGTCTCTTTGACCGCCGTCCAAACCTCGCTGCAAGGAAACGAATAGCTGCTCTTGTGGCTCTTACCGAACGCCGGCAGGGCCAGAGCAAGCGACATAAGGGCAACAACTAAGAGTCTCGTCTTCGTCATGGCATTTCTCCTGGTACCGCATCTCATACCAGGTCAGCGCAGCCCAGCGGCAAAGTGCCTCATGCCGGATGCAGGTTCCTTCCGATCACACTAGGACGGCCGATCCGCGAACCGCGCGCTACGAGTCCTCCGCCCCCGGCACTCCTTCCCAGGTCCCGAGCGGCAGCCCGCAGAATCTGGAAACCCATCGTGCCCTGCTGGCGTAGAATGATTTACGATCCGAGTGTCTCAATTCAGCGGAGGCCCCCGATGACAACAAATCGACCACTGTGGATTCCCAGGGCGGTCGGCATTCTGCTGGCGCTCTCGACTGCTGCGTTTGGCCAGTTCACGGCGGCCCCGGGGAGCCCGTTCCCGGCGGGCACAGGCCCTGGCTCGGTGGCGGTGGGGGACTTCAACGGGGATGGCAAGCTGGACCTCGCCATCGCAGATGCGCGCAGCGACAGCCTGACGGTGCTGCTAGGCAACGGAACCGGCGGATTCACGGCTGCCCCCGGGAGCCCGTTCCCGGCGGGACAGACTCCCGTCTCGGTGGTGGTGGGGGACTTCAACGGGGATGCCAGGCCGGATCTCGCCATCGCAGACCTCTCCGGCTACGTGACGGTGCTTCTGGGCAACGGAACGGGTGGGTTCACGGCCGCCTCGGGCAGCCCCTTCCCGGCGGGATCGGGTCCTGAATCCGTGGCGGTGGGGGACTTCAACGGGGATGGCAAGCTGGACCTCGCCATAGCCAATGGGACTGGCGACAACGTGACGGTGCTGTTGGGCAACGGAACGGGCGGGTTCGCGGCGGCCCCCGGCAGCCCGTTCCCGGCGGGATCGGGTCCTCAATCCGTGGCGGTGGGGGACTTCAACGGGGACGGCCACCCGGACCTTGCCATCCCCAACGCGAACGGCGGCAACGTGACGGTGCTGCTGGGCAACGGGACCGGCGGGTTCACCCCCGCCCCCGGCAGCCCGTTCCCGGCGGGATCGGGTCTTGAATCCGTGGCGGTGGGCGACTTCAACGTAGATGGCAAGCCGGACCTCGTCATCGCCAATGGAGATAGCGGCAACGTGACGGTGCTGTTGGGCGACGGAAGCGGCGGATTCGCGGCCGCCCCGGGCAGTCCGTTCCCGGTGGTGGCCCCTCGCTCGATCGCGGTGGCGGACTTCAACGGCGATGGCAAGCTGGACCTCGCTGTCACAAGTTGGGGCGCCGACACTGTGACCGTGCTGCTGGGCAGCGGAACGGGCGGATTCACGGCGGCCCCGGGCAGCCCGTTCCCGGTGGGACAGGATCCCGAGTCCGTGGCGGTGGGAGACTTCAACCGGGATGGCAGGCCGGACCTCGCCGTCGCTGGCTTCTTCGACGGCAGCCTGACGGTGCTGCTGAACAGTTTCCCGCTGGCTCCGCCCGCCCTGCTATCGCCAGGCAACGGGGCGGCCGGAGTCTTGCTCACGCCGGCGCTGAGTTGGAACGCTTCGGGCGGAGCGACTTCCTACGATGTGTACCTCGGGACTTTGTCCCCGCCGCCGCTCCTGACCACGACGACGGGAACCACTTACGCTCCCGGAACCCTGGTGGTGGGCACGCTGTACTTCTGGCGGGTGGTAGCCAAGGACGGCAGTGGATCGGCGACTTCCGAGACGTGGTCGTTCACGACGCAAGCAGCCGCTCCGGCGGCGCCTGCCCTGGTGTCTCCGGCGAACGGGGCCACCGGTGTCCTGGTCGCTCCGACCTTGGTTTGGAACGCTGCGACCGGGGCCGCCTCCTACGACGTGCACTTTGGCACGGTGTCTACGCCTCCCCTGGTGACGAACACGGAGGGAACCAGTTACTCTCCGGCACCGCTGACCTCGGGCGTAACTTATTACTGGCAGATCGTGGCCCGGAATGGCTCCGCCTCCGCCAGTTCCGCGACATGGTCCTTTACAACCGGCGCTGCGGCGGCGGGACTGCGGTTCGTGCCGGCAGCCCCGTGCCGCGTGGTGGACACACGGGGCGCTCCCGGTCCGTTTGGCGGACCGACAATGACAACCGGCGATTCACGCTCGTTCGCCGTTCCCCAGAGCCCGTGCGGCATTCCGAGCACCGCTCAGGCGTATTCGATGAACGTGACGGTGGTGCCCAAGGGGCCGCTCTCCTACCTGACTCTGTGGCCTACGGGGCAGGACCGGCCGTTGGTCTCGACGTTGAACTCCTTTGGCGGCAGCGTGGTGGCCAACGCGGCCATTGTCCCCGCCGGTCCAGGCGGGGCGGTGAGCGTATTCGTCACCAATCCCACCGATGTCATCCTCGATATCAACGGCTATTTCGACATGTCGAGCGGTGCGAACTCGTATTCGTTCTATCCCGCCACCCCGTGCCGCATCGCCGACACCCGAGGCGCCACCGGCCAGTTTGGCGGGCCTTCCATGTCCACCGGCCAAACCAGGGACTTTCCCATTCCCTTGGGTCCTTGTGGCTTTCCGGCCGCCGCGCGCGGGTACTCGCTGAATGTCACGGTGGTTCCCGCCGGCTATCTGGGCTATCTGACGACGTGGCCCACGGGACAGGTGCAGCCGAACGCGTCCACGTTGAACTCCTGGGCGGGCAAGATCGTGGCGAATGCCGCGCTGGTTCCGGGGGGGAGCAACGAATCGATCTCCGTGTACGTCTCCAACCCGACCAACGTGATTCTCGACGGCAATGGATACTTCGCTGCACCGGGGAGTGCGGGGGCGCTGACGTTCTACCCGGTAACGCCGTGCCGTGTGGCGGACACGCGGAATGCGGTCGGCCCCTTTGGGGGACCGAAGATGGAAGCCGGGCCCGCGCGCACGTTCGCGATCCCGGCCGGCTCCTGCTCGGTGCCCTCGACGGCGGCAGCCTATTCGTTGAACGTGACGGTGGTGCCCGACGGGCCGCTCGCCTACCTCACTACCTGGCCGGCGGGCTCGGCACAGCCGGGCGTCTCCACCCTGAACTCATTCGACGGCAGCGTGGTTGCAAACGCGGCCGTTGTGCCGGCCGGTACAAGCGGGGCGATCAGCGTCTACGTCACGAACCCGACCCACTTGATTCTCGACATCAACGGATATTTCGTGCCGTAGGCCTTCGAGCGTTTGAGCGCGCGGCTCCGTGCCAGCACCGAACCGCGACCG
Organism: uncultured Solibacteraceae bacterium; assembly: GCA_964493965.1. GTDB lineage: Bacteria > Acidobacteriota > Terriglobia > Bryobacterales > Bryobacteraceae > DASWZN01. The sequence continues at coordinate 6,755 of CAZBQQ010000049.1, forward strand.
TGAGGCAGCGGACTTGGCGGTCACAGAAGCAGGCAGCGGGGGACGGGTCAGGCGGCGCCCGCCCGCCTCTTCCCGAACACCGCGTAGATCACGAGGCCGATGGCCAGCCACACGAAGAACCGCATCCAGGTCTCGAGCGGCAGGCCTACCATCAGCAGGAAGCAGCAGGCGATCGACAGCAGCGGTGTGAACGGCACCAGCGGCACGCGGAAGCTGCGCGGCCGCTCGGGCTGTGTGCGGCGCAGCACGATCACGCCCGCCGACACCACGATGAACGCGAACAGCGTGCCGATATTCGATAGCTCCGCGAAGGTGTCGATGTCCCAGATCCCCGCCGGAATGCCGACGAAGAATCCCGCGATCCACGTCGAGATGTGCGGCGTGCGGTAGCGCTGGTGAACCTTCGAGAACATGGGCGGCAGCAGCCGGTCGCGCGACATCGCGAACCAGATCCGCGCCTGGCCGTACTGGTAGACCAGCAGCGAAGACAGCATGCCCATCAACGCCCCGGCCGTCACGATCAGCCGAAGACGGTTCATGCCCAGGGTCTTCAGAGCCACCGCCACGGGCGCGTCCGGGTCCAGGTCCTTCCAGCTCACAATGCCCGTCAGCACCAGCGACACCGACGCGTAGAGCAGGGTGCAAACCGCCAGCGTCGCGATGATCCCGAACGGCAAGTCGCGCTGCGGCCGCTTGCACTCCTCCGCCGCCGTGGACACGGAATCGAATCCGATATAGCTGAAGAAAATGATGGAGCCGCCGGTCAGAATTCCGGTGAAGCCGTTGGGAGCGAACGGATGCCAGCGCGTCGGGTCTATCGCGTGCGCCGCCCCGATGCAGAAGATCACGATGGCGGCCATCTTCATGATCACCATCGTGGTGTTTACCTTCGCGCTTTCCCGCACACCGCGCACCAGAATCCAGGTGACGCCCATCGTGATGAGCAGCGCCGGGACGTTGAACCATCCCGCCGGACCGCCGGGGGCGGGGAAGGGCGGATACGCCAGTTTGGTCGGCAAGTGGAATCCAAACACGTTGTCGAGCAGGTCCTGCAGGTAGGCGGAGAATCCCACCGCCACCGACATGTTCGACACCGCGTACTCCAGGATCAGGTCCCACCCGATGATCCAGGCGAAGATTTCGCCCAGCGTGGCATACGCGTAGGTGTACGCGCTGCCCGCGATCGGGATCATCGAGGCCAGTTCCGCGTAGCACAGCGCCGCAAAGCAGCAGGCCACCGCCACCAGCACGAAGGAAACCGTGAGCGCCGGACCCGCCCCCGGCCGTCCGATCTGCGCCGGCACCTGAAAGCCGTTCGCGATAAAGTCGAACAGCGTGACCTTCAGCCAGGCCCAGTGGTCCGGATGCAGCCTGTCGAGGACCTGGGTGATCTTGCCCCGGGCCGCGGTACCCGTGACGGTGAAAATCCCCGAGCCGATTACCGCGCCGATGCCGAGCGCGGTGAGACTCCAAGGCCCGAGCGTCTTCCGCAGCCGCTTATCGGGAGCTTCCGACTCGGCGATCAGCGCGTCGATGTTCTTGGTCCGCAGTAGCTGGGACAAGTTAGCTTTCAGCTATCAGCCGTCGGCTCTCAGCCAGACAGCTATCAGCCGTCAGCCCCCAGCCATCGGCCTCACCGCGGGCCAGCCGAGGCCGTTTGGCTGACAGCTGAAAGCTGATAGCTGACAGCTGCGGAAGCGCTAGCGCTTCCGCTGCCCCTTCACCATCTTCTTCACTTTATGTTTGTGGGAGCCGCGTGCGACGCCCGTGGCGCGCTTGGCCTTGGGCGCGGCTTTCTTGCGCGACACCCGCTTGGCCTTCTTCCGTTCCACTCTGTCTTCAATCGTCTTGGTGTTCATTCGTGTGTCAGTCCTAGGTACTTTTCTACAATCTTCTTCAGGCCGTAGCCCGGAAAGCTGATCGTGATCTTCGCGTCGTCGCCGTCGCCCTCGCGGCGCACAATGGTCCCCCGGCCGTAGCGCGGATGCTCGATCGAAGAGCCCACCGCATACTTCTTCGCGGGACGCGCCGGCGCCGAAACGCGGGGCGCCGCTGCTACCGGAACCGCGGCGGGCGGCACGGCTAGCGGGCGTCCGCGGGCCGCAAAAAACTCAGAAATGTTTTCTAGAGAATTATACGTCTTGCCGGTGTACGTGTTCTTGCGAGCCGCCTCGCGCACCACGTAGCGGTCCGCATAGAGGTCCACCTCGCGAGCCGCGGGCGCCGCCCCGCCCAGCCGCTCGGTGCGCTCTTTGGGGATCTCGCTCAGGAAGCGCGAAGGGATCGACGGCTCCGCCATGCCTCCTCCAAACCGCCGCCGCTCCCGCGCCCAGGTGAGGATGAGCCGCTTCTCGGCGCGCGTCATGGCCACGTAGCACAGCCGCCGCTCCTCCTCCATCGCCGTCTCGGATTCGAGCGAGCGGCTATGCGGGAACAGCCCGTCCTCCAGGCCCGCCACGAACACCACCGGAAACTCCAGCCCCTTGGCGTTGTGCACCGTCATCAGCCGGATCTGCGCCGTGTCGTCGATGCTGTCGGCTTCCGACACCAGCGCCGCGTGGTCCAGGAACTCGGTGACGCCTTCGCCGCGCTCGGCGGCTTCGATGGCGGCGTTCTCCAGTTCGCTCAGGTTCTCGACGCGGGTCTCGGAATCGGGGTCCTTGCCCGCTTCGAGCATCTTCATGTACCCGCTGCGGTCCAGGATCTGACGAAGAGTCTCCTGAAGCTTCTGCGTTCCCGCGCTCAGTCGCAGTTCCTCGATCAGCTTCCGGAAGTCGGCCAGAGCCGCGCCCGCCCGCGTCGCGAAGGCGTTCTCGTCCAGCATACGGCCCAGGGCGTCCCACATGCCGATCCCGTTCTTCACCGAGTAATGCTCGATCTGCTCCACCGTGGTCTTGCCGATCCCGCGCGCGGGTGTGTTGATCACGCGCATCAGGCTGACCGAATCCTGCGGCGAAACCAGCAGCTTCAAATAGGCGAGCGCGTCCTTGATTTCCGCGCGCTGGTAGAAACTGAACCCGCCCACCACCTGGTATTTCCGGCCGTAGCGCCGCAGTGCCTCTTCAATCTGCCGCGACTGGAAGTTGGTGCGGTACAGCACCGCGATCGACTGCCGCGGATTCTCCCGCAGCACCTTCTCGATCTGATCGGCGACGAACAAGGCCTCGTTCTCGCCGTTGTAGCCCTCGTAGAGCCCGATCTTCGAGCCCTCGCCCGCTTCCGTCCACAGCCACTTGCCCTTGCGCTGCGTGTTGCGCGCCACCAGCGAGCTGGCCCCCTCCAGAATGTTCTTGGTCGAGCGGTAGTTCTGCTCCAGCTTGATGGTGCGCGTCCGCGGATAATCGCGCTCGAAGTCGAGGATGTTCTGTATGTCGGCGCCGCGCCAGCTGTAGATCGATTGATCCTCGTCTCCCACCACGCACACGTTCTGGTGCACCTCGGTGAGCAGCCGCATCAGTTCGTACTGGCTGCGGTTGGTGTCCTGGTATTCGTCGATGAGCAGGTGCTCGACGCGGCGGTTCCAGCCCTCGCGCAACCGGTCGTCGTACTGCAACAGCCGTACCGCCTCGAGCAGCAGGTCGTCGAAGTCGAGCGCGTTGGCCATTCGCAGCCGGCCCTCGTACTTCTCATACACCGTGGCCAGCCGCGTCGTCTTCGGATCTTTGGAATTCCGCAGCACGTCCTCGGGCGTTTCCTTGACGCTCTTGGCGTGGCTGATGCGCGAGAGCGCGGCGCGGTACTGCATGAACTGCTTCTCTTCGAGTCCGAGCTCGCGGTAGATCGCCTTGATCAGCGCGGTCTGATCGTCGTCGTCGTAGATGGTGAAGTTGCGCGTGAACCCGGGACGAATATCGGCCATCGACGCGCCGTCCCGCCGCAGCAGCCGCACGCAGAAGGAGTGGAAGGTCGATACGTTGAGGCCCGAAAGCGCGAATCGCCCCGCCAGCAGCTTCTCGATCCGCTTCCGCATCTCGTCGGCGGCCTTGTTGGTGAAGGTCACCGCCACGATGGCCCCGGGCGCGACGTTGCAGTCCTGGATCAGGTGGGCGATGCGGTGCGTGATCACCCTGGTTTTGCCGCTTCCGGCGCCGGCCAGGATGAGCAAGGGACCGCCGTGGTAGGTGACGGCTTCGCGCTGCTGCGGATTAAGACCTTCGAGGAAATCCATCAATATCTGGGAGTTGCCGCCGGGAAGCGTGGCCGGTCGCTGTTATCTCGTGCTTCCAGTTGATTTTAGCATGGAGGGAGGGCTTCAGCCCGCGCGGGGCTTAAGCCCCGCTCAGTCTACAGAAACGGAAGCGCCTTCCCCGTCCGGAACCCCAGCGCCTGGCAAGTAGCGATGGCCCGTGCGTCCTGATCCTTCACCACGATGCTGTAGTTGACCGTCTGCGACGTGCGGCTGATCTCCCGCGCCTCGGCCCTGAGCCGCGCCCCTGGTCTGGGACTGGCCACATACGTCACACTGACGTTCAGCCCCACGGTCACCGTGCCCTCGCTCTGGCACACCGCCTCGAACGCCTCGTCGATCAGCGCGAAGATGGCCCCGCCGTGCGCCCTCCCGAACAGGTTATCCATCAACGCCGGCTCGTAGTTCATCTCCACAGCCGAAAAGCCGGTCTCTAACTCCTTCAGCTCCATCCTGAGGGCCTGCGCGAACGGTTCCTGTTCGATCCCGCGCTCGATAGCCTGCTTGATGCCCGCGTCCATCTCTTCGCGTTCAGTCTAACATCGGTGTAACCTGATAGTTCGCCGGATCGCCCTTCCTTAGAGAATGAGAATGGGCTTCCGGCTGCCGCGATCGGTACGGCATGCTGGTTGAACCTGAGTTGATAACGCGGGCCCGCGAGGGTGACGATGGTGCCTTCAACCAAGTTGTGCAGGCATACCGGAAGCGCATTCTGGGTACCATTGCGCGCCTCATCGGGCGCCCGGAAGATGTTGAAGACGTTGGACAAGAGGTCTTCCTGCGCCTCTATTACTCACTCGACCAGCTGCGCTCTCCCGAGGTCTTCGAGCCGTGGCTCTACAGGCTCACCGTGAACTCGGCGTATGATTACCTCCGCCGCCACCGCCGCCGCCCCGAGGCACGCATGGCCGACCTTTCGGAGCAGCAGGTCATAATGGCCGATGCGGCCGCCGGGACCAGGCAGGACCAGGACGACCAGCGGCAAGCGCGGATTCGGGACATGGTCGGGGCGTTGATGAGCGCCGTATCTGAGCAGGACCGCATCCTGCTTACGCTGAAGGAAATTGAAGGCCTCTCGCTGAAAGAGCTTGAAAAAGTCTACGGCGTGAACGAGAATGCACTGAAGGTGAGGCTTTTCCGGGCCCGACAACGGGTCGTAAAGATGTTTGATGCATCGGCGCGCAAGACCGCCGGTGCAGGAGTATAACCTTGGGGGATAGTATGCCGCAGGATCGGGAAACGTCGGCTGGCGGGCTCGAGAGGCTGTTTACCGCCTATCGGGAAGCCTGCCCGGATCCGGAGCCAGGCGTGGATTTCATGCCCCGGCTCTGGCAGAAGATCGAAGCCCGAAAGGCCTTCTCCTGCCGCCTGAAGCGGCTGGCGAAGGGTCTCATCACGGCCGCTGCAGCCGCCGCTCTGGCCATGGCACTCCTGCTGGCGCCGCAGCACAGGGCCACTCCCTCCTACCTCGAACTGCTGGCCGCCGGGCAGTCGCACGACAACATTGCGGATACCGAGATCGTCCATTCGGCGGCTTACGAGAACCCTAGATGAAGCGAGCCAACCTCTCCGTAGTCGTCTATCTGGCTTTGGTTTTCCTGAGCGGCATTCTGGTCGGCGTCGTCGGCTTCAACCTCTACAACGCGCGCGTCGTGAGCGCCAAGGCGGAGCCGTGCGGCCCCGAAGCGCTCCGGCAGCGATACCGCGATGAGCTGCGAACCCGGCTGCAGCTTAGCCCCGATCAGCTAGGCAAGCTGGACGTCATCCTCGAGGACACGCACCATCACTTCGTCGCGCTCCGGGACAAGTACAAGCCGGAGGTGACGGCCATTCAGAACGCCCATGCCGACGCCATCCGAGCAATTCTGGACGACCGTCAGCGCGCCGAGTACGAGAAGCTGCGCGAAGAGCGGCAGAAGATGGAATCGGAGCGCCACCCTCGCACTCCCGGCTGTTAGCGCGGGTCCGCTGGGGCACTGTTGACGCCTCCAGCACCGAACCGAGACCATGGGGGAGCGGACCCAGCCCGCCAAACGCATGGGCGGAGAACCACCCTCGCAGCCCCGGCCATGAGTGCGTGTCAGGCCTTGGCGGCAGGCGCGGGCTTCGCTTCGGGCTTCGGAACGTTCGCGTACTTCTTGTTGAACCGCTCGATGCGGCCCGCCGTGTCCATCAACCGCTGCTTGCCGGTGAAGAATGGATGGCACTTCGAGCAGATTTCTACGCGGATGTCGCCCTTGTGCGTCGAGCGGGTGCGGAACTGGTTCCCGCACGCGCAGATGATGCTGATTTCGTTATAAACGGGGTGAATCCCGGCCTTCATGTGGAGATAAGTCCTTTCAGTTGATTGTAGCAGAAACGCGAACCCCCGCCGGAGCGCGGGCTCAGGCGGGGGCTCGAAAGGTAGCCGTCGGATGAACCCTCAGGCTCATCGACGATCGCGAACCTTAGTGAGGGGCCGGTCCACAGGAACGGGGCCTCGCCACTGGATTCGAAGCCGGCTACGTTAGAACAGTCGACTCAGCAGTCGGCCACCTCACAAGGTCTAGTACAGTCAGATTGCATTTTTCTGGACCACCTCCTTTTTCAGTGATGCCCCATTTTATCACGGAAAACGCCATTTGCCAGTCGCCGGGAATCACGCGCGAGGGCACTCGAATTGCCAATCTGAATGACTGAAACTCAGTGTGGGGCAGGAGGGCATCCTGCGCGCCGCGTTACAGGTCTTCGGCGGCCAGGGGGACGTCGGGATCCTGGCCGGCGGGCGTTTGGACGCCGTAGCGGGCGCGGGCCTCGACGAGCTTCGCCACTTCGGCGCGGGGGAGGGCCTTGGCCCCGCCGAGCAGCTCCGCGACCAGGGTGACGCGCGCCAGATGCTCGACGGTCTCCATGTGAAAGAACGCCTGGTAGACATCGTGGCCATAGGCGACCGCGCCGTGATTGGCCATCAGCAGGGCGTCATGGCCGGGGATCAGCGGGAGCATGGGCTCAGTCAGCGCCGCGGTGCCGGGTAAACCGTAGCCGGCGATAGGCACGGTGCCGAGGTGGATGATCGCCTCCGGAAGCAGCGCGCGATTGAGCGGGCGGCCGGCGACGGCGAAGCCGGTGGCGACGGGCGGGTGGGCGTGGAGGACGGCTCGCACGTCCGGCCGCAGGCGGTAGATGGCGACGTGCATGGCGATCTCGGTGGTGCAGCCGGTCGCACCCTCCATCTTGCTGCCGGCCGCGTCGCAGACGATGAGGTCTTCAGGCTTCATCAGGCCTTTGCAGACGCCGGTGGGGGTGCACAGGATGCGGCCGTCGTCGAGGCGGACGCTGATGTTGCCGTCCTGGGCGGCGACCCAGCCCTTCTGCCACATCAGCCGGCCGACTTCGACGATTTCCTGACAGTGCTCGCGCTCGGTTTTTGACATCGGAAAAAGAATTGTAGCAGATGGGTGCGGGGCGGTTCTCGGAAGGCCTATTCCGACCCGATCTTCAACAACTGTTCCGCTTGTTTGAGGGCCTCGCGGGTGAGGCGCTCGCCGGAGAGCATTCGGCCGATTTCGCGGGTGCGGGCGTCGCCTTCCAACTGCTCGATCTCGGCGACGGTGCGGCCGCCGGCTTCTTTCTTCTCGACGTAGAAATGGTGGTCGGCGAAGCCGGCGATCTGGGGCAGGTGAGTGACGCACAGCACCTGGCTGGAAACCGCCAATTGCTTCAGTCGGCGGCCGACCGTTTCGGCGGCGCGGCCTCCGACGCCGGCATCCACCTCGTCGAAGACCAGCGTGGGATGGATCCGTTCGGTGCGCCGCGCGGCGGAGGCGACGCAGGTCTTGAGGGCCAGGGCGATTCGGGAAACCTCGCCGCCCGAGGCGACTTTTTCGAGCGGGCGCGGCTCCTCGCCTACGTTGGGCGAAACAAGAAACTGCACCGCGTCGATGCCGGACTCCGACCAGGCGGCGGGGCGGACGGCAACCTGGAACGTGGTGCGCTCCATGGCCAGGCTGGCGAGTTCGGTCTCCATCCGTTTCTCGAGTTTGCGCGCGGCATCCTTGCGGCGCTGGGAGAGCGCGGCGGCGGCCTCTTCGAAGGCGGCTGCGAGGCGCTTCCGCTCGCGTTCGAGCTCGGCTTTGCGCTCGCCGGCGGTCTCGACGGATTCGATTTCGCCGCGCACCTGGGCGAGGAACGCCAGGATTTCTTCGGCGGTTACTCCGTACTTGCGGCGGAGCCGCTCGAGCGAGGCCAGGCGCAACTCAATCTCTTCCAGGCGCGCGGGGTTGGCCTCGAGGTGCGAGAGATAGTCGCGGACGGCGTAGGACGCCTCCTCGACGGCGATGACGGCGCCGGCCAGTCCTTCGCGCGCGGCTTCGAGGCGCGGGTCGATGCGCAGCAGGTCCTCGAGGCGCCGCACGGCCAGGCGGATCTGCGCCAGGGCGGACTCAGGGGCATCGTAGAGGGCGGTGTAGACGGTGTTGGCGGCCTCTTCGAGGCGCGCGGTGTTCTGGAGAACGCGCCGCTCCTGCTCGAGGTCGGCATCCTCGCCGGGTTTCGGGGCGACGCTTTCGATCTCGCGGCGCTGGAAGTTCCAAAGATCGAGAAGACGCAGCTTCTCCTGCTCGGTGCGCTCCAGGTCCTCGAGCTCGCGGGTGATTTTTCGCCAGTCCTCGAAGGTCGCGGCCACGCGGGCGGCCGTGTCGGCCGAGCCGGCGAAAGCATCGAGCATGGCCAGCTGCGCGCCGGCGGCGAACAGCATCTGCTGTTCGTGCTGCCCGTGGATGTCGCCCAGGAACGGCGCCAGATCGCGGAGCAGTCCCACGGTGATGGGGCGGCTGCCGGCGAAAGCGCGCGACTTGCCTTCGGCCGAAATCTCGCGCTCGAGAAGGAGCTCGCCGTCCTCGGCTTCGATGCCCGCGGATTCGAGCAGGCGCGTGAATGCGGCTTCGCGGGGGACTTCGAAGACTCCCGAGATGCGGGCTCGCGCGGCACCTGTCCGTACCGACTCCTGGGAGGCGCGGCCGCCGAAGAGCAGGCCCAGGGCGTCCACCACGATGGACTTGCCGCTGCCCGTCTCGCCGGTCAACAGATTGAGGCCGGGCGCGAAGCGTACATGCACGCGCTCGATGACGGCGTAGTTCTCGACAACCAACTCGAGGAGCATCGAGGGAATTATAACCGTAACGTGGGAGGCGTGCCTGCGCCGCGATCAGAGGGCCCGCAAGGGGAGCTTGGCCACCTGTCAGGCGGCTCCAGGCAGTTCAATGTAAGCGACCGCGGTGTGGGGCTCGGGAATGGGCTCGCCGTCTTCGCGCAGGCCCTCAAGGTGGAGTTCTATGGCTTCCCGAATGTTGCGCTCAACCTCGTCGGCGGTGCGGCCTGTGGAGATGCATCCAGGCAGATCGGGAACGTAGGCCGAGAAGTTTCGTTCGCCTTGCTCAATAATAACCGCGTACTTCTTCATGGCTTGCCCTTCAGTCCGGCTTGAACCAGGACACTCTTCAGCGTAGCAGGGTGCACATCGTCTCCGGGATGGCCGGGCACCGTTACGCGCCCCTTCTTCAGGGGATGCTTGTACTGGTGATGACTGCCACGGGTTCGCACGAGATACCAGCCGTCGCTCTCAATCATTCTCACCAGATCGCGAACCTTCACCGCTCACGGCCCCTATTGCGTTCCCGGAGGAGTCTTGTCCGTCTTGGCGGGGTCGCCTTTGCGGCGGACCTCTATGCTCAGGCGCTTGATTTTCTGGTTCAGGGTCGAGAGCGGGACGTGGAGGTTTTCTGCGGTTTCGGTCTGGCTCCAGTTGCAGGACTCCAGACGCTCCATGATGACGCGGCGCTCGTACTCGGCTACGATCTCGAATAGCGAGGCGTCCGCGGGCAGGCCGCCGCTTTCGTCGTCGCGGCGGATCCGCACGCCACCGGCTCGCAGCAGGTCTTCCGGCAGCGCGTCGGCGGCCACCGTGGGTTTCGAGGCAAGCACTACGGCGCGCTCCACCACGTTCTCTAATTCGCGTACGTTGCCCGGCCAGTTGTGATCGATCAGGATCTGCATCGCCTCGGGCTCGAAGCGCAGCAGCGACCGGCCGTTCGAGTCCAGCCACTTCTCGTCTTCCTGGCAGTAGCGGTTGAAGAAGTGCTCGACCAGAAGCGGGATGTCTTCTTTACGCTCGCGCAGCGCCGGCAGCGCGATGTTGATCACGTTCAGGCGGTAGTAAAGATCCTCGCGGAACTTTCCGTCCTCGACCAGCTTCTTCAAGTCGGCGTTTGTGGCCGCCAGGATCCTTACGTCCACGCGCACCACGTCGGCCGAGCCGAGCGGCATGAACTCGCGTTCCTGGATCACGCGCAGCAGCTTGGCCTGGGTCTCGACGCCGATGGTGCCGACCTCGTCGAAAAAGATCGTGCCTTTGTTGGCGATCTCGAAGTAGCCCTTGCGCGACGCGATGGCGCCGGTGAAGGACCCCTTGACGTGACCGAACAGCGTGGATTCGAGCAGCTCCGGCGGCAGCGAGCCGCTGTTGACGGCGATGAACATCTGGTCGGCGCGCTGCGAGTTGGCGTGAATCGCCTTGGCGATGAGCTCCTTGCCGGTCCCGGTCTCGCCGGTGATCATGATGGTGGAGCGGCTGGCCGCCACCTGCGTCACCAGGTCCAGGATGCGCTGCATGCGGTCGCTGCGGCCCACGATGTTGGGGAAACTGTAGCGCTGCTTGAGGGCGCGCTTGAGCTGCAGGTTCTCCGTCTCCAGGCGGCGCTTGGAGATGACCTGGGAAATCTCGACCAGCAGTTGCTCGTTCTTCCAGGGTTTCTGGATGAAATCGTCGGCGCCGCACTTCAGGGCTTCGACGGCCGCGTCGATCGAGCCGAAGGCGGTCACCATGAAGACCGGAATCTGGCGGTCGCGCTCGCGGATGTCGCGCAGCACGTCCATGCCGGAGCGGTCCGGCATCATCAGGTCGAGCAGGATCAGGTCGTATTCCCTGGATTCGAGCCGGTGGAGGCCCTCGGCGCCGTTGGGTGCCAGGTCTACCGCATACCCTTCCAGGGAGAGGAGAGCGTCCAGGGTTTCGCGGATGTCCTCTTCGTCGTCGATGACCAGGATCCGGCCTTTGATCGCCGTGCCGGTGACCTGCTCGGCCAAGTCGGGTTCAGGCATGAACCGCTTTCCTCGCCGCGGGGAACTCCAGATGGAATCGGGTGCCTTCTCCGGGCTGGCTCTCGACCTCGATCACGCCGCTGTGCTCGCGCACGATGCCGTAGCTCACCGATAGTCCGAGGCCCGTCCCTTTGCGGGCGCCCTTGGTGGTGAAGAAAGGATCGAAGATCCGGGTCAGGTTCTCGGCCTCGATGCCATGTCCCGTGTCGGACACGTCCACTCCTACGGTGTCGCCCTGCTGGAAGGTGCGCACCGACAGAGTGCCGCCCGCCCCCATCGCGTCCCGAGCATTCAAGAAGAGATTCAAGAAAACCTGCTGCAACTTGCCGGAATTGCCTTTGATGAACGGCAGTTGCTCTGCGAGATCCAATTGTACCTTGAGGCCCGCCTTTTCCATCTGGTGCTGGATCAGGGTGAGGCTCTCGTGAACCACGCGATTCAGGTCCACCTCGTCGAAGGCCGTGGGTGAGGTGCGGGAGAAGTTCAGCAGCGAGTTGACGATCTCGCTGGCACGGAAGGTCTGCTTGGCGATCTTCTCGAGCAGGCGGGACTTCTGGTCGTCTCCGGAAACCTGCTTGGCCAGCATCTGGGCGTAGGTGGAGATCACGGCCAGCGGCGTGTTCACCTCGTGCGCCACGCCGGCCGCCAGCAGGCCCACCGAGCTGAGCTTGTCGGCCTGCACCAACCGCCGCTCCAGCTCGTCGCGCTCGGTGACGTCGTCGAAGATGATGAGCCGGCCGATCCGCTCCAGGTCCTTCGAGATCAGGGGCGCCACCGCCACGTTCAGGACGGTCTCCCGTTGCTGCTGCGCCTGCGGTTCCGCCACCACGGCGGTCGCGTGGCCGTTGCCGCCGTTGGCCGGCATTTCGATGACCTTGCTTTCGATCTTGGGCCGCAAGGCGTAGCGGTAGATGTGCCGGATCCCACTCTCGCCGCCAGGGCCGCCGAACTGCAGCACCAGGTCCTCGGGCAGCAGGTCCGAGAGCGGGTGGCCCACCGCTTCGTCGCGCACAATTCCCGTGAGCTGCTCCAATCTGGAATTCCAGCTTTCGACGTTGTCTTCCAGGTCCGCCGCCAGGATGCCGACGTTGATGGACTCGACAATGTTCTCGCTGTACTCCTTGAGCCGCTCGTACTCCTGCATCTTGCGGGCAAGAGAGCGGTACAGCCGCGCGTTTTCGATGGCGATGCCGACGTAGCCGGAGGCCGTGACCAGCAGTTCCAGATCCTCGCTGGTGAGGAAGTCGCCGCCCTCGGTCCGGCTGACGCCCAGGTAGGCGATGGTCCGGCCGCGCACGATGCAGGGCAGGTAGTAGGTCAATTCCAGATCGGCGATGGTTTGCCGCACCGTAGCCGGCCAGTTCTTCGAGACCACATCGAGCAGGTGCTTGGTCTGTTCGAAGAAGAGGTAGGGGTGGTCGGGTTCAGAGTCCAGGAACGCCAGGTCGTAAGGGCGCCGGTCGTAGCGGCCATTTTCGGCGTCGCGCAGGCGGAAGCGGCCCTCGTCGTCGATCAGGAAGAAAGCGACCCGCTCGATCGCCAGAGTGCGCCGCAGCCGGTCCGCCGCGGAGCGCAGCAGGGCGTCCAGATCGGTCTCGGAGCTGAGCTCGCGCGCGAACTCGATCAGCGTGAGGCGATAGTCGTACTTGTCCTTATAAAAGACATAGCGGTCCAGCATTTCCTGGATCCACTTGCGGATCGGCTGGAAGACGAATGCGGCGATCAGGATCAGCACGCCCGCCGCGGTGGCTCCGATGTCCTCCAGACCGCCCACCCAGAAAATCAAGCCGTAGAAGACCGCCAGCACGCAGATCGTGGCCAGCGTGTAGACGTAGCCCTGTTGGAAAATGATGTCCACGTCCATCAGGCGGTAGCGCACGATGGCGTACGCCCAGGTAACCGGGATCAGCACGAAGAAGAGCACCGCCGCGTCCATATACGCATTCGGCATGGCCCCCAGCAGGACGTAAGGGATCGCGTAGAAGATGGCGAACGGCGCGGCGCCGAGCACGGCTCCCGTACGCAGCCACTTGATCTGCTGCCGGATGATGGGGTCCTCCACACGGCGGTACGTGCGGTGGAGTACCCAGGCCCCAAACAGATAGGTGACGGCCAGGAAAACCACCAACACGCGGTTCAGAAGCCAGTTCAGATCCACCAGTTCGACTGAGACCCGCAGCACTCCCGAGCTGACTCCCATCACCACGGCCGTCATCAGGATGGCCGGCAGGTAGACCAGGATGATCGTGCCGCGCTTCCGGAACCAGCCACGTTTCTCCGGGAACACCAGGCAGAAATGCAGAAAAATCGTCGGCGCGAAAAGGCCGGCCAATATATTGCCGTAGTACATGACCATGTCGAAGCTGTTCAGCTTCCCGGTGTAGTGGAAGGCTGACATGATGAACGACGCCAGACAGAGGGTATAGAAGTGCAGCGAACGGGGCGCATTGCCGCGCCGGAAGAATACGAACAGGCCTACCCCCAGGTAGACCAGCCCGACCACATATTGCCAGTAGAGCGCGGTGTAGTTCCGGAGAGCCGTTCCTACGATCAGGGGGGCTTCAAACTCAACGCCATTGCGCCGCAAGACGTAGGTGGCTTTGTTCCAGGCTCCCACGCCGACCAGCACCTGGCTGACTTCGATGGACCTCAGGATCGGCTCGCCGGCGATCTTCACCACGATGTCGCCGTCGCGCACCCCGACGCGGTCGGCTGGACTGCCCTGGGTGACCCGGAGCGCCTTCACCGAGCCGTCGCGATCCACCCACGTGACACCATCGTCGGGGAGTTTGAATCTGCTTTGTTGCTGGAAGTTGATGAAGGCAGACACCGCGGCCGCGACCGTGAGGATCATCAGCAGCGCGCCCGAGAACTTGAACTTGAGTTCCCTCATCAACCTACACCTAGAGCCTACAGGGCTCCCCGGCCGTGACGCTAGCAAGTTGGATGCCACATCCCGACGAGCCCGTTACATCAAAGAATACCTTGTTTTTCCGTGACTTACAAATGACGCCCCGGTGGCGGTTCCTCATTTTGGGAGATGTCTTCTATGCCTAAGTGTAACAAGGGGTCCGACTCTCTCCCAGGCGCTTCAATCCCGCGGATTCCCGCGGGGCCACGATTCGATGCCGGCACCTTTGCGATAATGGGAACTCGTTCGATTGCAGGCGCTTAAGAAGAGTTCACGGTCCGGCGGAGGCGCCGTCGCGAGTTGCACCCCACAGGATTGCCGGGTACGAAAATCGGGATGAGCTCCTCATTTGTCTTTCACGACCCCTCCGGACGCCGCTGGGCGCGCGTCAGGAGGATCGCCGGCGCGGCCGGTGTTTTTGGACTTCTGGCTTTCTGCATGTTCCTTCTCAGCCTCTTCGTCAGCCCCCAGTTGCCCAATCTCGGTCTGCCCGCGGTGGAGCACCTGGTGCGGTTCGCCGAGGTGCCGAGCGTGATCCGGGGTGAGAAGGCCGTCAAAAATGTGCCGTTTAAGCTGCAAAAAGCGGTCAAAAACCTGAAATACGTGCGTTCCGCGTCGCCGGTCACCCACCCCAAGACGGCTGCCACCACCGGCCCCTCGCAGCCGGTTGTTTTCGGCTACTACGTCAATTGGGATCCCGCCAGCATCGTCTCGCTGCGGCTCAACCTGCAACATCTGACACACCTGGTTCCGGAGTGGTTGGTGCTCCAGAACGGCAAGGGCGATCTGGACGACCAGACGGATCCGACCGTCGCCCGCATCGCCAGCGACGCCAAGTTGCCGGTGCTCGCCATGGTGACGAACTTCCGCGACGGCTGGCAGGCCGGCGATCTGCAAGCCGTGCTCGAGAGCGCCGGGACGCGCGCCGAGCTGGTGGAGAACATCTACACCAATCTGGAAGAGCACAAGTTCGCCGGGGTCAATGTGGATTTCGAGGAACTTCGGGCAGCGGACCGCGGCCGGATGGCCGAGTTTCTGACCGCGCTTCGCGACCGGCTGAAGCCAGCTGGAATGCTTGTGACCCAGAGCGTTCCGGTGGGCGACTCAGCCTACGACCTGCGCGAGATCGCCGCCCTGTGCGACTTCGTGGTGCCGATGGTCTACGACGAGCACTTCCAATCGGGCAGCCCCGGACCGGTGGCCTCCCAGGAGTGGTTCGATAAGCAACTCCGCCAGCTCGCCAGGCTTCTTCCGGCCGAGAAAACCGTGATCGGCATGGGCGCATACGGCTACGACTGGATGATCGGTGGCCGTGGCTCGGCCGAGGTGGGATTCGGAGACGTGATGTCGGCGGCGAAGTCGAACCACGCGCCGGTCGTTTGGGACCCGGGTACGGAGAATCCGGTGCTCCGTTACACAGCCGGCGGCCAGCAGCACGAGCTGTGGTTGCTGGACGCTGTCACCGGGCTGAACCAGATCAACGCGATCGAGGACGCCGGCTTCCGCGGTTTCGGCGTGTGGCGTCTGGGCGCGGAAGACCCGGGGCTGTGGACCGTCATGAAACCGGAGACGTGGCCGACCGCCGAATTCAACGCGGAGCTGCTTACGCCTCTTTCCGCGCAGCAGTCGGTGATCCGCTACGGCGATGGCGAGGTGCTGCGGGTTTCCGAGACGCCGCAGGAGGGCCGGCGCAATGTCTGGCGGGATCCGGAGGGCGATTTCGCGGAGCGCTACGAACAGTATCCTTCCTACTACGTGGTTGAGAACGCCGGCAAGCCCGAAGGCAAAATGGTATCGCTGAGTTTCGACGACGGGCCGGATCCGAAGTACACGCCGGAGGTGTTGAACATTCTCAAGGCACGCGGCGTCCCCGCCAGCTTTTTTGTCGTGGGCGTGGAAGCGGAACAATCGCCGGACCTGCTGCGCCGCGAGTACGCCGAGGGGCACACCATCGGCAACCACACCTACTCGCATCCCAACATGGCTCTGGTGTCGGCCGAGCGAACCCGGCTGGAACTGGCCGCCACGCTGCGCATCATCGAGCACACTACCGGCCGTTCGACCATCCTGTTCCGCCCGCCCTACAACGCCGACAGCGAGCCGCAGACCATCGACGAAGTGGTCCCCATTCTGCGGGCGCAGCAGGCGGGCTACCTGAGCATCGGCGAGCGCATCGACCCGCGCGACTGGCAGCCGGGCATCACGGTGGACGCAATCCTTGCCGATATCCTGGCCGAAAAAGACGAGGGAAACATCATCCTGCTGCACGATGGCGGCGGCAACCGCTCGGCTACGGTGGAGGCTCTGCCGCGCATCATCGACACGCTGCGCGGCGAGGGCTACCGCTTCGTCTCGATTGGCGATCTGATCGGGAAGACGCGGGACCAGGTGATGCCGCTGCCGCCGGCCAACGAGCTGCGCTGGGCCGAGATCGAAGGGCAGGCGTTCGGGACCAAGAGCAACTTCAAGAAGGTCGTCGGGGTACTGTTTCTGTGGGCGATTTACCTCACGGCGCTGCGGTCGCTGGTATATGGGGGCCTCGCGGTGGTGGAGAAGTTCAAGGCGCGGCGGCGCGTGTTCGACCCTGCCTTCCGGCCTCCGGTAACGGTTGTGATCGCTGCCTACGACGAGGAGAAGGTCATCGTGAAAACGGTGGAGTCGGTGCTGGCTAACGGCTATCCGGACCTCGAAGTAGTGGTGATCGACGACGGCTCGCGGGATGGAACGCTGCGGATTCTGGAGGAGGCTTTCGGCGGCGAGGCGCGCGTGAAGATCGGAACGCAGCCAAATGCCGGGAAGGCGGCCGCGCTGAACCACGCGATCTCGCTGGCCGGTAACGAGATCCTGGTGGCGGTCGATGCCGACACTCTCCTTCGCCGGGGGACCATAGGGAAGCTGGCGCGGCATTTCAAGGACCCCAGGGTGGGGGCGGTTTCGGGCAACGCGCGCGTTGGCAACCGGGGGAAGTGGATCACGCGGTTCCAGTCCATCGAGTACATATACGGCTTCAACCTGGACCGCCGGGCGCTCGACCTGCTGAACGCCATCACGGTGGTTCCGGGAGCGGCGGGCGCCTGGCGCAAGAGCCTGGTCCTGGCGGCGGGCGGGTTCGGCAACGCGACGCTGGCCGAGGATACCGACCTGACGCTCGAGATCCGGCGGATGGGGTACCGTATCCGTTACGACGAGGAGGCCGTAGCCTACACCGAAGCGCCCGAGGATACCCGCAGCCTGGCGCGCCAGCGATTCCGGTGGTCGTTCGGCACCTTGCAGGCGGCCTGGAAACACCGCGAGGTGACCTTCGACCCGCGCTACGGCTCGCTCGGCCTGGTGGCGCTTCCGAGCATCTGGCTGTTCCAGGTGCTGCTCTCGGTTCTGTCTCCGTTCGCCGATCTGGCCATGATCATCGCCCTGTTTGCCGGCAACTGGAGGGTGGTGCTGGTCTACTACGGAGCGTTTTTCGTGCTGGAACTGCTGACAGGGCTACTGGCGTATGGCCTCGAAGGAGAACCGCCCGGGGATCTGGCGCTGCTTTTCTTTCAGCGGGTTTACTATCGAATGCTCATGCAGTGGGTTCTATTTCGCTCGGTGCTGTACGCAGTTCGCGGCGGCTTGGTGGGATGGGGAAAAATCGAGCGCCACGCTTCGGTGACGGACGGGTGAGGGCCGCGCGGCCCTCGCCCGCCAGCCCTCAGCTATCGGCGGTCAGCCTTCAGCCTGTAGCGCTTGATGTAGCCCTTCATTCCGATCTCGAAGTGGCTCATGTGGTAGCGCTGCACCTCGTCCAAGGCTCGGGCGTTCGACCAGCCGTCGTGACGGATCCGCCAGCAGGCGAGGACGACGCCGGTCCGATCGTCGCCCTTCCAGCAATGCACGAAGACGGGCTTGGGCACCGTCTCCAGGATCTTCAGGATGGCGGCGATGTCCTTGTCGTGGGGCGCGAACACGCCGGATAGCGGGTAGTTGACGAAGTGAAACCCCAGAGCCTCGGCAGCGAGTTTTTCGCGCTTCACGGGAGAGCCGCCACGGAGGTCCACAATCGTCGCGACGCCAAGCTGCTTGAGGTCGGCGAGTGCGTCGGTGCTGGGCTGGCCGCCGCGGTACATCGCGCCCGGCTCGACCACGCCGAAGTTGTGGATCCGCGGCGCCTGTGCGAACGCCGGGCACAGCGCCAGGAGAACGATGGTGACGCTTCGGGGCTTCGTGGTCCTATCCGGCGGCGCGGGCCAGGTCGCCTGCGACGAGTTGACGGTCCGCCTGCCGCTCCCGCTCGTTCTTCCAGCTCAGCCACGCCAGGCTGACAACCCGGAAGACTTCAGTCGCATCGAACGGCTTCATGAGCACGTCGTAGGCGCCCAGGTTCAAGGCCTCGGCCCAGAACGCCTCGTCGGCCAGGCGCGAGGCCACAATCAGGATCGGCCGCTCGGCCAGGTGCGAAAGTCCCGCGAGAACTTCCTTCCAGGTGGCATCGAGCAACTGCCTTTCGCACACCAGGACGGGGACGCGCTGCCTCCCGAGCATCCCGAGCGCATCGTGCCAGGTGCGCGCGGCCCGAAGCTGCCAGTTGGTGTGGCTGAAGATGTTCGTCAGGAACAGATGATCCTCTTCGTTCGGGCTGATCGCCAAAACGGTCACGGTTCTCTCCGGCTGGAATGTTTCTTCACGCGGCGCTACTACGGAACGAAGGTCCGCACTCGAGCCGCGGCTTGTGGACGCTACACCTGCGTGCTTCTTAAGGCGGTCTGCCATAGGTCCCTTTTCTTGCGACAGGCCAGCCAGTCTCGGTATATCTGGGGATTTACCGGGACCGCGGCGAGTCTCCGACAGGTTCTTCGTTACCCGGGTCCTTGACCAGGCATCCTGGCAGGAGGGCGAGTCCAGTACTAGCCATATTGTCCCACCGCGTGACAGGAGATACAAGATGAAACGCGGTCAGAGCAATAGTAGGCTACGACCAGCATTTCTCTTCATTTGAATTCGAAACTCAACGGAATTCTATCTTTAGCGGTGGGGAAGCTCGGTAGGGCGGTACATTAACGAAGGTACTGAAATCCGCCAGGACTTCGTGGGCGCTCGCGAGTCCGACCGGCGGCAGTACGCTCGTGCTGCGGGCGCCCCGCAGACGTCCCCGGCCCATCCCCACGCCCGCGCATTTGACAGCGGAGCCTTGGCCTCCGGGGCCGCGGAATGCTTCCGCGGGGCGCACAATCTCACCAAGAGCGGTGTCCGCTAGTACTTTTTCGATTGTGGCGTT
>CAZBQQ010000049.1:26342-31273 GCA_964493965.1 uncultured Solibacteraceae bacterium
GGGCGATCCGGGCAACCCGGGCGACGCGGCTCAGATGCTGGAGGGTCCGCAGTTCTTCGATCACGGCCCGGAACCGACTCCGGAGCCGTCCACATTGGGGCTCGGAGGATTTGGGCTGGTGGCGGCTTCTCTCCTCCTGAGGAAGAAGTTCGGCTACCGGTCGCGGAAAGCGGAACCCACCTCGTAGCCCGCGATTCTGCGTTTGAGGGATTCAGCGAGCTTCGCATCGGCCAGCGCCAGCGCCCTTTGGGCGGTCAGCACAGCTTCCGCGAAGCGTCCCGACTCGGCGTAGGCTGCCGCCAGGGTATCCAGAACCGCGGCGTCCCGTGTCCCGGAAACCTCGGCCGCGCGCACCGCGAGCGCCAGCGCCTCCTGCCCGTTGCGCAACGACGCCTGGGAGGACGTGGCCAGAATCCAGGCGGCCTGGCGGAGCGCGGCAGCGTCGGTCGGTGCGAGGTCAATGGCGGAGCGCCAGTGGGCCAACGCCTCGGCCGTTTCCCCTTGCGAGTAGAGGGCGCCTGCCAGAGCTTCCTGAGCCTGAGGGTAGGCGGGGTCGCACTTGACAGCTTCGCGCCATTGGCCGACCGCCTCGACCATCTTGCCATCGCCGGCCAGCACGACTCCCAGTTGGTAGTGCGCCGGAGCATAGCGGGATTGGAGCTGGATCGCCCGGGCCAATTCCTCGCGCGCCCGTTCCGATTCTCCTGTTGCAGCCAGCGCCGCGCCCAGATTGGTGTGGGCGGCAGCGGAGCCGGGATCCAGATCGATAGCCTTCCGGAATTCGGCGAGGGCGTCGGCGGCCTGGCCGCCATCCAGAAGCAAGACGCCCAACTCATTGTACGCCGCTGGGTTGCCTGGGTGATCCTCAACCTCTTTATGAAGCTCGACCTCGCGGGCCTTCCGCGATTGGGCGGCGGCCTCTTCGTGGTGTCCGGAGGCCAGGAGTGCGCCGGCCAGATTGCGGTTGGCGACAGCGTCTTCGGGATCGGTCGCGAGCACCTGGCGCCACGCCACGACGGCTTCGTCGTAGCGCTTCCGCTTCTGGAAGAACATCGCCCGGTCGTAGAGCCGATAGAAATCGATGGTTGGGCCACCGATCTCGCGGAAGGCGTCGGGAGCGATGTTTACGAACTCGGGGATGTTGACGGCCCGGTTGGCGGCGGTGGAGTTATCGACCAGGATCGGCGGGCTGTCGTTGCCGTCCTGGTCCAGATGCGTGAGGTACATCTGGGTGTAAGGCGAGCGGGCCTTCGAGGAGAAGACCAGCCAACGCCCGTTGGGCGAGAAGCTGTGCCAGGAGTTCATGCGCGAGGTGTTCGCCCGCATTCGCCGGGGGACTCCGCCTCCTGCGGGAACGATGTACAACTGGCTGTCGGGGCGCATCAGCAGGCCGTTGCGGCACTCGACGAACACGATCCATCTCCCATCGGGTGAGACCTTTGGGAAGGTATTGCTCATGCCGTTACCAGAGGCGCCGGCAATCGGCTCCGGCGTGCCGCCGCGGCCGGCATTGAACGGAATCCGGTAAAGGTCGTATTGGATCTGCCTCTCGCCGGGGTCGTTGGCGAATCGGGCCGGCGGAACACCGGGCGGGTTGGGATCGGTGGCCTCGGCGCGGGCGAACACGAGGTAGGCGCCGTCGGGACTCCAGGTGGCGTTGGTCTGAACGAAATGGCGGTCGTCGGCTCCGGGCAGCGGCTCGAGCAGGCCGGTCTCGCGGCTGTACCAGCTCAGGATGCCGCGCGTCGGATAGAAGACCTGAAGGAACCGGTAGTCCTTGAAATTGGCTACGTAATAGTTGCTGGGACGCTGGGCTGCGGGGGCGTCGAGGTCGGCGGGATTCAGGGTGGTTACGACGGTGCGGCCATCCGGGGAGACCTGGGACATAAAGCCGACTCTAAGCTTGCCCTTGAGTTCGCCCTGGGCGGTGCGCCACTGGATGACGTTCGTCTTACCGATGGAGGTCTCAGCGGCGACGGGCGTCAGCGTGTAGAGGCCGCGGTTGTTGCGAAGGCCGTCGAGATCCATGCCTAGCGTCTTGCCGTCGCGCGAAAACGAATGGCAGTTGGCGCACAGGGGCACGTTCTCCATCACGACGCGGCTCTGGGGCTGGGCAATATCGCGCAGGCGCCAGCGGATCAGCCGCACGGCCTCGGCCGCCAGGGGTTGGATGACGCCCTTCTCGGTCTCGGTGGGCATCAGCGGGACGTCGCGATAGAAGATGGGTGCGCCCACGGGGTCCCTCGACGTGCGGATGAGGATGCGACCGCGGGAAACGGCGCGGGCGGCGGCGAGGCCGGTGATGGTCACGGTGGCGGGCGCGGCGACGGAGCGCTGCTTGATGGTGTTCCAAAGTGCGGCGGCGGGGGTCCAGGTGTGGGCGGCGGCCTGTTCGGGCGTGAGCGTGGGTGGCTTGTTGGTTTCCGACACGCAGTCCGGGTCGATGGGGCCGAGGCGCAGGCGCGGGCCGGGCGAGACGGCGTGGATGGCAGGTGAACCGTCGCCGAACGAGACGGCGATGCGCCACCGGGTGGCATCCTTGGCGGAGTCACGCCACAGGAATGTGGGGGGCGTGATTTCGGGAGGAAAAATGGAGCCGTCCTCGGGGTAATCGACCGTGATGGCCGCGGGGGCGGCCGACAGGGACAGGCTGGCGACGAGAAGACCTATGGGCGCCCAGCGGGAGGACCGCACAAGCACTATTATCGCGCCGCTGGGGACGGCGCTCGAACAACCTCGCCTGAGCGGAGTGACAGAAGCAGCGAACGGCGAAGCACTGAGCTCCGGCGGCGAGGCCAGGCTCCGGCGTGGCGGCGGGCCGACCGGGTGGCGGCCGCGGACCAGGGGTCCACCCCGCCGCGAGCTGCTTAGCCCTTGACGCCCAGCTTGCGCAGGAAGGTCATGGCCGGGCACCAGTTGGTGAAGGCCGATTGAAACAGGTTCAGGCCGACGAAGGCCGTGAAGAGGTACCAGTAGGGGCTGACCCAATAGCCGAGTGCCAGGCTGATCATGACGAACGCGCCCGCGAAGAGGCGCAGATAACGGTCGACGGTCATACTTTCCTCCGGTTATTCACCATGTAGTAGACGATGGGGACGGTCATGCGCGAGAGGGAGAGCGAAGCGATTTCGCCCGCCATCAGCGCGATTGCCAGGCCTTGAAAGATCGGGTCGAACAGGATCACCCCCGCGCCGACCACAACGGCAGCGGCGGTCAGCACCATGGGGCGGAAGCGCACGGCTCCGGCGTCGATCACCGCCTGGCGAAGCGGCGAGCCCTGTCGCAGGCGCAGCTCGATGAAATCCACCAGGATGATCGAATTGCGCACCACGATGCCCGCGCCGGCGATGAAACCGATCATCGAGGTCGCGGTGAAGAAGGCGTGCAGGAGGCCGTGGGCAGGCAGAATGCCGACGAGGGAAAACGGAATCGCGGCCATGATGATGAGCGGCGTGACGAAGGATTCGAACCAGCCCACCACCAGCACATAGATCAGCACCAGCACGGCGGCGAAAGCCAGGCCGAGATCGCGGAAGACCTCGTAGGTGATGTGCCACTCGCCATCCCACTTCATGGCGTAGCGGGCGTCGTCGGCGGGCAGGTGGGCGGTGTACTGCTCGATCGCGTAGCCGCCTGGAACCTGGATCTTGTCGATGCCGGGGGCCAGCGCCAGGATGGCGTAGACGGGGCTCTCGATGGCGCCCGCGACGTCCGCGATCACGTAGGTCACCGGCATCAGGTTCTTGTGATAGATGCTCTTGTCTTCGACCACCTCGCGCGGCGTCACCAGCTCGGAAAGCGGCACGCCGGCGACCTTCAGGGATTGGATGCGCTCGAGGTTGCTGCGGGCGGCGCGATCCAGGCGGAGGGTGATGGGCACGTCCTCCTTTTCGGAATCGACATGCAGCAGGCCCGCGGTCTCGCCGGACGATGCGATGCGCATGGTGCGAGCGATGTCGTCCTCTGAGATGCCGCTGAGGCTGGCCTTTTCCTTGTCGACTTCGAGCTGGTATTTGGGCTGGTCGTCTTCGACGTACCAATCGACGTCCACCACTCCGTTGGTGCGCTTGAAGAGGTCGCGCATCTGGCGGGCGAGTTGGATGCGGCCTTCCTGGGAGGGGCCATAGATCTCGGCCACCAGGGTTTCGAGAACGGGCGGCCCCGGCGGCACCTCGGCGACCTTGATGCGGGCGCCCCAGCGGGCGGCGACGGGGAGCAGCCGGTTGCGGACGGCTTTGGCGATCTCGTGGCTCTGCAGGCTGCGGTCGCTCTTGCCCAGGAGGTTCACCTGGATGTCGGCGATGTTGGAGCCGCGGCGCAGATAGTAGTGCCGCACCAGGCCGTTGAAGTTGTAGGGCGAGGCGGTGCCGGTGTAGGTCTGGAGGTTGACGACTTCGGGTTGCTTCAGAACCTCGTCTGCGAGGGCGCGGGTGGCGGCGGCGGTCTGCTCTAGCGTGGTTCCGTTGGGCATGTCCACGATGACCTGGAACTCGCTCTTGTTGTCGAAGGGCAGCATCTTGACCTTGACGAAGCCCACGTAGACCAGCACCATGGCGCCCAGGAGCAGCGTTACGACGCCGGCTAGGAATCCCCAGCGCAGGGCGGGCCGCTCGAGCAGCGGGCCCATGAAGCGGCGGTAGAGGCGCGTGAGGCGGTCTTCGCGTTCGCCGTGCTCGTGGGTGTCCTTGAGCTTCAGGATGCGCACCGCGGCCCAGGGCGTGACCAGGAACGCTACCACGATGGAGAAGATCATGGCGGCGGAGGCGCCGATCGGAATCGGCCGCATGTAGGGTCCCATGAGGCCGCCCACGAAGGCCATGGGGAGGATGGCGGCGATCACGGTGAGGGTGGCCAGGATGGTCGGGTTGCCGACTTCATCCACCGCTTCGATGGCCACCTCCTTGACGGGCCGGCCCTGGTTGGCGGGCATG
>CAZBQQ010000050.1:0-23133 GCA_964493965.1 uncultured Solibacteraceae bacterium
GAGTGGCGGGGTACGGGGTGGACCAGGGGACGCGGGAGAAGTTCACCGGCAAAGAGCGGGATCAGGAGAGCGGGCTCGATTTCTTCGGGGCGAGGTACTTGTCGTCGGCGCAGGGGAGATTCACGAGCCCGGACTCGTCGGCCAAGCCGGACCCGCTGCCGTATTCAGATCTTACTGACCCGCAGACATTCAATCTGTATGCCTATGTTCGCAACTCTCCTCTAACCAGGACGGATGTGGATGGTCATTGCGGAGGCGGGTCGGGGGACCCACCTTGTGAAGCGATCAAGATGGACGTAAAGATCGAGCAACAACCGACAATTCAGAAGAACGTGAAGCTTCCAGATGGTAGCAAGGCGACTGGAGTCGAAGGACTGCTAACGTATACAGTAACGGTGGGAGGGAAGCCGCTGTCAGATGTCAAAGTCTCGGAACACAACGATGTCAAAAACTCGGTGAATGGTAAACCAATCGAGGCTGAACTTATAGAGGCAAAGACGACCACGAATACGAAGGGCCAGTTGGGTGACAAAATCGCGTTGCTGCAGACTACGTCAGGAAGCAAGAAGGACAACAAAGAAATTGTCCAGGACTTCAAGACGAATGCGTACTCTAGCGTGGACAAACAAACCATGACGCTCACGCTCCCTGGAGGGGAACAGTGCTCAGCGACTAGTACTAGGACGCTGACAAACGCGGGGGCAGATGGCAAGGCTGTCTCGAAATACACGCTTGATCCAACTGAGCCGGTTGTCACTAACAAATAGTGGGAGGGGTTCATGTCTAGACCGATCGGTGCGGTTGCCGGAGTCATGTTGGTGTTGGTTCTCTGGGCAAGCCCGCAAAACAACAGGTTCCTGAGGTACAAGACGGTCGAGGCCTATGAAATCCGGCCAGGCATTCTAATGATCCCACGGTATTCGGACGACGGAGGGGTTTGCGAGGTCGGAGTGGAGCGAAAGCACTATTTGTCTGAAGTGGTCAGACTCGATCCTGACATGGACCGCGAGGTGATTGACCAGGTTTTCGATGAGCTTGTGCCAACCGATGAGAGAGGACCGAGGACTAAGAACATGGGCGGGAGGGACCTGATTTCACAGAACGGCAACAGCCTCATCAGGTACTCAGAATACGAGAACGTCTCAATTCGAGTTTACAGTGATGACTCGCGCACATGTCGTCGAGCTAATGTCGTGGCGGTCATTCAGTGGAAGAACAGACAATGCCGCTAGCTCGATGGTCCGGCGCACTGTGTCACCCGGCTAGCTAGAGGTTCGCCGGCAAAGAACGGGATTCGGAGACGGGCTGGATTACTTTGTGGCGAGGTACTTGTCGTCGGCGCAGGGTAGGTTCACGACTCCGGACTGGTCTCCTACGCCGCAGCCAATCCCCTTTGCGGATTTGGCCGACCCACAGACCCTAAACCTCTGTTGCTACGTCCGCAATAACCCGCTGGACCGCACCGATCCTGATGGCCACGATGTTTTGGCTGAAGCACTCTTCGCCATCAGCCATCCGGAAGCGGCGGTGGCAATAGGCACTTACTCGCACGGGTCGACCAACATCACAACGAACGCCATCCGCTTGTCCACGAGTCCCGGATTGTCGGACGGGCTACGGACGGAGCGGGGGGCGGACCTTGGGGTAGGGCCTGCCGGTGCTACCAGGAGGTGGGCTTGTGCAGCAGCACGCCACGCCCGTCATGAACCGGATCCGGGAACTGAGCATGCTTTAACAAGTTCATTGGGATGGTGTTGTGCTTGTGAGCGACTGAACGCAACTCGGCGGCGAAACCGCGAGTCGGATGCTGGGCTGGGACGTAGACGAAGATCCGCTTGAGGGGGAACCGGCTTCTGATGACCTTGACTGCGGGTACGAGATCGGAATCACCGCTCACCAGAATGATCTGATCGCACGCCCCCTGATAGGCGTCGTCCAACATGTACACCGCAATGTTGACGTCCGTGTGTTTTTCCTCTCGGGTCTCGAAGAAACGGTCCCCCGGATACGAACAGAGCGAATGCGTGCACTTGACGCGTTTGCGTTTGAAATGACCCAAGACGGGCTTCACGAGTGGTGCTGTCGCTAATGCCTTCAGGTAGGTCTCCTGGTTAGGCCTATGTGAGCCATCCACCATCGCAGTAAAGTAGCGAATACGCTGGATGTCGTCACCCGGCCGCAGGAGTCGGAAGAAGCGCTCCAGGTCAAGCCATTTGTAGCACGTTCCCTTGAGGGCACCGTAGTAGAAGTTGAAGCCGTCTACGTAGACAATTGTTCTCGGGGGCGCTGGGGTTGACGTGGCCAAATTAAAAGGGCGGTCATATAGACCGCCCGGACCGACCCTTTCGGGTCGGGGAGTCGTAAGAACTATTGTAGACGCACCCCGCGCAATTTTGCCATACCCTCGGTTGAGGGTGAAGCCGCGCGGAGGCTCGCCGCCCGTCTTATCGACGGGCGACGAGCAACGAGCGACGGGCGGGCCGCCTTGGCGGCCCTAAAACACGAACTTAGCCGAGATCTGCAACTGGCGCGAGCCGTAGAGTCCGTTGCTCGACGTCGATGACGTCGGCGTCAGGAAGGTCGCGCTCGGCGTCAGGCAGCCGTTGGTTGCGCTCAGCGAGGACGGGCAGCCGGCCTTGCCGACCGCGACGTAGTTGTAGGCGGTCGTGTTCAGGGAAGCGATATTGGTCTGGTTGAACACGTTGAACGCCTCTCCGCGGAACTGCAGCTTAAAGCGTTCCTTGAACGCGAACTCGCGCGAGACGCGCACATCGAAGTTGTGCAGCGCCGGGCCGGTGAAAGTATTGCGCCCTACCTGGGGAATACGGCCGCCCGTGGGGCTGGCAGCGTTGCTGACCTCGCCGCCGGTCAGGCCGCCGTCCACTCCGCCGCTGGGATAGCCGTTGATCATGCCGGTAATCGGCTGCCCGGTGGACTCGGTGGCGATGGCCGAATAGGCCCAGCCGTCCAGAGCCAGCCGCAAGGCCTTGCTCCCGAGCTTCTGGAAGTACCTGGGAGCCCACACCGCGCTTGCCACGAAACGCTGGCGCTGATCCAGATCGGACAGCGAGCGCTCGAGACGCTGGTTGTAAGGATCGAAGGTGACATCGGTTCCGTAGAAGGTCCCATAAGCACCGGGGACGGCGCCATCGTCGATGCTCTTGGAGAGGGTGTAGTTGAAAAGCAGCTCGACGTCGTGCGTCATCGGCTTGCGGAACGTCAACACCAGCGCGTTATAGGACGAATTCACCACGCTGGCGCCGTTCAGAATGACGCCGGTCTGGGGATTCACGCGGCCAGCACCGTTCGAGCCGCCGGCGTACCAGGGCACCGTAATCGTCTGAGCCACCGTCCCGGCGGTGTCCGCCATGACGGCGTAGCTCTTGGTGGAGGCTATGGGGAAGACGTTCGCGTCAACGAATACCGGCAGGTGCAGCGCGTGGCTGAACAGGTAGCCCGCCGAAACGCTCAGGTTACCGGGGAGCTGCTGTTCGATGGTCAGCTCGGCCTCGTGAACCAGAGGATTTACGAAGTCCTGCGTCAGCCCGTGGGTGGCCAGCGCACCGAGCGTCGGATTGGTGTTGATCACCTGGGGCGTCAGCGCGCCAGCGAATGGAGCCGCGGGCGCCGGGCCAGGCGGAGTGAAAATCAGGTTCGGGAAGAGCGGCGCGCAGGACGCCGTGGGGCCGCAGTTGTAGGTCTGCTGGTAGACCCCGTTTTCGACTCGAATCGCGTAGAAGGTGCTGTTCGAGGTCTTGGCGTAGAACATACCGTAGCCGCCGCGCACCACCGTGCCCTTGAACGGCTGCCAGGCCATTCCGATCCGAGGCGCAAAGTTGTTCGAATCGGTATTGATCTTGGAGGTGTATTCGGTCAGCAACGGCGTGAGGGTGTTCGGCTTGGGAGGCTGCGGGACCGTCTGGATCTCGTAGCGGACGCCCAGATTCACGGTCAGGTTGGAGCGTACCTTCCAGCTGTCCTCGAAGAACCCGGCGTAGTCGTTGTTGTAGAAATCGTCCCTGCCCACGCCGGTGATGGGATCGGTCACCTGGGCGAAGTTCGAGTAGTGTTTGCCCGTCTTGCCGTCGCCGAGGCTCACGCCGTAAACGTCGGCCACCCAGTTGCTGAACGAGGTGTAGCTATACAAGCCGCCGCCCTGGTACATGTTGACCAGCAGATCGTGGATGACGTTGACGTCGACTCCTACTTTGATCTGGTGGGTGCCCCTGGATATCGCCAGCGTGTCGGTGAACTGGAGGCGGTGCTCATCCGGGAAAGCGGGTCGCGGCAGAGCGTTCGGCATCCCGTAGCCCATCACGTTGGTGATCGAGACGCTGGGGCCGCCCGCGTTGGCGCCGATGATCTCGCGGTCGAGTCCCCACTGGAACTTCAGATCGTTGACCATGCTGGTGCTCAGAATCTTGTTCCAGTCGGCCACGAAGAACCTCGTGTGCGTCACCGCCGGGCCGTTGGCCGTGATCGAGTTGTTGTTGGCCGTGGAACCGGAGGTGTACGCGTTTGGCGCGTGGAAATCGTCAAAATTGAAATTCGCGCTGAGGCGGTTGGACTGGTTCACCTGGTAATCGAGCTTGCCGAAGGCCAAATCCTGCACGCCGGTGCGGGGGTAGGAGCCGACCAGAGACTTCAGCCAGCTGTTGGCCCCGGCGCACTGCGAGGCGCTTACCTGCGCGGGGCAGGCCAGGGGGAACACCGAGCTGCTGGTGTAGCTGATGGGGTAGACTTTGCGCGACCCGTCGTAGGTGACGAAATAGAACAGCTTGTTCTTGATGATCGGGCCGCCATTGCTGCCCCCGAACTGCTGCTGCTGGTGGATCGCCTGGGTGTAGACGCCCTTCGATTTCTGGTATGAATCGAGGGCGTTCAGCGACGGATAGCGCAGGAAGTAGAACAGGTCGCCGTGGTAGTCGTTGGTGCCGGACTTGGTCACCGCGTTCACCACGCCGCCCGCGGACTGGCCAAACTCAGCGCTGTAGTTGGCGGCGCTGACCTGAAACTCGCCGATGGAATCGATGCTGTAGGTGTAAGGCACGGTGGAGCGGCCGCGAGCCTCGGAGAAGAACGCCTGGTTGTTGTTGGCGCCGTCGACCGAGTTGTTGTTGTACAGGCCCGAGATACCCCGGTAGGAAACCAGGCCGCCGTCCGTGGTCACGCCCGGCGTCAGGAGAACGAAATTGTCCCAGCGCCGCCCGATGATCGGCAGGCTGTCCACCAGGTGGCTGCTGACCACCTGCGAGGATTCCGTCTTCTCCAGATCGAGAAGCGGCGCTTCGCTGGTGATGGTGACGGCCTGCTCGACGGACTGCAGCGGCATGCTGAGGTCCATCCTCAGTGTCTGGCCCACCTGCAAGGGGAGGTTTTTGCGGATCACGCTGGCAAACCCCTGCTTGCTCGCTGCGATCTGGTAGTTGCCAGGTTGCAGGAAGGCGGCAATGTAGATGCCCGCGCTGTTGGTCGCCGTGGTTCGGTCGGTGCCGGTGTCCACGTTGCGTATCACTACGGTCGCCTCCGGTATGACCGCGCCCGTCGCGTCGGTCAGAGTACCGGTAATTGTGCCCGCTCCGGAGCTTTGCGCAAGTGCTGCGCTTCCGAAGCCAATCAGCAGGGCCACAGCGCCTGCCGCTACGAGTTTCCACACCTCACGCACCATGCTTCTCCGCATCTTCGCTAGCCTCCATTGGTTGATTTTGGCCGCAGACCTGGCGGCGTCCAGCTCCCCGGAACCAACTATGATAACCCGTGCAGCGTTACGCGCAAGTTAAGTTTTCACTACACGCGGTGAAGGGGGCACAGCACGAAGAAATCATTGAGGATTTGGCGCTTTCGATGCAGGGATGGACCGGGGGTCACCCAACCCCGTGGGTCACCCTGGACCTTCAGGAGCGCGGACAAGCGCTGTTTCCCTGGGCAGCCGATGACGACGATGGCGGCGACCGGCAAAGGGATCGCGACAGGGCGGAGGTGATGGGACCGCGCCACAGGGCGGCGGCGGGATTCGCTCGGTGTGGTGCTTGACACCGGCCCATGTAAGACGATATCTTACCTGCATGAAGACTACCGTCTCCTCCAAGGGCCAGATCGTTCTGCCGGCAGAGTTCCGGCACTTGGACCGCGTCGAACCGGGGCAGGAGTTCGACGTCGAGCGCCTCGATCGTGGGGACTATCGCCTCGTCCGGCGAGCCGCACCGCAGAACGAGGGCGCCATCGACTGGCTGCTCGCGTGTCCCCAGAAGGACTTCTTCGTGCCGATCGAGTCTGAGTCGACGGATGCGCTGTGAAGTACCTGGTGGACGCCAACGTTCTGAGCGAGCCGACTAAACCAACGCCCGATCCGCGCGTCGTGGCGTGGCTGCGCGCACATGAGCGAGACATCGCCGTCGATCCCATCATTCTGGGCGAACTCCGATTCGGGATTCTCATCCTTCCCAAGGGAAGGAAGCGGATCGCCCTTGAACGCTGGTTCGACGCGGGGGTCGGACGTCTCCGCTGCCTGCCGTGGGACGGGGACACGGGCCTGAAATGGGCGGAACTGCTGGCGCGTCTTCGCGCAACCGGGAAAGCCATGCCGATCAAGGACAGCCTGATCGCAGCGACGGCGGTTGTCCACGGTCTGGCGGTCGCCACGCGAAACCAAGCTGATTTCGTGAACGCCGGCGTACGCATTGTCGATCCCTTCGTTGGCTGAGGTATCGCGTCGCTGCAACGAACCGCGCCAAAAACAGCGGGGCAGGACCGGTGAAGGGGCCCAGCCCAGGCGGGGGCTGACCTGCCTGGATCATCTGCGGATCCCGGCCCTCGCTACTCCAGGGAGTAGTGGACGCTCTCCGTTGCGGTGCTGGCGCCCTGCTTCACCGTCAGCCTTAGCTCGCAATCGCCCGGAAGCACCGCCGCCCCCACCATCATCGGGATGGCGCCCGAGGCATCGGGTGACGGAAGCTCCGCCTTCTGGCTGGCCATGGGATGGCCGTTCGACAAGAATTCCACTTCGAGCTCCGGCTTCTCCGTACTGGTCTTGTCCGGATACACCACGAAGTAGACGGCGGGCTTCATGCCTGGCCCGAGCCGCCCGGCCAGCAGCGGCACAACCCGGTTCCCCTGAAAGACCAGCGGGTCGACCGCGTCTTGGGGTGAGCCGGCCGGATCCACCCGCTGAACCAGGATTGCGCTGCTCAATGCGATTCCCGTGCGCGGCTCAGGACTAAGGAACTCAGCGACCCGCGCGCTCGACTGCCGGCCCTCGTGGTCGATCATTGCCGTTTCGACCGTGTAGCGGCCGGCGGGAAGGCGCACCGGGTGCGTGTAGGTGATGAGGCTGGCCTGGACCTCCGGCAGTTTCTCGCTCGGGATGTTGTACGGGGCATCCAGGCTAAAGCGGTCGGACACGTTCCCGTGCTCGTCCCGGACCAGCGCGAGAAGGGAAAGGTGGATGCGGCTTGTCTGGCGCTCCGGGTCGGCAGTGACCGCGAGCGCCTTTGCCGGCACCTCGATCACCAGGACACCCTCGCTCGCGGCGGCTTGTTGTCGAAACCGCGGGGCCGCGAGGCGGAAGTCGAAATCGTGGGGTAGCGGTGTAGTGCCCAGGATCGCCAGGGCCACCGCGTCCGGTCGCGCGTCGTCGTTGTGAAGCCCGGCGTCAATGTCCCGCCCGTACTTCGAGTCGTGGGGATTTGCGGGCGGCCTGAAGTGGTTTGTGTCGAACACTTTCCACTGGCCTTTGCCGTGACCGACCGCAAGGATCAGCGCGACCGTCTCGCGTGGTCCCTGGAAGTAGGACACACGGATCGAATGAATGCCGCCCGCCAGGTCTATTTTTCCGAACTCGGTCCAGGGCGAGTGGACGCCGTCGTTGCTGATCAGCAGCTTGTCGTCTATGTACAGCCGCGAGCCGTCGTCGGAGCGTAGCGCGAAATCATACCGGCCCGGGTCCTCGATCCAGAACTTGCCTTTGTAGTCGATCGCAAACCACTCAAAGCGGTTGGTAACGCCCGGAAACCCCTTGGTGAAGCTTTGGGGCAGGATGTTCAGAGACGAGGTGTAGATGGCGCCGACGGGCTTGAGCTTCTCGAAGTCCGGCAGCTTTGAACTGCCTGGCCGGATGTAGTAGATTTCGCCGCGCAGACCGGACGGATCGACCACCGTGGTTCCGAAGGTGGTGGCAGGCTCCCCCGCTTGGGTGAGCTTCTCTTCCTGGCCCCGTGCGCTGATCGCCAGAAGACAGGACGCGGCAAGCCCGAAGGCAAATCGCTCGGCGCGGAGCATTTGGTACCCGCCAAGTATACACCGGTCTAGCGCGGGTAAACAGGCCTTAAAAGCACCGAACGGCGGCCGTCAGGAAGTGGACGGGAGCTGGGTGCAGGCCGGATCAACGGCGGCGCAGTTCGATGACGTCGGTGCTCGTCCCGGTGCTCAGCAGGGCGGTCCAGCCGGACGCGAGAACGGACGCGGTCACCGTGCCCAGCGCGAGGCCGTTCATCACAGAACGGGCTTCATAGACCGCGTCCGGCGGCGCGGGCAGCTGAAGCACCACTTTGGTTGCCCCGGAGTCGTTCCTGAAAATGACCACGATGCCATCGCCTTCGCGGCTCAGGCGCGCGAAACCGTCCCAGGACTTCACTCCCGGTTGAGTCCACTCTCCAAGCGGGAAGAAACTATCGTTCAGCGAGGCCTGGAGGCGCAGCTTCTTGAACCAGCGCACGCGGCTGGCGTACCAGTCCTGCTGCTCCAGGGTGAGTTTGCGCAGGTCGCCCACCAGCAGCGGTCCGGAGCCGACGGCCACACCGAGACGGTCCTCGACCGGCGGTGTGGCGGCCTGCAGGTTGCCGATCAGCATTGCCTCCGCCGGGATGGCGAGCGCACGGTGATAGAGCAGCGTGCGGGCTTGCCGCGGGCCTGCATCGTCCGGCTGGACGTCCACAATGTTGCTCAGCCAGTCCATGTCCGCCACGCCGAGGAGCGCATGGTCGATGAGATGCTTCTCACCCCAAAGCTCGAAGGTGTAGTCAACCAGTACCTCGGGATGCTCGCGATAGAGCCGCTCACCGACATACTGCAGACCTTCGTAGATGCGCGCCAGCGACTCGGCCCAGCTCTTGTGGAAGTGGCCGGGCGCGCTGCAGCCGGGCTCTTCCCCGTAGGCGTTGAAGACGGTGGTCAGATCCACTTTCAGATATCGGGGATGATGCTTCTCGATGAGGTCGAGCAAGCGCTGGGCGGCGGCTTCCCGGTAGGCGCTGCCGAGGCACATAACCGCCTGCTTACCGGCCATGGTCTGGGTGAACTTGGGCTGGCCAAGGCGGTCGCGGCATAACCACTCGGGGTGCTGCTTGTAGTCCCGGGCCTCGGTGCTGATGGCCGCCAGCGGCACCCACAGGCCCAGGTCCATCTTCTGTTCCGCCAGCAGCGCGCCGATTTTGGCAAGTCCGGAGGGGAAGTTTTTCCGGTTCTCCCGGTTTTCCCCGTACTCGGCCTGCCAGCCGTCATCAATGGTGAAGATGTCCAGGCCCATCCGGCCGGCCACCCGGATGAGGTCCGCGCTGGTGGCCTCGTCGATGTTCCGCTCGAAGGGTTCCCAGGTGTTATAGAGCCATGGCGGCTGGAAACTCCGCCCGCGGCGCATCAGGACGTGCGAGGTGTATGTAGGCACCACCCAGCGGGCGTCGGCGAATCCCTTGCCGTCCACGAAGAACAGCACCGAACTGCGGGCTGATTGGAACGTCTCACCGGGCTCGAGGGTACGCTCGAAGGGAAACAGGTCTGTGTCGTACATCACCTGGATGCGATCGTTCCAGCCCCAACCGCCCATCTCGGTGCGCTTCAGGTAACCTGGCGCCTCGTTGAGGACCACCAGACCTTCACCCGTGCGCGAGTTCCTGGAAACCAGTGCCGTATCGGAGACGCGGCCCGTAAAGAAGATCTCGCGCGGCACTGTGCCGTAGCCGGCAAAGAGCTGCAACTCGGCCGGCACGCCCGCGCCAGCCGAGATCGACTCGAAACAGAAGCGCTTGAGGACGACCGCCTGCGCGCCGCTATTCCTCACCGCAATCCACTTCCGGATTACAGGATGTTCGTCGTAGACGGCGTAGACGACGCTGACCTCCAGCCCCGCCGTCGGATGCCTGAGCCGTACTTTGAGCGCCTTGCCGCCGTCGAGGGTCAGGACTTCGGATCCGGCCAGTTCGAAGCCGGACTTTCCGGTGAAGCTCGTGGTTCCCGCCTGGAAGCTGAACTCGTCGGCCAACTGACCGGCCGCTGCGGCGCGCTTTGTGAAGTCGGTTCCGGTGACCTTGTGGACCCAACTAACGGTGGACAATCCGGCTTGGGAATCGAATGCGACCCGGCGCTCGACAAAGGCGTTGCCGACGGCCCATGGGCCCCGATCGGTTTGCGCCCGGACGTAGGAAGCACCTGCGCCGGCGGCTACAAGTTGAGAGGCGAGCAGAACCGCTAAGAGACCGCCGGAGCCGAGAGTTGTGATTGGCGCGAACACGGCTTCGGAAAATATGTTATCAGAGGACCGACACGCCGCAGGCCGGTCGCGCCGCTCCGCTTCAGCCGGCCGCTCGGGTGGCCTCGCCTGGGATCTTGAGTTCGAGGCCGAAGTCCTTCTTCACCCGCGCTCGAAAAGCCTCGGCGTCGAGCGTATTGAACTCGGTCCACTCTTCGTCCGTCATCGCGGCTCGCCAGGCCAGAAACGGCGCGGCATCCGGGCCGGCGGGATGCCGCAGTTTCCAGGTGCCGCTTTCGATGACGTCTCTGATCACCGCTGCGACCACGGAGGGCGGCGTCCCATGCTCGAGCGACGCCTGGAACAGTGCGGCCAGGTGCCGCCCCTGCTGGTACCGCGATGGAGGCGCATCGTCGATGGCGTGCGCCATCGGCGTGTCGATGATTCCGGGCTCCACGATGGCCACGCGCACGCCAAACGGCTTCATCTCCTGTGCCAGTGCTTCGCTCACGGCCTCCAGCGCGAACTTCGATGCGGTATAGGAGCCCAGCGGCGAAGACGAGATCTTGCCCGCCACGGAAGTCACATTGACGATGCAGCCGCTCCCGCGCTCGCGCATGCGCGGCACAACCTGGTGAATGGCCCGCAGCGCTCCGAAGTAGTTCGTCTCCATGGTGGCCCGAAAGGCCTCCATGGGAAGTTCCTCGACCGAGCCGTGCCGCTCGACCCCGGCATTGTTGACCAGCACGTCGATGTGCGCCTCCTGCCGGTAGACGGACGCAAAACAGTCGGCGACGGACTGGTCGGAATCGACATCCATTGTGAGAATGGAAATGGGCAATCCCTCCGCGGACGCTCGCCGGCCCAGCTCCGGAGCGCGCGCGGGATTTCGCATCGTTGCGTAGACCTTGTGGCCTGCTTTGCCCAATTCCAGTGCGGTTGCCAGCCCGATCCCGGAGCTGGTTCCTGTGATGAGTACTGTTGACATCCCTTTTCCCTCTCTTGAATCCAGCGTACCAGCTATACTCCCGGATATGCGACCTCTTGTTCTTCTGCTTGCGCTGGTGGCCGGCGCCTTCGCTCAGACAATCACGGTGCAATTTCCGGCGTCCCGCTCCGAAAAGCCCCTGGACGGCCGGCTGCTGCTCCTGCTTTCGACCGACCCGAGCGACGAGCCGCGCATGCAGATCGACGACACCATGAAGTCGCAGATGATTTTCGGGGTGACGGTGGACGGATGGAAGCCCGGCCAGACCCTCACAGTCGGCGACGACGCGCAGGGCTATCCGCGGACGAGCCTGAAAGACGTGCCCGCTGGCGAGTATACGGTGCAGGCCGTGCTGAACGTGTACGAGACGTTTCACCGTTCGGACGGCAAGACTGTGAAGCTGGCGCCCGATCGCGGCGAAGGCCAGCACTGGAACCTCGCACCCGGCAACCTGCTGTCGAAGCCCCGGCTGGCTCGCATTGGGCCAGGAGCGCCGCCGATCGCTGTGTCACTCGATGACGTGATCCCGCCTATCGAGCCCGAGCCCGACACAAAATACGTTCGCCACATCCGCATCCAGTCGAAGCTGCTGAGCGAGTTCTGGGGCCGGCCGATGTTTCTGGCGGCGGTCGTTCTGGTGCCGGAGGGCTACGACTCCCACCCACACGCGCACTTCCCACTCGTCATTGCCCACGATCACTTCGTATCCGACATCAGCGACTTCCGCGAGACGCCGCCGGATCCGAATCTGAAGCCCGACTACTCCGACCGCTTCCACCTGGCGGGCTACAACCGCATCCAGCAGGAGGAGGCGTACAAGAACTACCAGGCGTGGATCGCGCCCGGCACGCCGCGGATGCTGATCGCGAAGTTGCAGCATGCGAATCCTTACTACGACGACTCCTATGCGGTGAACTCGGCGAACCTGGGGCCCTACGGAGACGCGATCGAGACCGAACTGATCCCGGCCATCGAGAGCCAGTTTCGCGGGATTGGCCAGGGCTGGGCCCGGTTCGCCTATGGCGGCTCGACCGGCGGCTGGGAGTCCCTCGCCGTGCAGATGTTTTATCCCGAGCATTACAACGGCGCGTTCGTCGCCTGCCCGGACCCGGTGGACTTCCACGCTTTCATGGCGGTTGATCTGTATGGCCAGGACAACGCGTTCTATCTCCAGGGCGCGAATAAGCAAGTGGAGCAGCCGGCCATGCGCGACTACCTGGGACACACCTTGATCTCGATGCGCGACAACGTCGCCTACGAAGCCGCGCTGGGCGATCGCGGCCGCTCGGGCGAGCAATTCGACATCTGGCAGGCGGTCTATTCTCCGGCTGCGGAGGACGGCTACCCGCGGCCGATCTTCGACAAGCGGACCGGCGCGATCGACCACGGCACGGCCGAGTTCTGGCGCCAGCATTACGACCTGAATGCGATCCTGCAGCGCGACTGGCTGACGCTGGGGCCGAAGCTGCAGGGCAAGATCCACCTATATGTCGGCTCGGACGACACCTACTTCCTCAACAACGCCGTCTATCTGATGGAGGATTTCCTGAACCAGACCGGCAGCCCCGGACACGGCGTCGCTTACCAGGGCGAGGTGCGCTACGGACCGCGCGCGGAGCACTGCTGGAATGGCGATCCGACGAAGCCCAACTGGTATTCGCGGCTGCACTACAATCAGATGTACCTGCCGCAGATCATGGACCGCATCCTGAAAACGGCGCCGCCCGGAGCAGACCTGACAAGCTGGCGCTACTGATCGAACCGAAAGGAGCCCCATGCGCAACCTCGCGCTTGCCCTCACGCTGGCGGCCGCCGCGCCGCTCGTCGCGCAGACGTACCGCGTCACGCATACCTACACGCTGGGCGGTGACGGCCGCTGGGATTACGTCGTCCCGGATCCGCCCAATCATCGCCTGTTCATCGCCCGCCAGACACGGGTGATGGTGGTTGACGAGGACAGCGGGAAGCTGCTGGGCGAAGTCACCGGCATCCAGGGCGCGCACGGGACCGCGCTGGCTCCGGCCACGGGCCATGGCTTCGCCACTTCGGGCAACGATCAATCGGTGGTCATGTTCGATCTGAAGACTTTCAAGGTGCTCGGCCGCATCCCGGCCGCCGAAGATGCCGACGCCATCATCTACGACAGCGCTTCGAACCGCGTCTTCACCTTCAATGGCGACGCACATTCTTCTACCGTCATCGACCCGGCCGGGAAGTTGATCACGAACATTCCGCTGGGCGGCAAGCCGGAATACGGCGCGTCGGCGGGCGACGGCAAGGTGTATGCGAATCTCACCGACACCAGTGAGGTCGTGGAGATCGACGCGAAGGCAGCCACCGTGGTGCGGCGCTGGTCCACCGCCCCGTGCAAGCAGCCGGTCTCCATGGCCATCGACACCGCACATCACCGCCTGTTCAGCGGATGCCGCAGCGGCTTGATGGCGATCTCCGATTACGCAGCGGGCAAGGTGGTCGCCAC
The DNA here is from genome assembly GCA_964493965.1 of uncultured Solibacteraceae bacterium. Taxonomy (GTDB): domain Bacteria; phylum Acidobacteriota; class Terriglobia; order Bryobacterales; family Bryobacteraceae; genus DASWZN01. Next base: position 13,930 of record CAZBQQ010000050.1, read on the forward strand.
CGTTCCGATCGGCAAGGGTGTGGACGGCGCCGGCTACGATCCGGCTTCGGGCGACGCGTTCGCCTCGAATGCGGACGGCACGCTGACCGTGATCCATCAGGACACGCCGGACCAATACCACGTCGTCGAAAATGTGGCGACCGCCTCGGGGGCGCGCAACATGGGCCTCGATGCGGCGAACCATCGGGTGTTCCTCGTCTCCGCCAAGTTCGGACCTGCGCCGGCCGGGGGCAGAGCACCAGTGTTGCCGGGGACATTCACGTTGATGGTGGTCGAGCGCTAGCTGGCTAGTGGGGCAGGCGTCCACGCCTGCAGCGGTCTCCGGAGGGACTTGCGAAATTCAGTTCGTCGGATCCGCGGCGAGAGGTGAAAGGGCTGAAAAGCGGCGACAGGCACCGCTGTCCACGCGCGCTCGAGACCTATCCCGTTGACCAGGCGGACATGTCGCTTGGGACAGCGGAGCCAGTCACCGTTTTTCAGCGGAGTCTTCAGTCCGTCAGATTAATGCCGGACCTACAGCATCCCTTCCACGCTGGCGTACACGCTCTCGAGCGCGGCCGCCAGCTTGGAGGCGTCTTTGCCGCCCGCTTCGGCCATGTCGGGCCGGCCGCCGCCCTTTCCGCCCACCGCTTGCGCCACGGCGCCCGCCAGCTTGCCGGCGTGGACTTTCGCGGTCAGGTCCTTGGTCACCGCCGAGACGATCGCCACGCTCGCATCCTCTGCCGATGCGAGCACGATCACCGCCGTCTTCCACTTGTTGCGCAGCGAATCCGCGAGCGCGCGCATCTGCTGGCGGTCCAGTCCATCCACCCGCTCCGCCAGCACCCGCACGCCCTTCAGCGTGCGAGCCTGCTGCTCCAGGCCGCTCAACTGCGCCTGCGCCACCTTGGCCTTGAGCTGATCGATCTGCCGTTCCAGGGCGCGCCGCTGATCGAGCGCCTTCTCCACCTGCTCCACCAGTTCGGCTTCGGGAACGTGCATCAGGTCCGCCACCGCGCGCAGGGAAGTCGCGGTCTCCTCGAAGCGCGCCAGCGCACCCTCGCCGGTCACGGCCTCGATGCGCCGCACGCCGGAGGAGATGCTGCCCTCGGAAACGATCTTGCACAGGCCGATCTCGCCCGTACGCCCCACGTGCGTGCCGCCGCATAGCTCCTTGCTGAAGCCGGGAACCTGCACCACGCGCACCCGCTCTCCGTACTTCTCGCCGAACAGCGCCATCGCCCCGGTGGTGAGCGCCTGGTCCAATTCCATGACCGTCGTCGAGACCGGCCGGTCCGCCAGCACCTGCTCCACCATCAAGCGCTCGACTTCTGCCGTCTCCACCGCGTTCAGCCCGGCGTAGTGCGTGAAATCGAAGCGCAGCCGAGACGGATCCACCACCGATCCCGCCTGCTTGACGTGCGTACCGAGCACGGTTCGCAGCGCCGCATGCAGCAGGTGCGTGGCCGTGTGGTTACGCATGGTGGCGCGCCTGGAGGCCACGTCCACCTGCCCGCGGACTTCGTCGCCCACCTTGAACGGCGCCACCGTGACCACTTTGTGAACGCTCAGTCCCGGCACCGGCGCATAGGTGTCTTCCACACTGGCCACGCGCTCGCCCGCGGCGGAATACAGCGCGCCCTTGTCGCCCACCTGCCCGCCCGCTTCGGCGTAAAACGGCGTCTGGTCGAGCACGATCTCGGCGCTCTCGCCCGGCCCGATCTCCTCCACCCGTTCCTGGCTCACCACGATCCCGCGGACGCGCGCCGTCGCTTCCAGCGTCTCGTAGCCCAGAAACTTCGTGCGGCCCTCCGCCTGCAACGCCTGGTAAACCGGAGCCACGGCCGCCCGCTCCGCGCCCTTCCAACTCGCCCGCGCGCGCTCGCGCTGCTTCTGCATCTCCACCTGGAAGCCTTCGCTATCGACCTCCAGGCCGTACTCGCGCCCCATCTCCTGCTGCTCCTCGAGCGGCAGTCCGTAGGTGTCGTAGAGTTTGAACGCCACGCTGCCGGCCAGCGTTCCCTGCACGCCCTTGGCCTCGTCGTGGAAGATGCGCTCGGCTACTTCGAACGTGGTGGCGTAGCGGTGCTCCTCGTCCCGCACGATGCGCGAGACCCGCCCCACGCTCTCCATCAATTCCGGGTACGCCGGCTTCATCAGCTCCGCCACGAAGGCGCTGAGCTGATACAGGAATGGCTCCTGGACGCCGATCCGGCGCGCGTGCCGCATCCCGCGCCGCATGATCTTGCGCAGCACGTAGCCGCGGCCGTCGTTCGCCGGCAGCACGCCGTCGTGGATCAGAAACTCCGTGGCGCGGGCGTGATCAGCCACGATGCGCAGGGTCGTGTCCACCTTCGCGTCCTCGCCGTACCGCACGTGAAACAGGTCCGCGGCGCGGTGGATGATGGGGCAAATCAGGTCCGTGTCGTAGTTCGACAGCTTGCCCTGCATCACCGCCGCCACGCGCTCCAGGCCCATCCCGGTGTCGATCGACGGCCGGGGTAGCGGCGTCAGCTTGCCGCTCGCGTCGCGATCGTACTGCATGAAGACCAGGTTCCAGATCTCCACGTAGCGGCCGGATTCGCTGGGGAAATGGTCGTCTTCGCCGGGCAGGTCCGAGCCCTCCGGGCCCAGATCGTAGTGCAGCTCCGAGCAGGGACCGCACGGGCCGGTCTCGCCCATTTGCCAGAAGTTGTCCTTCTCATCCTGCCTGTAGATGCGGTCCTTCGAGACTCCGGTGACCTTCTGCCAGAGCTCCTCGGCCTCGTCGTCCTCGCGGAAGACGGTGATGTAGAGGCGGTCCTTGGGGAGGGCGTAGTCCTTGGTCACCAGCTCCCAGGCGAAGGCGATGGCGTCGCTCTTGAAGTAGTCGCCGAAGGAGAAATTGCCCAGCATCTCGAAGAACGTGTGATGGCGGCGGGTGTAGCCGACGTTCTCCAGATCGTTGTGCTTGCCGCCCGCGCGCACGCACTTCTGCGAGGACGTCGCGCGGTTGTAGTCGCGCTTCTCCATGCCCAGGAAGACGTCCTTGAACTGGTTCATCCCGGCGTTGGTGAACAGCAGCGTCGGGTCGTTGGCCGGCACCAGCGACGAGCTGCGCACGATGCGATGCCCGCGCTCCGCGAAGAAGTCCAGGAATTTCTGTCGTATTTGATGGCCGGTCACCGTCCCATTGTGCCATGGGGGGCAGGCAGCTATCAGCCCTCGGCTGTCAGCTGTCAGCCAAGGGAGGGTCCTCAGCGCGAGCTCGCCGGTTCCCCGGCAGGTACGTTGGCGCGGGACTTCACGGCGGTGTGCCATTTCCAGATCTCGTACACCGCCGGGTAGACCATGAGCTCCAGCAGGAACGATGTGAAGATGCCGCCGATCATCGGCGCGGCGATGCGCTTCATCACGTCGGCTCCGGTGCCGATGGACCACATGATCGGCACGAGGCCGAGAAACATCGTCGCCACCGTCATGAACTTGGGACGTATGCGTCTCACCGCGCCGTTCATGATGGCCCGCTGCAGATCGGACAGGCTCGTCATGCGGCCCTCGCGCACCGCCTGGTCGTACGCCAGATCGAGATAGAGCAGCATGAACACGCCGGTCTCGGCATCCACGCCCAGCAGCGCCACCAGGCCAACCCACACGCCCACGCTCATGTTGTAGCCAAGTAGATAGAGCAGCCACACCGCGCCCACCGCTGAGAATGGCACCGCCAGCAGCACGATCATGGTCTTTGTCACGGAACGCGTGTTCAGGTACAGCAGCAGGAAGATCAGCAGTAGAGTCAGCGGCACGACAGTCTTCAGCCGATCGGCGACGCGCTCCATCGCCTCGAATTGCCCGCTCCACGCGAAAGAGTAGCCCGCAGGCAGGCTGCCTTGCCGCCGCAGGAGCTGGTCCGCCTCGCCGATGTAGGATGCCGGATCGCGCCCCGCCAGGTCGACGTATACATAGCCCGTCAGCATCCCGTCTTCGTCGCGGATCATGGAGGGGCCGGTCACCGTCTTGATCTCGGCCAGTTCGGCCAGCGCGATTTGCCTTTGGCCTCCGGCCGACACCAGGACCCGTCCCAGCGCGTCCATGTCGGAGCGAAAATCGCGCATGTACCGGACGCCCACCGGGTAGCGCGCGCGCCCTTCCACGGTCGTGGTCACGCTCTCTCCGCCAATGGCGTTTTCGACCGCCGTCTGGGCATCTTCGATGCTCAATCCGTAACGCCCCAGCGCCGTCCGGTTCCAGTCGATGTCCAGGAAATAGCCGTCTCCGGTGCGCTCCGCGAACACGCTCCGCGCGCCCTTCACCGATGCCAGCAGGGTTTCGAAGCGCCCTCCGATCTCCTCGATCTGCTTCACGTCGGAGCCGTAAATCTTGAGGCCGACCGGCGTGCGCACGCCGGTGGTGAGCATGTCGATGCGTCCCTTTACCGGCATCGTCCAGGCGTTCGACAGTCCCGGCAGCTTCAGCGCGTCGTTCAATTGCGCGACCAGCTGCTCTTGAGAGATGTGGTCCGGAGTGATATGCCGAAGGAGGGATGCGGCCCACTCCGGCGTCCAGCTCGAATACCACGTCGGCACCTTGCGCCACTCGGACTTCGGCTTCAGTGTGATGACGGTTTCGAGCATAGACAGCGGCGCCGGGTCCGTGGACGTCTCCGCCCGCCCCGCTTTCCCCAGCACGCGGTCGACTTCCGGGAAGCTCTTGATGATCCGATCCGTCACCTGGAGAAGCTTCTGAGCCTCGCCGATCGAGATCCCCGGCATGGTTGATGGCATGTACAGCAGCGAGCCCTCGTCGAGCGGCGGCATGAACTCGGAGCCCAGCTTCAGGAACACGGGAATCGTCACCAGCACCAAGGCGACCGCCCCGCCGATCACCACCCACTTCCATCTCAGGGACCAGGCTGCTACGGGTTCATAGAGCCGGATCAGAACGCGGCTGATGGGGTGGCCGCTCTCCGAGTGAATGCGGCCCGCCAGAACCGTGTTCGCCACCCGCGCCAGCCACTGTGGCCGGAATACCACCGGCGTCACGCGAGTGAACAGCAGCCGCAGCGCCGGATCGAGGGTAATCGCCAGCAAAGCGGCCACCACCATGGCCAGCGTCTTGGTGTAGGCCAGCGGCTTGAACAGCCGCCCTTCCTGCGATTCGAGAGTGAGCACCGGCAGGAACGAGGCCGCAATCACCAGCAGCGCGAAAAAGCTCGGTCCGCCGACTTCCTTGACCGCGCTCAGGATCACCTCAGCGTGCCCGCCGATCGCGCCCCCACGCTCCCATTCTTCCAGTTTCTTGTGTGCCTGCTCCACCACCACGATCGAGGCATCCACCAGCGCGCCGATCGCGATCGCAATCCCGCCCAGCGACATGATGTTGGCCGTAGTGCCCGTCCACCGGAACGGGATGAAGCTGATCAGGACGGCGACGGGGATCGTGATCACCGGAATGGCCGCGCTCGGCACGTGCCAGAGGAACAGCAGGATCACCAGGCAGACCGTGACCACCACCTCGATGAGCGTGGATTTGAGCGTCCTGATCGCGCGCTCGATCAGCTCCGAGCGGTCATAGATGGGGACGATCCTGACGCCTTCGGGCAGCCCGGGCCCGATCTGGCGGATCTTGGCCTTCACGCGGCGGATCACATCCAGGGCGTTCTCGCCCTGCCGCATCACCACGATTCCCGACACGGCTTCGCCCGCGCCGTCCAGGTCGCTCACGCCGCGCCGCAGTTCGGGACCCAGCGCCACCTGCGCTACATCCTTGACGCGGACGGGCGCCCCATCCTCGCTCGCGCCCAGCACGATGTCTTCGAGGTCGCTGACGGAGCGCGCATAGCCGTGCCCGCGTACCATGTACTCGGTGCCGCCGAACTCAATCAGCCGGCCGCCGGCCTCGCTGTTGCCGCCCCGCACGGCCTCCACCACACGCGCGATCGGGATGCCGTAGGAGCGCAGCCGGTTGGGGTCGACGTTGACCTGATACTCCTTCCCGTAGCCTCCCAGCGACGCGACCTCGGCGACGCCGGGAACCGACTTCAGGTAGTAGCGCAGTTGCCAGTCCTGGTACGACCGCAACTCGGACAGCGTGTGTTTGCCCGAGGTGTCTTCGAGTACGTACTGGAAGACCCAGCCGAGGCCAGTGGCGTCTGGCCCCATCTCGGTCCGGACGCCTTGCGGGAGCCTCTCGCGGACCCCCGAGAGATACTCGAGCGTGCGCGAGCGAGCCCAGTAGATATCGGTGCCGTCTTCGAATACGACGTAGACGTAGGAGTAGCCGAAATCCGAAAAGCCGCGCACCGCCCGGACCTTGGGGGCGCCCAGCATCGCGGTCACGATGGGATACGTGACCTGGTCCTCCACGATGTCCGGGCTGCGGTCCCATCTGGAATAGACGATCACCTGCGTGTCGCTGAGATCGGGGATCGCATCTAGCGCCACCCGCTTCATCGACCACCAGCCATACACGGAGGCTGCGGCCACCAGCACGAAAACCAGGACCTTATTCCGTGCGGAAAACTCGATGATGCGGTTGATCATGGCGTCGCGCCGCCTTCACTTCGTCAGGTACTTGGCCGGATTCGCATCGAAGTCCTTCTTGCAGTTCTGGGAGCAGAAGTAGTAGGTCTTGCCCCCACGCTCGCCGCGCACCGCCCTGGCGGGATCCACCTCCATGCCGCAGACCGGATCGTGCATCTTGCTGTGGGCGGCTTGTGGGCTCGCTTCCGGACGGGCTGCTGCCGCCTGCATCCGGCTCTCGGAGTCGATCAGAAAATTACCGGCTACGACGATGCGCTCGCCTGCGTTGAGACCTCGAGCGATCCCTAGACGGTTGCCGAAACGCCACGATGTTTCGACGGCGCGCGGCTCAAAGTGCCCGTTGCCTCGATCGACGTACACCGTCTTGTGCAAGCCGGAATCGACCACGGCGTCCATCGGAACGCTGATCGACGCCGGCGGCGCAACCCGGAATTCAACCTCCGCGAACATATCCGGCCGCAGCGCATAATCCTGGTTGTCGACCGCCAGCCGGACTTTCAAGGTCCGGGTCGCTGCGTCGAATTGCGGCAGTGTTTTGCTGATCCGGGCCACCAAGGCGCGGCCGCCCTGGCGGGACACAGAGGCGGTCTGCGCCGTGCGCAGGAGCCAGGCATCGTGCTCGAATACATCGGCGTAAACCCACACGCGGCTGAGGTCGGCGATCCGGAACAACTCCGCTCCGCGCTCGAACGGCAGTCCCGGGTACACCTCCCTGGCCAGCACCTGGCCGGTGACGGGCGACCGCAGATCGATATTCCTGGCGATCTGCTGTGTGTTCTCGATCTCCCGAACCTGGGTCGAACTCATCCCCAGAAACTCGAGATTCTCCCGGGCTGCACGTGTCTGCGCCTCACTGAGCTTCAATTGCGCCGGGCTCTCGGTCTCCTTGGAGCGTGCCGTCGAGTTCAGGGCATACAGGTAGCTCTGCTGCGCGGTCAGGAAGTCACGGTTGTAAAATGTGGCCAGCAACTCGTCTTTCTGGACGATGGTGCCGCTCACGGCCGGGCCGATCTCACGCATCCAGCCGGAGGTCGCCGCCACAATCCGGTAGATGCGGGTCTCGTCCGCAATCACGCGCCCCGGCACACGCAGAGTCTCCATTCCGGAGCCCAGTGTGACTTCCGACGTCTTGACTCCAATGAGCTGCTGCTTCTCGGGACTGACCGTGACCGTACCCGGCGGCATCTGCGGCTGGTCGGTCTTCGCCTCCGCCTCGCCACCATCCGCGTAGACGGGCTCGAGCTGCATGCCGCAATCCGGAGCGATCCCCGGCTTATCGGACTTGTAGGCCGGATGCATCGGGTCGTGATAGAAAAGGATGCGCCGCCCGCCTGGCGCGGCAGGGGCGCTCTCCGGCTTCTGGCGAAGACCGAGGCCGGCAAGGAACGAGGCGGCCGCCACGCAAACAACGAGTGCGATCTTCGCGCGCGTTGTCACGCTTGCAGGCCTTCGAGCGGAGCGTACATCATGCCGGGCACTTCGTGTTCCAGTATAGAACAGTGCCTGATACGCTCGGCTCCGCAAATGCCATAACTGGCTTGCAGGCGAGGGCCGGGCGGCACACCCGGCGGCATGTCAAACGCATGGCCACAACTGCTCACAAAAATCGTGAAGACCTGCGCCGTGGGCAGGCGCTTCCACCGGCAGAACTGCTATCGTGTTGTCAGAAATGGAGAGGCTCCACTACCGCGAATTCGAAGCGGGCGCCCTTGCGCCTTTCGCCGAGTGTTTCTGGAGCGGAGACGCGCCAGCTGGGGTGCCATCCGACCCCATCTTGCCCGATGGATGCATGGACATCGTTTTCTGGCCGGAAGGCGGCCTGCGCGTTGTCGGCACCATGACCACGCAGCAGACGGTTGCGCTTCCGGCCGGCGCGCAACTTGTGGGCATCCGGTTTCGTCCCGGCATGGCCGGCTTCTTCCTCGGCGATGTGGCGCCGGACCTGGTGGACCGCTGGGCGCCGCTCGAGGATCTCTGGGGCGCTCGCGGCCGCGGCCTGCATCAGGGATTGGGCGACTCGCCCACTGCTGCCGCGCGCTTTCTGATGCTCTCGCGCGCCCTGCCCCCGCCCGAGCGCGGCCTCGACAGCGTACGCCGTGCCATTTCCGCCATTGTGGCCGCAGGCGGTGCGGTAGATCTGGACTGGGTGGCGAGCCAGGCCCGTCTCAGCCCGCGCCAGTTCCGCCGGCGCTCGATCGAAGAGACAGGGCTCTCGCCCAAGCGCCTTTGCCGCGTCCTGCGTTTTCGCCGCGCGACCGCGTTGGCCGCCCGCCTGGGCTGGGCTGCCGCCGCGGCCGAGTGCGGCTACTTCGATCAGGCTCACCTGATCCGCGACTTCCGCGAATTCACCGGCGCGCCGCCGTCCGGCTTCGGCCGTGGCGCGGAGATCTCAGACGTCAGTCGCCGAAAACCATCCGGCCCAACTGATCGCCCAGCTGTCTGACGTCTTCGGGGCCGGAGGCGGCGCCCAAGCGCTCGGCAAGGTCGAAGAACTCTCGCTGCCTGTCCTTCTCGATCGGATCGGGCTCTCCCATGACACCATTGTCCACCGAACTGCCCGGCCCCGACCAGCAGCCGCCTCCGGTCTCGCCTGTCCGTTCTTCGATTCGTGTTCATTCGTGTCCATTCGTGGCCAATCTTGCTTTCGTACGCATGACCGTTTTTTCCAAGACCCCGCCCCTCCCCACCGGTTAAGATCAGCCTA
>CAZBQQ010000050.1:23233-27007 GCA_964493965.1 uncultured Solibacteraceae bacterium
CGCATGACCGTTTTTTCCAAGACCCCGCCCCTCCCCACCGGTTAAGATCAGCCTATGAAACTCACGCCCGTTCTGGCTGTCGATGAGATAGAGAAATCCCTTCCCTTCTGGGTGGACCGCGTCGGTTTCACCAAAACCGTCGAGGTGCCCGAAGGCAACCGCCTCGTCTTCGTCATCCTGGTGAAGGACGGCGCCGAAGTCATGCTGCAAACCTGGGAGAGCATAAAGAAGGACGCGCCCAGTCTGGTCCCCGCAAGCCCCGCAACCGGCTCCTTCCTGTTCGTGGAGGTGGAGGATTTCGCCGACATCCTCAAGCGCGTCGATGGCTGCCAGATCGCGCTCGCGGAGCGGACAACCTTCTACGGCATGCGCGAAATCGTGGTCCGCGAGCCCGGCGGCCACCTGGTCTGCTTCGCTGCCAAGGTGTAGGACAGCATTCTGATTGGATGGCTGAGCACTCTGACCGCGTCGCGGTGCCGTCGCTTCCGGCGCGGTTCCGTCGAGAACCCGTCGCCGTTCATGCTCGAAATGGGAAACTGAGCTCATGGACCGCACCGGCGCCATCCAAGATGATCCGCTCTACCGATTGGGGTGGTTAGATGGGGACGAGACTCGTGAGTTTCGGCACGATGGTACGTTCAGGAGAGAACATCCAGCAGGGCTAGATCGGCTCCGTATTTGCCCGCAACGGGACCATCTGTCGTTGATGTGGAAGCTGGCTCGCGCATTGCCGGGACCGCTGACTATCCTCTACGTTCTGCATACGTCCCGCTGCGACAATGCGCTCGGCCGCTACCAGAGTCCCCCACTTCGCTTCGATGACGTGAATGGATTCTTAGCCGAGTTCTGCGAGTTCCTGAGTAACGATGGCCGTCACGACTTGTGGGTGCACTCAGACGCAGGCGATGCGACCCTCGTGTGGGACCGTCACAATATCATCTGGGCGTATGGTCCCCTGGATCTCATCTCCGAGATCCTGCGCGACCAAGGGCTCGAACCGGGTGATGGGGTGGAGCTTCCTTGCCCGCATGTTCACCTCTACCATCACGAATACGACGACGCTGAAGTCAAGGTCCTCGGTCATTTCCGGTGGACGAGCAGTCCCCTTGCGCCGTCCGACGTGCAGTACTCGGAGCAGTAGCGCCGCAGAAGCGTTGATCTACAGCCGTTCCAGCAGCCCCGTCAGCAGCCTATAGAACGGCCCCACCGACGAGATCTTGACCTTTTCGCTCGGGCTGTGGACGTCCACGATGTGCGGGCCGAACGAGATCATCTGCATCCCCGGGTGCTTCTCGCCGATCACCCCGCACTCCAGGCCGGCATGCATCGCGATCAGTTCGGCCTGCTTGCCGAAAACGTCCTGGTGGGCGGCCTGGGCCACGCGCACGATGTCGCTGCCCGGTTCCGGCTTCCAGCCCGGATAATCCCCGGATTGCTCCACCTCAAACCCAGCGAAACCAAACACCGTCGCGACCATCCGGGCGGCGGCGCGCTTGCTGCTCTCGATCGGGCTGCGCTGGCTGGTGGCGATCTCGACCGCGTCCTCGCTGGTAGCGACCGTGGCCAGGTTGGTGGAGGTCTGCACCAGGCCGGCGACATCGGGGCTCATGGCCAGAACTCCATGATGCTGGCTCGCCAGGATGCCCGCGATCACCGCCGCGTCGGCATCGGCAATGACTTGCTCCGGACGCGCGGCGGACTCGGCCACGATGCGCAGGCCGGGATCGAACGAGCCCAGATCCGACTTCACCGCCGCCTCATAAGCGGCCAGCACCGACTTCAATTCCGTCGTGTTGGAGGAGTCGAGCACCACCACCGTGGACGCTTCGCGCGGGATCGCGTTGCGCTTGCTTCCGCCCTGGATCTCGGCGACCGCCAGCGGCAGGCGATTCGTCAGCGCCAGCAGCGCGCCGCCCAGGATGCGAAGCGCGTTCCCGCGGCCGCGATGAATGTCGACCCCCGAGTGCCCGCCCGCCAAGCCCGCAACCTTGATGCGCCACGCGTCGCCCGCAGGCGCCGCTCGCCGCGCGATCTTGCGCCGGGCCACCGAATTGACGCCGCCGGCGCAGCCGATGCAAAGCGTGAATTCCTCTTCGTTGTCGAGATTGAGGAAGTACTTCGACTTGAGGATGCCGGCCGGAAACTTGGACGCGCCGGTGAGGCCGCTCTCTTCGTCGATCGTGAAAACGAACTCCAGCGGGCCGTGGGCCACCGTATCGCTCTCCATGACGGCCAGCGCCGCGGCCACTCCGATCCCGTTATCGGCGCCGAGCGTGGTGCCGTCGGCTTTGAGCCAATCGCCGTCCACTACCAGGTGGATCGGGTCGGTATCGAAGTCGTGGACCGTGCCTTCGTTCTTCTCGCAGACCATGTCCAGGTGGCCCTGGATCGCGGCGGGAATGGCGCCCTCGCGTCCCGGGCGCGCGGGCTTGCGGATGATCGTGTTGCCGACCGGATCCTGCGTAGCTTCGAGGCCCAGGCGGGTGGCGACAGCCAGCACGTAATCGCGGGCTGCGGCTTCCTTTTCCGATGCGCGGGGAATCGCCGCCAGGGCGGCAAAGTGCTTCCAGACGGCCTTGGGTTCGAGATGGTCGATGGGTGTAGACATGGCTGGAATCATGTTAGCGTAAACTCGGGCGAGGGCTTCATGACCATATCGACCCGCTTAGGGCAGTGGAAGGAGCAAGGAGTCATTTCGCCGGAGCAGCATGCTCTGCTCGAAGGCCTCTCGCGGGGAGAGCCCTTCTCCGTTTTTCTCGAGCTGAACATTCTGCTTTACGCCGGGATCGTGGTGTTCGTCGCCGGCCTCGGATGGACCGTCAGCACATGGTCGAAACAACTGGGTGACGTCGTCGTCCTGACCGTCCTCTCCGCGATGCTCGCCGCTTGTCTTTGGTACTGCTTCTCGCGCGCGCCGGCCTGGTCGCGAGCGGCGGTTGCTTCGCCCAGCCTGGCATTCGACTACGTGCTCTACCTCGGCAGCCTCACGTGGTCGGTCGAGCTCGCCTATCTCGAGAACCGGTTTCAGCTGCTGTCCGGGCAATGGGAGCCCTATCTGCTGACGACCGCCGCCCTTTTCTTCTTCCTCGCTTATCGCTTCGACAACCGCTTCGTGCTGTCGCTCGGGTTGTCCGCGCTCGCCGGATGGTTCGGGCTCACCATCTCCCACTGGCCGTCGCATCAGGACGCAGAGTACAGGCAATACGCGATTCTTTACGCTGTGATCGTCGGCGGCGCCGGTGCCATACTCAGGCGCGGCGGCTTGAAACCGCACTTCCTCGGCGCGTATCTGAATATCGCGGCCAACGTTTTCTTTTGGGCAGTCGTCTCCGGGGTCTTCGAACACGAGAGCGACGCGGTGTGGTTTCCCGCTCTGCTCGGAGCCTGTGGCGCATCGCTCGCCTGGGGCATCGCGCGCCGGCAGTTCTCCTTTGTCGCCTACGCCGCCGTCTACGGCTACGTGGGAGTCAGTTCGATACTTCTCCGCGGAAACAGCAGCGAGGCGGGCGCCCTCAGCTATTTCGTCGTTACCGGCGTCGCCATGGTCGTCATGCTGGTCCTGATCGCGCGCCGCTTCGGGAGGGAGTCGTGAGAGCCTACAGCGAATCGAGTGAAGAAGCTCTGCGCGCCCGCGATCTGTTGAAGGACTGGGCCGGCGAAGGCTTCCTCACCCAGGAGCAGCACCAGCGCATGGAACAGGAAACCGTTTGTGACCTCCGCCGCACCAACATTTTCCTGCGGCTGGTGTTGTTCCTCTTCACCCTGATCATTGTG
>CAZBQQ010000050.1:27107-30769 GCA_964493965.1 uncultured Solibacteraceae bacterium
CCGCCGCCGGTGCCATCGCTTCGCTCTGGATATGGCGTCGTTTCGGGCTCCCGTATGCGCTTCCCGCCGCGATGATCTTCGTCCTGTGGATGCCGGACTCTTGGACCGGGTCCACTACGGCGCACCATCTGATCGTCGCGGCGTTCTATGCAGCCGGCCTAATAGCCGTTGCCGCCGTACGCTCCCGGTATCGCCTCACGTATCTCAACGACGGGTGTTCGATCGCCGAGGCGCTCCTCTGGCTCGGCATCTACTTCGTGATCAACCTCCAGCTTTCGGCGGGGAGCCTGCTCGGATACTGGTGGGGCGACCCTCGGCCTGGCTATGGATTCTCCAGGCCGTTCTACTGGACCACCTGGGTGCTGATCTGGTGCCTCCCACCCGTCATACTCGCGCGCGGCGTGCGCGGGAAAGACCGGTGGGTGATCGCAGCGGGCGCAATCGCCGCGATCCTGACCCTGGTCACCAATAAACCGTACCTCGGCTGGCAGCGGCACACTTGGGATCCGATGATTCTGGGCGCAGTGTTGATCGCTGTCGCGCTCGTCCTGAGTCGCTGGCTCGCCGCCGGCCCGTCCGGAATTCGTCACGGCTTCACCGCCCGGCGGCTTTCGGGGCAGGACAAACAGTGGATGAACGTCGGGGCGATCGGACTCGGCGTCGTGTCGGCGGATTCAATCGCGCTAAGCCCACAAGCAGACAGTACCGGCTTCCACCCCGGCGGGGGAGATTCGGGAGGCGGAGGCGCTTCCTCCGATTTCTGAGAGCGCCACGCGCACCGGCCAGGCTTGTACCGCGGAGGGCGGGCTTCAGCCCGCTGCGGAACTTCATTTCCTCCGCCCCGCGGAGCGGGGCTCAAGCCCCGCGCGGGCGGAAGCCCGCCCTCCGGCTCATTCTGAAGCGTCGGAATGTAGCGGTTTGTTTCGAGCGCCGTCGGCGCATCCTGTGCGGTTGCCCGCCTTCCAAGATGTTACACTGGCGCTCGAATGCCAACCTGCCGCGTGTGCCACACCGAGCTGCCCACCACCACCCGCTTTTGCAGCCAGTGCGGAACGCCGGCGCCCTCCGCGGCCGACGCCAATCTCAATCCCACCGAGCTGATGCCGCCGCCCGATAGCTCCGCGCCTTCGGGGGACGAGGAGCGCTTCCTGCCGGGCGCGCTGGTTGCGGGCCGCTATCGGATCATCGCGCTCATCGGCCGCGGCGGGATGGGCGAAGTCTACCGGGCCACCGATCTCAAGCTGCGGCAGCCGGTCGCCCTCAAGTTTCTGCCTGCGGCGCTGGCCGCCGACCGCGTATTGCTCGACCGGTTCCTCAACGAAGTCCGCATCGCGCGCCAGGTCTCGCATCCCAACGTCTGCCGCGTTTACGACATTGGCGAGTTCGAGGGCCAGCACTACATCTCGATGGAATACGTCGATGGCGAGGACCTGGCGTCGCTGCTGCGCCGCATTGGCCGCCTGCCCGCCGACAAGGCCACCGACATCGCGCGCCGCCTCTGCGCCGGTTTGGCCGCGGCGCACGAGAAGGGCGTCCTCCACCGCGATCTGAAACCCGCCAACGTCATGCTCGATGGCCGCGGCCACGTGCTCATCACCGATTTCGGCCTGGCGGGACTGGCCGGCCAGTTCCAGGGCGCGGACATACGCAGCGGAACGCCCGCCTACATGGCGCCGGAGCAGCTCGGCAGCCGCGAAGTCACCGCGCGCAGCGACATCTACAGCCTGGGCCTGGTGCTCTACGAGATGTTCACCGGCCGCCGCCCGTTCGAGGCTGGGACGGTGGACGAACTGGTGCGGCTGCAATCGAGCGCCTCGCCGGTCGGGCCGACAACCGTGGTCAGGGATCTCGACCCGGCCGTGGAGCGGGTGATTCTGCGCTGTCTCGATCCCGATCCCGCGCGCCGGCCGGCCTCCGCGCTGGCGGTCGCGGCGGGACTGCCCGGGGGCGATCCTGTTGCCGCCGCGCTTGCCGCCGGCGAAACGCCGTCGCCCGAGATGGTGGCCGCCGCCGGAGAAGGCTCCGAGGGGATCGCTCCGCGCCTGGCTGCGGCGCTGCTGGTCGTGGTGCTGGTCGGGCTGGTCGCGTGCGCGGCGTTCTCGGGCCGTATCGCGATGCAGTCCCGCATGCCGTTCGACATTTCGGTGGAAGCCCTGGCGGGGAAGGCTCGCGAGATCCTGGCTACGCTTGGTTACAGCGGCAAACCCTTCGACACGGCCCAGGGCGGCGACGGCGACGGACCGTATCAGTATTGGGCGCAGCGAAACGACAAGTCTATCCTTCGCACCCTGGCCTCCGGCCGGCCCGCTCCGGTCTATTTCTGGTACCGGACCAGTCCGCGCTACTTCGAGCCGCTTGCCTTTTTTGCAGGCACGCTGCTGCCGGGCATCGTAACGGAATCGGACCCGCCCATCGACGCTCCCGGGATGGTCAGGATTAACCTCGACATGCAGGGCCGCCTTATTGAGCTAAGAGCCGTGCCGCCGCGTTTCGAAGATCCACCCGGCCAGCCGCAGCCGTTCGACTGGAAGCTGCTGTTCGTCGCGGCGGGTCTCGATCCTACGAATTTCACACCGGCGCCGCCGGAGTGGTTGCCCCGGTGCTCGTGGGACACCCGGGCCGCCTGGACGGGCTCCTGGCCCGGTGGATCGCCGGGAGTTCTGCGCATCGAAGCCGCCGCGCTCCGGGGCAAGCCGGTGTCTTTTGACCTCATCGGGCCGTGGTCGAAGGCCGCCGTGATCTACAAAGGCGAGTTGACTGCCCGGGACCGAGCCGCCCAGATCATCTTTCTCGCGCTGTTCCTCGGCGCCGTCTTCTGGGGCTGTGCCCTGGCCCGCCGCAACGTTCGCCTCGGCCGCGGGGATCGCCGCGGGGCCACGCGCCTGGCCGCTTTTACCTTCGCAGTGATCCTGGGCGCTTGGGTGCTCGGCGCCAGCCACAAGCCATCGTCCCTGGAGATCGTGCTGGTCATCATGGCGGTGAGTTGGGCGCTGTTCTTCGCGGCGCTGGTTTGGGTGCTGTACCTTGCACTCGAGCCGCACGCCCGCCGGCTCTGGCCTCAGACCCTGGTCTCCTGGAGCCGCCTGCTGGCTGGTGGGCTTCGCGACCCGCTGGTCGCCCGCGACGCCCTGATTGGTTCCGCCATCGCTGTGGGCTGGTCGCTGCTGTATTTCTGCAACGCGGCCGCTGAAGAAAAGTCCGGCGTGCCGCCGCTGCAGGTGGATCTGACGGTCCTGCTCGGCCTCCGCCAGCTGGGCAGCAAGTTGCTGCTCCAGGTTGCCGTGTCGGTTGCGGTATCGTTGCTGGTTTTCTTCCTGCTGCTCGGACTCCGCGCCCTCCTTCGGAAGCAATGGCTGGCCGCCGTGGTTTTCGTGGCCCTGCTCCTGATTCCCCGCCTGCTGACCAGCAGCGCGGTCCCGGTCGACCTGGCGTTTGGCGTGGTGTCTCTGTCGATCGACGTCTTTATCCTGTTCCGCTTTGGCCTGGTAGCCTACGTCGCCGCCGTCTATGTCACCAACATCCTCGGCCAGTTGCCGCTGACGCTGGACTTCTCTGCCTGGTACGTCAGCGACTCGATGTTCGTCCTGGTTGCTCTGGCCGCGCTCGCCGCCTGGGCGTTCCGAACCGCCCTGGCCGGACGCAGCGTCTTTTCCGAACCGCGA
>CAZBQQ010000051.1:0-8312 GCA_964493965.1 uncultured Solibacteraceae bacterium
ACGATGTGGTATAACTGCCGTTCGCCCCGCCCGGCGACTGAAGGTAAACCCGTGGGCCAGAGGGAATCTTAATGCCAAATTATCGGCGGTTGGTCAATACGGCTTGCGCCATTGTCGTCCTGCTGCCAGCGATTTCTGCCACGATGCCGGCCCAGCAGCCAGAGCCATGGGCTGGACCAGCGTTTCAAGCCCCGGCGGCCGTCATGCTGGAATCCGCGAAGTCCATCGACAAGACCAAGGGGTACGGTTCGACGCTGCTGATGGACGAAAGCTTTGTTTCGATCGATGGAGCGGGCCGTACGATCCAGCGCTACCGAACGGTATTTCGCGTGGAAACCCCGGAGGCGGTCAAGAGCTGGGCCACGGTGAGCGTGGGGTGGGATCCGTGGCATCAAAAGCAGCCCGAAGTCAGGGCACGAGTCGTCACGCCGGACGGCGTGGAACACGCGCTCGATCCGAAAACGCTCTCGGACGCGCCGGCGCATCAGGATGGCACCGAGGTGTATAGCGACAGGCGGCTGTATCGCGGGCCGCTACCGGCGATGGCGGTGGGTGCGATCGTCGAGGAAGAAGTGACGCTAGAGGATACCGAGCCGGTGTTTCCGGGTGGCGTCGCGGGACGGCTGTACGCCGCCAGAAGCGTGCCCTCGTTGCGGACCAGGCTCGTCATCGAGGCGCCGGCCGCCGCCAACCTGAAATATGAGGTCCGCCTGTTGCCGGACGCCAAGGTGACCAAGACCGAGGAAAACGGGATTGCCCGCCTAACGGTCGAGCAGGGGAAACAGGACCCGATTGACGTTACCGACACGAACCTCCCTCCGGAGGTGCCGAGCTGGCCCCAGGTGGAATTCTCAACCACCGCCTCGTGGAAGCAGGTAGCGCAGACGTATCGAAACATGTCTGAGCCGCAAATCCGCGTCGATGAAGTGGCGCAGGTCGTGCGTGAGAGCACCGACCCGAAAGACTCGCGCGAGGAGAAGATACGGAAGCTGACCGCGCGCCTGCACAAGGACGTACGGTACACGGGAATCGAGTTCGGTCGCCTGAACATCGTGCCGCAGCCTCCTTCGGAGGTCTTCAAGCGAAAGTACGGGGACTGCAAGGACAAGGCGGCCACGCTGGTGTCCATGCTGCGGGCGGTGAATGTTCCCGCGTATCTGGTGCTCCTGACGGTGGGGCCCGGGCGCGAGGTGACCCCGTCGCTGCCAGGCGGAAACATCTTCAACCACGCGATCGTCTTCGCACCCGGCAAGCCGGACATCTGGATCGACGCCACCGATGAATACTCCGCTCCGGGCCATCTGCCGATTGGCGATCAGGGGCGCTACGCGCTGCTGATCCGGGAAGACACGACGGACCTGGTGCGGATTCCGGCAACCGCGGGAATCGACAACCACCTGGTCGAAAAGAGGGAATACCGTCTTTCCGAGTTCGGGCCGGCCACGGTGGTGGAGGCGTCGGAGACGCACGGGTTCTTCGACCGCAACTACCGCAGCTACTACGGGCCGGCGCGGGATTCGAAGAAGCTTCAGAAGGAACTCGAGGACTACACCAAGTACACCTACGTGGCCGACGGCGACACAAAAGTCGAGATCGGCGACGGGCTCGACCTGACCAAGCCATTCGTATTGCACATTGAGGCACTCAAGGCGCGGCGCGGATACACTTCGCTGCGGGACGCGCGCGCATCGATCTTCCTCGCTGCGCTCGCCGGGAGCCTGCCGGACTACTTCCGCAAGTCCGACGAAGACATAAAGAAGGAGGACGACAGGCGAGAGAAGGCGCGGACGCCTCGAACCGCCGACTTCGTACTGACGGCGCCCTTCATAACCGAGTGGCAGTGCAAGTTCGTGCCCCCGCCGGGATTCAAGCTCCATTCGATGCCGGAGAGCAAGACACAGGACTTCGGTCCTGCCAAGCTCACCCAGAAATGGGAGGCCGCCGCGGACGGCAGCGTGATGGCCACCATCCGATTCGACACGGTCAAGGGCCGTTACACGGCAGCCGAAGCGGAGGCTCTGCGCAAGGCAATTCTGGAGCTCCGAAAAGCGAACGCTCTCTCGGTGGCCTATGACCAGGAGGGCTATTCGCTGCTTGGAGCGGGCAAGGGCAAGGAAGCGATTGCCGCGTTCGATTCGCTGATCAAGTTGCATCCGGCCGAGGCGCTGCACAGGGTACAGATGGGCAGCGCACTGCTCGAAGTGGGGCTCGGCGAGAGCGCGCGCAAGCAACTGCGCGAGGCTGTGCGCCTGGAGCCGAAGTCGGCCATGGCGCACTCCAACCTGGCGTGGGTGCTGCAGCACGATCTGGTGGGCCGGCGGTTCAAGAAGGGGTTCGATCTGGAGGGAGCGCTGGCGGAATACCGGACTGCCTTGGAGATCGATCCGGAAGACAACGACATCAGGGCCAACTACGCCATTCTGCTGGAGTACGACGCCACGGGAGAGCGCTACTCGACGAAGGCGAATCTGGCCGAGGCGGTCGTACAGTACAGAGCCCTCAAAGAGAAGAAGTACGACTGGGAATACCTGGACGGCAATCTGAGCGGGGTGCTGTTCTGGGCGGGCCGCTGGAAAGAAGTCGAGGACCTGTTGGGCGGCCTCGCATCCAATGACGAGAACAACTCCATGCTGATCGCGGCGCGCACGGCTCAGCAGGGAACAGCGGCGGGAATTCACCGCGCCTCCGAGCTGACCTCCAACGAAAAGGCCAAGGCGGAAGCATTGGTCGCCGCGGGCAACAAGCTGCTGCTGTCAAGGCGCTACCAGGAAGCGGCCGACCTGTTCGCAGCGGGGAACACGGCGGATTCCAGCCTGGAGACGATCACCGCCGTCCGGAATACACACAAGTACGAAGACGCTCCGCCGCCCGCCAACGACGCCGTTGGCACGGTCAGGAAGATGCTGACCTACTTGCTCGGGCCCTCGACGCCGGACCCGAAGATCCTGGACCTGTTCGACCAGGAATGGAAAAAGAAAGGCGCGGAGGGTCCGGTTGACCTGGAGGACCTGAAGCGGCTGGGCCTCCGCATTCGATATCAGGCAGGATCGCAGTTCGCCAGCGATGTGCGCGGCGACGTCATCCTAAGCAACATCAAGTTGACCGCCGAGGGCGACGATAAACTGGGCTACCGCGTGATGCTCCAGATGATGGAGTTGAACGGCCTGCCGATCTACGTGACCAAAGCCGAAAACGGCTACAGGATTGTGCCGGAGGGCAACCCGGCCCTGGCACGAGTGGTGCTCCGCAAAGTGGAGGAAGGCGACCTGAAGGGCGCGCGGCAATGGTTGGATTGGGCGCGCGAGGAGAACAGCGTCCAGGGCGGAGAGGATCCGCTGGCGGGTCCCGTGTTCGCGCGCGTCTGGAGGCGCGGGCAGAACGGCGACAAGCTGGCGATTCAAGTAGCCGCGGCGGGCTTGTTGGAGGATCACAAAAAGCTGGAGCCCTTGTTGCCCGCGCTCAAGGCGGCGCGCGAGAAGGCAACCATCCAGACGGAAAAAACGAACCTGGACCTGATCCTTTTCGACGCTTATGCAACGCTCGAGCGCTGGCCCGAGGCGCTCGCCACGATGGCGGAGGTGCTGCGCGACTATCCCGATTCCGCCACGGCGTTTGCGGGATACGCGCTGGCCAGTATCACGCTGAAGAGCTGGGACGCCCTCGAGAACGCCGCCAGGGAGCGGCTCGAGAGAAATCCGGACGACGAACAGGTGGTGATGATGCGTGCCGTGGCGGCCTCCAGCCGAGGCGACTTTGCGAAGTCGCTGGAGTTGCTCCGGACGCGCATTTCGAATCCCAAGGCGAGCATGGGTCTGCTGAACAACTATGCCTGGGATGGACTCTTCGCTTCGCCCGCGCCGGCCGACATGATCGAGATCGGGCAGCGCGCGGCGCGGCTTTCCGACAACAAGGACTTCAGCATCCTCCACACGCTCGCGGCGGTGTACGCAGAGATCGGGAGGCCGGCCGAGGCTCGGAAGCTGATCCTGGAGGCCATGGATCAGCTCGGCCTGGACGAGCCGAACGAATCGGCGTGGTACGTGTTCGGCCGAATCGCCGAACAGTACGGACAAACCGATGCCGCGGTGTCCGCTTACAAGCGCACAAAGCAGAAGGAGCCCGGCGGCGTTTTCGACTCCAACTCCACCTGGGCGCTGGCGGAACGGCGCGCCAAGGTGATGGGGACCAGCATCGAGTAGCGGAGAGCCGTCAGTGCAGCACCGGGCCTTCGAGGCCCAGGATCTGGACGCTCGAGACCGTCCGCATAGTCTGGTGATCGGCGAAGGTCCAGACGACTTTCTTGTCGCGGGTGACCTCGATGATGTGCGGCGCCTTCCCGAAATTGCCGTGACCGAGCCAGTTGCACATTACCGTGTTGCCGTTCGGCAGCCGCTGCAATCCGGCCATGAACTTCAGGCTGATTCCGGGCAATTCGTCGCCGCGCACGGACCAGACGGTCTCGCCGCCGGGGGTGATCTCGAAGACCGCGGGAACCGCTCCCTCCATGTCCGCCGTGGAAATGAGCGTATTGCCGTCCGGGAGGCGGACGACGCTGTGGGGACCGCCGGGAGCCGGGATCTCGCGGACAATGTTTCCGCCGGCGTCGTACTCCTTCACGACCTGCCCACCGTAGTGACAGACCAAGTAGTGGCCGTTTTCGAGGCGCCGCGCGTTGCGCATGTACGTGTGCCCGCCATCCGCGCCTTCGGGCAGCAGGCGGATCTGCTTCACGATTTTCCCGGCCGGATTCACCTCCAGGAGACGCCCGGCGTTGCACTCGCCGATGAACGTGTTGCCGTCCGGCAGACGCTGGCAGGCGTAGATCTCGCTGCTGGATTCGTAGGAGAAGACCACGCGCTTGTCGCGAGTGACTTCACGAACGCCGTGCCCGGTGTTGAACAGCAGGTTGCCGTTCGGAAGCGCCCAGACGTCGTTGGCGTTGGGGGCGTCGTAACTCCATTCGACCCGGCCGGCGGCGTTCACGAGGAACACCTTGCCCTGGGTGTAATCGGTGCAGACGAAAGGCTGGCGCTGTGGGTCGAGCGCGGAGATCGCCGCCGACCCCAGTTCCACGTTCGTCAGCGTCACGATCGCACCGGGCGCGACCAGAACTTCGGAGCCGGCCGGTGCTACGGAGTTCTCCTCCCGCGGGCTGGAGGTCTCGAGGTATCGAAACTCCGCGCCCCGCCACTTCAACTGAACCTTCTGCGGGGCCGTCGAGCGATTCAGCAGAATCAAGGTACTCTCGCCTGAGGCGCCGCGGAACGCTGAGGCCAGCACGTCCGGATTCGAGCTCGCCGCCTTCACGCGTTCCATGCCTTCGCGCACGCGACGGGAGTACGCGCCGAAGACCCGAAGCTGGTGACTGGACGCGACGGGCATCATTCCGTGCTCCGGATCGGGCACGAGCAGCGTGCGCGTCCATCCATAGGATGGCTGCACCACATTGAGCAGGGTCCAGCAGTACATCACGCCGCAGGCGTCCAGCTGCGTCAGCACTTTGTGATAGAGCTGCCCCATGGCGAGGGCGACGCGATACGCGCGGGTCTGAAACGCGCCGTTGTTGACGCACAGCTCGACCGCAAAGAACGGTTTGCCGCCGGTTGCTTCGCGCAACGCAGCCAGGCGCGCGTCGAAGCCGTCGGGATCGTGGAAATACTCTTGATAGTCGTAGAGGTTCGAGGCGGCGTAATCGATGGTCTTCCACACGGCCGGGTCTTGCCGGAATGCATTGGCGGCCTTCACGCCGCCGACGGAGAACGGGGCGTTGTGCATGTGGATCCTGGTGGCGGCAAATCCCGCAGCGTCCAGGCCCCGGCGGAGCGCCAGCGCCATCTGCTGCCAGTTCTCCGCCGATTGCGTCACTTCGTTCTGAATCCCGACGATCTCGGGGGCGTGCCCGGTCTTGTCCCGCGAGACCTGGCAATACCGCACCATGGCGTTCACGTAGGGCTCGATCAGCGGAGCGTCCGTCAGCTTGCCGGATGCGTCGCGCACGCGGGCCCACGGCGGCAGCTCCCAGAACTCGAAGATCACCTTGCCGCCCAACTGCCGCACGCGTCGCATGTACCCGAAATCGCTGGTCTCGCAGTTGGGGAAGTTGTCGCCGTAGTAGTGCGGCGAGGCATCCTGCGGCGTGTCCCAATTCGTCATCTCGCGGTTCAGGAGCGCTCCGGTGGGATACTCGCGGTGCAACAGCAGGTTGTACTCCGCCAGAATACGCCACCACTCGCGGACGCCCTGCTGGCTCAACTCCGCGAAGGCGGGAGGCGGCGTAGTGCCGCCCCAGCCGAGCATCTTCTGGAACCGAACCGCGTCGTCGACTTCCACCGTCGCGGCTTCCACGGCTGGCGGAAGCAGCTTCCCGCGCACGGCGCCATCCCCGGAGAAGGCCAGTTGGTGCCGGCTCACATCCAGAGCGGCGTGGGACGAGAGCGCCTCTTTTCCGTTCAGCAGAACGCGCACGGTCAAGCGATGGTCGGCCACTACCGTGATTGCTCGCAGTTCTCCGCTGTACGCGACGCTGGTCTCCTCCCACAGGCCCTCGGGATGGCGGCCCGGCCGCGCTTCGACGGGCGGCACCTTGGCCAGGCCGGGCGAGTCGTAATACCGCACCGCGAGCCGCGCCTGGCCGCCTCCTGCTTCGATGGTGAAGCCGCCGGAAGGTCCCGTGAAGATCCATCGGAGCCGCGACTTCTCGGCAGTCCACGAGTCGATCTCGACGGTGCGTTGGAACAGCGCGGGCAGCCACTCGGGGAAGTACTTCCGCGGCGACAACGGCACGGTCCACTTGGTGCGCGGCGAGGGCGGGCCGGGGAACTCGAAACGGTCCCCTTCGGTTTGCGATCCCGTCCACGGGGGCAGATCCAACGCGGGCGGATTCGGCGCACCGCCGCCCTCCTGGGCCGCCAATACCGATGCCGAGAGCATGGCTCCCGAGAACGCACGTCGCGAGACCTTCCTCATTGAGCCATCTTCCCACTACAAGCGGGGCCCGGTCGCTTCGGCCTCGGTCTCAGATCTTCTGGCCGAGCGCCTTACGCATGCCGAGCCTGGCCATGCCGACGGCTCCGTAGCGGTCCTGCAGCATGCGCATGTAGAGGGCCGGCGTGTTGTCGGGCGGCAGCTTGGGCTGGTCGTTGGGCTCGAGGCGCATCGCGCCGGAGGGGCAGGTGCTCACGCAGAGCGCGCAGCCTATGCAGCGCGAGCGTTCGACCACGGCCTTGCCGTCCGGGCTCGAGATCGCTTCCATCTGGCAGCGCGTCTCGCAGGCGCCGCAGGCGGAGCAGACATCCGGGTCCACGATGGCGTAGAAGTTGGAGGTGAAGTAAGTCGCCGGAGCGGGCAGTCGCTTGGCCGACCTCAGAACGCCGCAGCAGCAGCCGCAACAGCAGCAGACGAACATGGGCGACTTGGTGTTCTCGACCTCGAGAACCAGGCCGTCCTTGTCGGCGCGGTCGAGGAGGTCCAGGAACTCCTCGCGGGTGATCTCTTTGCCGGTGCCGGAATGGATGGCCCAGTTCGCGGCGGGCCCGATCATGAGGCAGTTATCGCGAAGGTTGGTCTGACGGCATTTCTCGGCGAGCAGGTCCGTGGCATGGCGGCAGATGCAGGGGATGGTGCCGAAGGGTCCGGGCGAGGCCTCGACGTGCGCGCGGATCTGGTCGTAGGTGGTGACGCCGCGCTCGATGGCGATCTGCTTGTTGACCGGAACGATCCGCATTTGCGTTGTCTTGCCGGTGTGCATGGCGGCGCCGAAGGCCTCTTCGACATACTGGCGGTGCTCGAGCTCGAACTCGGCCGTCAGCGTTTTGATCTGCCGCTCGTACATGCCGATCACGTACATCAGCTTGCCGTAGCAGACCTGGCCGTCGATGGGATGCGAGAGAACGATGCCCTTCGCGGACATCTGATCGAGTTTGGCGGCGAGGTCCGCGAGGGCCCATCGCGATTTCAGGCGCTTCTGGATGGTGGCGGCCGGCTCGGGGATGGTGCTGAGCTCGAGCGCGATTTCGGCCTCTTCGGGAGTGAACAGCCGCTTCAGGATGCGGATCTCAACGCCGGAAGCGGAGGCGGGAAAGCCGACGGGACCGACGTCCAGGTGCTGCTGCAGGCTGCGGTAGAGGGAATCGGATGCGTTGGTCTCCATTCAGAGATTGTACTGCGGCGGCGGCGAGGCGTGACGCCGTCGCCACTCGTCGGCCGTGATTTCCCAGGTCTCCGTCGGGAAGCGGCCACCCACGTAGTCCCGCTCTTCCACGGCGACGACGCGCATGCCGCTCTTTTCCGAGATCCTCCTGGAGGCGATGTTG
>CAZBQQ010000051.1:8412-24873 GCA_964493965.1 uncultured Solibacteraceae bacterium
CACGGCGACGACGCGCATGCCGCTCTTTTCCGAGATCCTCCTGGAGGCGATGTTGAGCACGGCCTTGTGCGCGCGCAGAATGGGGAAGCCCAGCGCGTCGAACCAATACGCTGTCACGACTTCGACGGCCTCGCTCATCAGGCCCTGACGGTGCCATGGCAGGCCCAGCCAGAAGCCGCGGTTTTCGTTCTCTGTCTTTTGGAGCGAGATGCAGCCGATCAGTTGGCCGGGCGCACTCTTCAGGCGCAGCGACCAGTGCCATTGGTCGCCGCGCTCCATGGCAGGCAGCGCGAGGTCCCGGCAGAAGGCGAGGGCGCCATCGGCAGGATAGGGCCACGGGACGCGGGTGGCCAGGAACCGCACGATCTCCCATTTGGGGAACAGCAGCTGGATTTGCGCGGCGTCGGCGAGTTCCAGGGGATGCAGTTCGAGGCGCGGCGTTTCGAGGCGGGGGACCATTGGCACATGCTAACAAGAAGCGGCGGGCGTCGAGATAAGTCTCGACGCGGCCAGGCTGGGAGCCTGCGCCACAACAGACCGCTAACGGGAGAGCGCCAGAAAGGCCGCCCGGAGGCGCGGGTGGCGCTGCATCAGGCGAAGGTAGCGGACTTCGCTGGGGCCGCGCTTGGCCGCGAGAATGTCGGTCAGGGCTGCCTTGTCATGGCTGGGCCAGTCTCGCAGATCGGGAATCGGGCTGACGATCTGCGCCAGGCCGCTCGCGGATGGGTCGGCAGCGGGATGGCGGACGGCGGCGAGTCCCAGGTTGCGCACGCGGAAGGCGTCCCAGGCGCCGGGCTCGGCTCCGGGGCCTTCGAAGAGGATGTAGCTGGCGGCCAGCTTCTCCAGAGTGCGCCGGGAGCTGCGGTATCCGGGCGTTTCGGCCATGCGGCGCTCCTCGCGAGCCACGAGCGCGGCGACCGCGGGCTCCACCGGGCGGAAGCCGAGCTTGCGGTAGAACCAGAAGGCTCCGGAGTCGATGGCCTCCGAATTCTCGAGGCCGATCTGATAGGGGTCAACCGAAAAACAAGTGACGCCCAGAACCTGGCGGAACAGGTGCAACAGCCGCGCGTAGAGCCAGGCGGATTCGCCTTCGCGGAAAGTGTAGTAGAGGTTGAAGCCGACCTCGGCGCGCTCGAACAGCGAGAGCAGCTCGACGTAGCCGGCCGGCACGCCGTTCTTGAAGAACATTCCGGCGTGGTAGGCGCGCAGCGGCAGGCGCCAGGCGGGCGGGACGCCGAAGAAGTAGACATCGACGCCGCGGCCGGCATCGGTGTGGAAAACCGCGGACTCGTCGGGATGGCTGAAGCCGTAGAGCTCGCGGTAGCGCATGGCTGAGGTGTCGAGGATCACGTCGAGAATGCGGCGCGCCTCGGCGCGTGGCAGCCGGCGAATGGGGAGCGGCGGCGCGTCCAGCTCTTTCACGAGAGAGACGTCGCTGCGGCGCAGCAGCGGCTCCCGGTGGCAGAAAAGCTTGCGCACAGGCAGGCGAAGGCGCGACCGCGACGTGCGCGCGTTGGCGATGTCCCAGAGGAGCGGCAGATCGAGCGCTTCATAGACCCCGGCGGCGGCGCGCGGCGCGAGATCGGAGAGCCTTTCGAGAAGCCAGGCCAGATCGGTGACGCCGCGGCGGTGGGCCGCGGCCATCCATTGACGGAAGGGAACGTGCGCCTCGACCGGCCAGTCCTCTTCGATCAGGGGCAGGAAGCGGGCGAGCGCGGGGCCGAGCTTGTCGACCTGGTCATGGCGGTCCCAGGCGATCTCGATGTGGCGCGGGTGCAAGGCGGCCAGGCGGCGCGCAACCTCGTAGCTGAAGACGGCGGCGAAGGAGGTGCCGGCGATGCCGGAGACTTCGGCTTCCTCAAAAGGTTCGCGGTCCTTCAGCGGCGCGACGCGGGCGGCGAAGGAGAACAGGATCTCGTCGGCCAGGCGCGCCACGGCGGGAGTGCGCGGATAGGCGCGCAGGAACAGCAGCGTCTCGTGCAGGCGGACAAGGTCGGCGGGATCTTTGAAGCGGCGGGTGGCGATTTGGGCAAGCAGGGTCGCGAGTTCGCCATCGCCTCCGGGTTCGAAGCGGCGCTTCCAGTCGTCCAGTCGATCGAGGATGCGGCGGGGCATTGGCTAGAGCTTAACTCAGGCGGCGGCGGGCCGGGAAGGGTTGCTTTGCGGCGATTGTGAGATCTATTCTACGCATCCGTGCGGAGAATAGCTGGTATAATCACCGCAGGAGCCGCGGAGAATGTACATCCACGAGTTGCCGGACTGGCCTCGGTTCCATTGGAGCCAGGATCGCCTAGGCGAGCCTCTGGCCAACGTGCGCCATCGGCAAGGCCGGCTGATGGGCCATATGGAGGCACTCGGGTTCAAGCTCCGTCAGGAGGCGGTTCTCGAAACCCTTAGCGCCGATGTGATCAAGAGCAGCGAGATCGAGGGCGAGCGGCTGGACGCGCAGCAAGTCCGGTCCTCACTTGCCCGCCGCCTCGGGGTGGATATCGGCGCATTGAGGCCGGTGGACCGCGATGTCGAAGGCATTGTCGAGATGATGCTCGATGCCACGCGGCAGTACCACCGGCCGTTGACCGCGGACAGGCTTCTGGCGTGGCACGCCGCGCTGTTCCCCACCGGGCGCAGCGGTATGACCAGGATCCGGGTTGGAATGTGGCGCGACGATGGGACGGGTCCGATGCAGGTAGTCTCCGGGCCGGTCGGGAGGGAGCATGTCTACTTCGAAGCCCCCGCGGCGGCACGGCTCGACCGGGAGATGGCGGCCTTTCTGGAGTGGTTCAACAAGCCCGCCGATACCGATGAAGTGCTAAAGGCAGGGCTCGCCCACCTGTGGCTTGTCACCGTCCATCCTTTCGAGGACGGCAACGGCCGTATTGCGCGCGCCATTGGCGACATGGCGCTGGCGCGGTCCGAGAGCAGCCCGCAACGGTTCTACAGCATGTCAGCCCAGATCCGGCAGGAGCGCGCGGCCTATTACGACATTCTGGAGCGGGCGCAGAAAGGAACGCTGGACATCACGTCCTGGATGGAGTGGTTTGTCGGCTGTTTGGGCCGGGCCATCGACGGAGCGCAGAACACCCTCGGAGCCGTGCTCGCCAAGGCACGCTTCTGGGATTCCGTTTCCAGCCTCGCGCTGAACGAACGCCAGCGGCTGGTGCTGAACCGTCTGCTCGATGGATTCGAGGGTAAGCTGACCACGTCGAAATACGCGAAGCTCGCGAAGTGTTCGCAGGACACGGCCCTGCGCGACCTTCTGCCACTGGTGGAAGGCGGCCTTCTGGTCCGCAGCCCCGGAGGCGGGCGCAGCACGAGCTATGCGCTCGCCGCGGGCCCGCCCCCTGTGCCCTGAGACTCCGTCTGGCCCGTTACTCGAAGTGGATAACGATCACCGTGTGATTGGAGATCGGCTTGGGAGTCACGTCGGCTCCGACTCTCAGAATGCTGAGGCCTTCGATGCCGCCGCTGTCCCTCCTGCTTGTGAACTGATTGCCGTTGTGGTTGAAGTGCTTCTTCAGCGAGGTCTTGCCGTCGAACGTCACCAGGACGCTCTGTCCCTGCGAGTCGGTGATGACGGAAAGTTGGATGGCGCCATAGGTCAGGTGCAGCTCGACCTGCTCACCCTTGAAGAGGATCGGGTCGAAAGTCTTGCCGTTCGATGTCACATCGATGCGGGTCACGGTGCCGGGGACGGAACTCGTGAGGTTTTGATCGTCCTTTTGATCCCAGCTATCGTGCTCGATCGTGAGGGGCGATCCGCCGCTGATGGTGATGGGGTGGTCGGCCGCAAGGCCCACCGCCATGGTGAGCACAGACAGGGCCAGGAACTTGAGCGTGTACATGAGTATCTCCTTTGCGTAATGGTGTGGCTGCCCCGTGACGGTCGCGGTCACTCATAGTGGATGGTGATCTTGGCGGCATCGGGGAACGGGCCGGCGGGTGTGACGTCGACCGCGCCCTTCTTGATCGTCAGGCCGGTGATGCTAACGTGCTCGTTGCTTACGAAGCGATGGCCGTCGCGGCCGAAGTGGTCCGCCAGCGACGTGTTGTCATCGACGGTGAGGACCGGGTGGGTGCCGTCCGGGAGGGTGACCAGGTCGAGAGCGATCGTGCCGCCCGAGTCCTTCGCGTAGATCAGCTGGATGCTGAGCTGCTCGCTGTTGAATGGGATGGACGCAAGATCGTGCCCCTTCGACGCCACCTTGACGCGTGTCACGGCGTCGTGGACGGCAGTACCGAGGCGGCGATGGTGGCGCGGATCCCACTCCCATCGATCGTGCTCGAGAATGAGGGGCGATCCGTTGCTGATGGTAATGGGGTGGTCAGCCATGCGTGTCTCCTTTGGTCAGCGGGCCGCGGCCCTCTGACTGTTGCGGTTCGGTGTTGAAGGTTCGGCCATCAGCCGGGTGAGTTGGCTGCGCCAGGAGCGGACGTCGGGACGGGCGTCATAAGCGGCGCGGGCCTCGGGAGGCCAGCCCTGATAGAGCGCCGCGAAGGAACGCTCGGCGGCGGCGGCCAGTTCGCGAGCGGCGGCGGCATCGCCCGAGGCGTGGGCGGCACGGGCGGCGATGAGCGAAGCGCGCGCTTCGGATTCCACCTGGCCGCCGAGCGCGAACTGGCTGCGGGCGGAAAGCGCGGTCTCCCGGGCAGCCGACGAATTCCCGCTCTCGAGTTGGGCTTCGGCCACTGCGAGCTGCGCGCCCGAGACCAGGCGGGGAACGCCGGACTTGCGGGCTTCCTCGAGTGCGGACTGGCACGCCGCAAGGCTGGCCTCGCGCGCGCCGGAAAGGGCTTCAGCCGCACAGTAGACGCCTCCGGCTTCAACCATCCCGGCGCTGCCGAGCTTAGGCGAGGAAGCCATGAGTTTGTGCGCGCCCTCGCGTGCGGCGGAGAACTGCCGTTCGCTGAGCGCGATTTCCGCCTGGTACTGATCGACGAGGCGCGCCAGATCGTCGTAGCCGCCCGGGCCGCGCGCGATGGCGGAAGCTTCGGTGAGATCCTGGCGCGCCTCCGGGTAGCGGCCGAGGCGAGCGAGCACGCGGGCGGCACTGGCGAGAGCGTAACCGGCGGCCAGCCTGTCGCCCTGCGACTGTCCGGCCGCGGCAGCTTGCTGATAGGAGGCAAGCGCCTCGGGATAGTGCTCCTGCAATTCGAGAACGCTGGCCAATCCCTCGCGCGCATTTTCGAGCTGGGCCGGATCGCCGGACTTGGCAGCCAGGGCCAACTGCTCCCGGAAGGCGCGAAGGGCGCCTGCGTAATCGCCCTGATCGCGGCGGGCCCGGCCCAGCAGAACGAGGGCAACGGACTTCTCCTTGGCGTCGCCTCCCTGCTCATAGAAGCGGAGGGCCTGCTCGACGTTCTGAACACCCTGGGTCAGTTTGGCCTGCTGAATGTGTAGGCTCCCTAAAGAGAGCAGGGCACGGGCCTCCGCGCGCGAGGCGTGGGAGTGGCGAGCCATCTCCAGGCAGCGCGTGAAGCAGTCCTCCGCGTCGGAGAGGTCGCCGTGGACGAAATGGGCATTCCCCACGTCCAGGAGTCCGGCTGCGGCGAGGGGTTCAAGGCCACGGGCGTGGGCGAGGTCGGTGGCTTCGCCGGCGTGGCGCGCGGCGGCGGCGGGATCGCCCTGGTGCGTCTCGACGTTGCTCAACTGGAGGAGGACGGCGATCTGCTGCTGATAATTGCCGGTAGTGCGGGCGAGTTGGAGCGACTGGTCCAGAAGCGAGGCCGCCTGCTGGATCTCGCCCCGTTTGCTGGCCATCACGGCGCGCTGGTAAAGCACCTCGGTCAGGCCTTCGGCGTTGCTGAGCGAGCGGTAGAGGGACTCCGCCTGGGCCAGGTCCTTTTCCGCGTCGGCCACGCGCTGGGCGCGGCGATCGAGCACGCCCAGCCGCAGAAACGCCGCGGCGTATTGAGGCGAGCGGCGGGCCGCTTCGAGGAAGCTGGCGCGGGCCTTGTCCGGCTGGCCTGCCTTCTCATAGGCGCGCCCCAGGTCGAGCAGGACGGCCGCCTTTTCGCTCTCGGGCGTGCGGGAAAGCAGATCGCGGTAGATGGCGGCGGCGCCGGCGGCGTCGTTGGTGAGCGTGCGGCGAATGGCTTCGACGGCCAGATCGTCGAGGCGGGACAATCGCGAGCGCGGAGAATCGGGCGCAACGGCCTTGAGCACCTCCTCGCGTGCGCGGGTGGCATCGTCCAGCTCGTCGCTGGCGTCCGCAAGGCGCGCGTGAGCGAGGGAGAAGGACGGGTCGAGAGCGACGGCGCGATCAAGCGCGTTGGCGGCCTTGAAGTAGGTGGCGTCGCGGATCGCGTTGGCGCCTTCCTCGTACCAGCGCAGGGCCTGCGGATCGGGCTCGCGGCCGCGGCGGAGCCATAGAACGCCCACGGCGGCTACGGCGGCCAGCAGGCAGACCACCGAAGCCGCGGCCAGCTGGCGGCGCGATCGGCGTCGCGCGGGAGCCGGTGAAGGAACCGCCGGCGGCGCAGGCTCGGCGAGCGTGTGCCGTGCCGATTCCAGATCCTCGAGCATCGCGGCGGCAGACTGGTAGCGGGCCGCGGCGTCCTTGGCCAGCGCCGTAGCGCAGATGCGGTCGAGCACCGGCGGGACCGACGGGTTGACCTCGGAGGGAGGCGCGGGATCGCTCTGAATCACCTGCGCCAGGGTGTCGATGGCGGTCGGGCCGGCGAAGGCCGGTTTGCCGGTGAGGCACTCCCAGAAGACCAGGCCGAGCGCAAACACGTCGGTGCGGGCGTCGGCCCGTCCGCCGCGTGCCTGCTCGGGCGACATGTAGCGGGGTGAGCCGGTGATCGCGCCATCGAGGGTGCGCGTCGCGGCGAGAGCCTCTTCGCCGGCGGCCGCCACGCGGACTTCGCGCACGCTGGTGGCGATGCCGAAATCCAAAACCTTGACCGCTCCGCGGCGATCGATCTGGATGTTGGAGGGCTTGATGTCGCGGTGGACCACGCCGTGGCCGTGCGCCTCCGAGAGCGCGGCGGAGGCCTGTATGGCGATTTCCAGGGCGCGTTTGTGCGGCAGGGGACCGCGGGCGAGGATAGCGCCGAGGTTCTCTCCCTCGACATACTCCATGACGACGTAGGGACGGTCTTCGACCATGCCGCAGTCGTACACGGCGGCGATGGCGGGATGGTTCAGTGAGGAGGCGGTGCGGGCCTCGGTAAGCAGGCGCTGGCTGTGGCCCTCGGCGTTCGGAAACTTGATGGCGACGCGGCGGCCGAGCAGGGTATCTTCGGCCAGATACACCACTCCCATGCCGCCCTCGCCGAGCGGTTCGAGCACGCGGTAGTGGGAGAAGGATTTCCCCAGCATCGCCCCTCGGAGGAATGTGTCGCTTTGTATGTATTGTACCGCGACTGGGCGAAGACCGACCACGGAACCGCGACTTTCCGGGTCGGTGGGTGCCCGTGGCGCAGGCACTCGTGCCTGGCACTCGTGCCTGCCGCCTCGACACTCATGTCGAGGCCGGTTCGCCTGCGCCACGGTTAGCGGACCAGCCTCTTTACGGGGCGAAATAGCCGTCGATGTCCAGGATCACGTTGGTGGCATCGGTCACGTAGACGCTGATGGCGCCGGAAGCGCCGGCCGGGACGATGGCGGCGTTCGCAACAATCGAGCCGTCAAACGAGTTCAGCGTGGAGACCAGCGGCCGGCCCTGTCCGGCGGGCCAGGCCGTGAGGAACGAAAGGGGTCCGGCCGGGACCACCGTAACGTTGAGCGAATACGCCTGGGCCGTCGAGGGAATCGAGCAGGCGCTGGCCGGAATCGTGAAGGAGCGCGTGCTGTTCGCCGCCAGGATAGGCCCACCGAAGGCGCCTTGCGCGGTACGGGTGTCCGCGACGCGGCAGGGCGTGACCGGATAGAAGGCGAGGGACCCGGAGCTTCCGGGCGCACCGAAATAGCCGTTGCTGTCGAGGATCACCTGGGTCGCGTCCGCGACATAAACCGAGATGTCTCCGCCGGCGCCGGACGGAACGATGGCCGCGTTGGCAACCACCTTTCCGGTAAAGGAGTTGAGCGTGGATACGTTCGGTCGCGACTGTCCGGTGGGCCAGGCGGTCAGATACGGCAACGGCCCGCTGGGAACCACGGTGACGTTCATCGAGTACGCAGTAGCGGAAGACGGAAGGCCGCAGGCGCTGGACAGCACCGGAAAGTCGCGGGACTGGGCGGCCGTCATGGAAGGCCCACCCAGGGGGCCGTTCGTGCCGCGGGTGTCCGCAACGCGGCACGGCGTGGCGGCATAGAACGCCGCGCCGCCGGCCACATCCGAGAAATAGCCGTCGATGTCCAGGATGACGTCGGTGGTGTCGGTCACGGCGACGCTCACCGCCCCGTCGGCTCCGGCTGGCACGATGGCCGCGTTGGCGACCACGATGCCCGCGAACGAATTCAACGTGGAGACCAGCGGCTTCGCCTGGCCCGTGGGCCACAGGGTCAGGAACGAGAGCGGGCCTTGCGGAACCACCGTAACGTTCAAGGAATACGCCTTGGCGGTGGCGGGAATGCCGCAGGAGCTATCCGGAATGACGAAGGACCGGCTGGTAGCGCCCGCCATCGCGGGACCTCCGAACGGTCCCTGTCCGCCACGGGTGTCCGCAACGCGGCAGGGGGTCACAGGAACAAACAGGAGAGCGCCTGAGCTGCCTCCCACCTGCGTGGTAAACGACCAGACGGCGGAGCTGGCGGAGCCCCCCGGATTCACCGCCGTTACGCTCCAGTAATACGTGACGCCCGGGCTCAACGCGCCGGTATCGTAAGCCGTCGCGCTCGTTTGCGCGACCAGCGGCGGCGGAGAGACGGTGCCGAAGAAGACGTTATAGGCCATGGCGCGGGCCGACGCTTGCCAGGTCAGGGAGGGCGCCAAAGCAACGTTCGTGGCGCCGCTGGCCGGCGAGACCAGGACCGGCGCGGAGGGCGGAAGCACCTGCGCGGTGGTAAACGACCAGATCGCGGAGCTGGCCGAGCCCGTAGCGTTCACGGCCGTGATGCTCCAGTAGTACTTGACTCCCGCGCTCAAGCCGCTCGGGGTGTAGGTCGTCCCGGTCGTTGTCGTGACCTGCGGCGGCGTAGAGGCGGTACCGAGGAAGACGTTGTAGGACGTGGCTCCCGTCGCAGCTTGCCAGGTCAAGGTGGGCGCGGTCACACCAGTGGCGCCATTGGCCGGCGAGGTGAGGACCGGGGCCGATGGCCCCTGGGCCGAGGGCCAGGCGTTCACCAGGTTGAATGCGTCCACCGTTCCGAGGCCCGTCGTCTGGTCGTACCCCGGACCGGCCGAATAGCCGAAGCTGCCGGTGGCGCAGTTCGGCGTTCCGAACTGGCACGGCACGATGTTGTTTCCAACCGTGATGTCGTGAAAGGCGCTAGGGGAGCTCCGGGCCAGCGAGTAGAGCGTCGGATTCACGTTGCCCTGCCGGCTGTGTGTCTTCTGGTCGATCAGCGCCACGATCCCGGCAAAGGTCGGCGCGCCGGCGGAGGTGCCGCCAATCACGTCGTGTAGGAGTTGGGAGTTCCGATAGCCGTTGGTGCACCAACCGGCGTCGCACACCAGGTAGCCATCGTGGAGATTCGAAGCGTTCAATGAGACATCGGGAACGTCGCGGAAACCGTCGTTGGGTACTCCGGTCCCTTGTTGCCAGGTGGGCTTCGCGAAGATTACGCTCACGCCGCCACCGGTGGCCGAGAAGACTCCGCCGTTGTCGGGATTGGCTGTGTCGTTCCAAACCATCTCCGGGATGTAAGAAAGCGCCGACCCGCTGTTGGCGCCATTGGTAGGGCTCCAGTAGGTTGCGGTGCCTTCGTTGAACTCGGTCCCCCCCATGCCGGTCACGTACGGGCTGCTGGCGGGGAAATCGACCCCCAGCCCACCCGTGGCGATGGTGGGCGACTGCGCGGCTTCGCAATCGGCGGCGCCAAGGTCTCCCGCTGCCGCCACGACCGTGATTCCCTGCGCATTCGCCTGCTGAAAAAGGGTGTTCATGCTGTCGACCGTTGGGCGATCAAGACCATTCGGCCCGGCCTCGCACAGGCCGTAGGTGACGGAGAGGATCGGCGCCACGTTGTTGTCGATCGCGTATTGCACCGACGTGAAAGCGTCCGAAGAGTTCACGTAAATGATGGTTGCGCCGCGGGCGACCGCTCCCGCCCATTCCAGGTCCAGGGCCGCCTCCTGCTCGTCGCCCGAACTGGCAAAGGTGTTATACCCGTCCGAAATGATCGTCGGGTCCTTTATGGGCAGGCCTGAGTTTGTCTCAAACGCTTCCATGTCGGACACCTGGATCCAGGCCGGAAGCGGCGGGTTTGTTGAGGTATCCATCTGGCCAGTCTGGCCGGTCTGGCCGACGACCGCGATCGACTCCCCGCTTCCCGTGATGCCGCTGTTGTAGAGCGCCTGGACGTCGTAAATAGTCGCGAAATCGCCCGGCGCGATGAAATGATTGCCACTAGCCGCCGAGGTGTACCGCGGCTTGGCCACGGCGTGGGGCCGCGGCCGGAAATCGCTCAGTCCGCGGATTCCGGCGACCATGCCTTCGAGCTCGACCGGAAGCGCCGGGTCGGAGGCGTTGGCGTAATGCTGGATCCCGTTGACCAAATAGTGGTGAATCGGCGTCTGGAAGGCGTAGCGCACCACCGCCGCCACCCCGGACATGTTCACGAAGGTGCGGCTCCGGGCGGCCTGCACGTTGGAGAATCCCATCCGCTCGAGCCACCCCGTGACGCGGTTGAGATCGGTTGTGCTGAGGCCGAAGCGGTCGGCGTACTCCTCGGGGGTAAGCCACTGGTGGAACTGCGGGCTGGAAGGATCCTGCTGCGCTTTCTGCAAGCGGTCCAGGTCCGCCTGCTGGGCATCCGTCATCTTGAAATGCATCGTGATGCGAGGCAAAGCGAGGGACTCCGCGACGTCACCCTGGTCCTCGGCCGATGCGATCTGCGTGTGGACATTGCCGGTGAGGCGGAACGTCTCCCGGTTCTGAATCTCCGCCTGGATACGGGAGGGCGGCCCGGCAGCCAGAGACGTGGCTGCGATGAGCAGGCCGCCCAGCGTGGCCCGCTGCACAGAATTCAACCATTGAAGTTCCATAATGTAGGCTTACAACGATCCTATCGCTTCGACGGCGGCGGCGCTCGGCCGGTTCCTCTTGACCGCAAATCGAACATTCTGCTTCGCGGACGTGCCGCTTTCGGACTCTCCGTGGGGCCACAGACAACCGCAACCAGGCGCGCGGCGATCAGGGCTGCCACCGGATACGGCCGAGGGCGCGCGCTGGACGAAACCGTTTGTTCCCTTCACCGCGGCTGCTGTACGATCACAACATGCGCAGAACTGCAGCTTTCGGGATTCTGTTGGCCCTGGTGGCCGGAGCAGCGCTCAACGCCGCGCCCGGCCCCTGGCCCACGGAAAAGGCCGCCACGTGGTACCGCGAGCAGCCCTGGCTGGTGGGGAGCAACTACATCCCCGCCGGCGCGATTAACCAACTGGAGATGTGGCAGGCCGATTCGTTCGATCCCCAACGGATCGATACCGAGCTCGGCTGGGCCGAGAGCATCGGCATGAACACCATGCGCGTATTCCTGCACGATCTGCTATGGCAGCAGGACGCGGATGGTTTCCGCAAGCGCCTGGACACGTTTCTGGCGATCGCGGACAGGCACCACATCCGCCCGCTCCTGGTGCTGTTCGATTCCTGCTGGGACCCCAATCCGCGGCTCGGCAAACAGCACGCGCCCACGCCGGGCGTGCACAACTCCGGATGGGTCCAGAGCCCGGGCGCCGGGGCTCTGGACGACCCGGCGGAGTACCCGCGCCTCGAGGCCTGGGTCAAAGGCGTGGTGGGCGCCTTCGCGAACGACAAGCGGATTCTGGGATGGGACCTGTGGAACGAGCCCGATAACACCAACGCGGGCAGCTACACCGACCCGGCCGACAAGGTGCAGCGTGTGCTGGTGCTGCTGCCGCGGGTGTTCGCTTGGGCGCGATCCGTCAATCCCTCGCAGCCTTTGACCAGCGGCGTGTGGCAAGGCGATTGGTCCCCGGCCGATAAACGAAGTCCGATGGCGAAGATCCAGCTCGAGAACTCGGACGTCCTCTCCTTCCACAGCTACGAGCCGGCGGATGAGTTCGAGCGCCGGGTGAAATCGCTGGAGCCGTACGGCCGCCCGATCCTCTGCACCGAGTACATGGCGCGGCCGCGCGGCAGCACGTTCCAGAGCATTCTGCCGGTGGCGAAGAAGTACAAGGTAGGCGCTATCAACTGGGGTTTCGTTCAGGGCAAGACTCAGACCTACCTGCCGTGGGATTCCTGGCAGCACCCTTACGTGGAGCATCCTCCAGAAGTCTGGTTCCACGACATTTTCTATTCGGACGGGAAGCCCTACCGCCAGGCGGAGGTGGACTTCATCCGCGGGATCACGGCTAAAGGGAGCGAATAGTCCTTGACACACACAATAGTTGTGTAATACAAATATTGTGTGTCACAAACAAACTTCCTCCACGGCTTCCGCCGCGACCTGCGCGTTCTGGAGCGCGAAGCCGTTCGCCATCTCGAGGGCGAGACCAGCTGCTGCGGCGTCACGCTGGGGCAGTGCCACGCGCTCCTCGAGCTTTCGTTCACGGATTGCTCGCTCACCGGCCTTTCAGCCGCGCTAGATCTCGACGCCAGCACTCTAAGCCGCACCGTTGACGGGCTGGTCAAGGCGGGCTGGGTGGAGCGAACACAGGATCCCGCCGACCGCCGCGCCGTCTGCCTGACTCTTACGGCGGCGGGACGCGAGAAGGTGGCCGAGATCGATGGGATGTGCGACCGCTACTACCAAGCCCTGTTCGACGACATGAGCGACGGTGACCGCAAGTGCGTCGGCAAGGCGATCAAGCTGCTGGCGGAACTCATGCGGGCCCACCGGACGGCGCCCGAAGGTGGCGGAGCCTGCTGCGCTTCGACCAGCCCCAAGGGGGTTCGCAATGGGACAAAGTAGCTGCGGTTGCGCATGCAGCACGCTGTTGGCGGGGCCGCCCCGGACGCTCAGCACAAACATCGGATGGCGCGACGTCCTCGGCGGCTGGAAAGTGCGCTGGGGCTTCGGCCGCGCGAAGTACACGGTGGCGCCGGGCCTGTATCGCGTAGGGGCGCCGGATTCGGCGTCTCCCGTCCTGGTCACGGCCAACTACAAGCTGACCGTCGATGCGGTGCGCCGCCAGCTTGTCGGACTGGACGTGTGGCTGCTGGTGCTGGATACGAAAGGCGTGAACGTCTGGTGCGCGGCGGGGAAGGGGACATTCGGCACCGCGGAACTGGTCCGCCGCATACAGGCCGCCGGCCTGCGTGAGGTGGTGAAGCACCGCGAGCTGGTTGTGCCGCAGCTTGGCGCCACCGGTGTCGCCGCGCACGAGGTGAAGCGTGCCACCGGCTTCTCGGTGCACTACGGTCCCGTTCGCGCCGCCGATATTCCCGCCTACCTCGCGGCGGGGATGAAGGCCATGCCCGCCATGCGCCGCGTGACCTTTGGCTGGAAAGAGCGGCTCGCCGTTACGCCGGTCGAGCTTGTGGCGGCGGTGGGACCGCTTCTGGCCATCGCGACCTTCGTGGCGGCGCTCGATGTTCTCCGCCATCACAGCCTCACGGTCCACGCGCTCACCGGCATGGTGCCTTTTCTTGCCGCGGTCCTGACCGGCGGGCTGGTGGTTCCGTGGCTCCTGCCGTGGCTTCCGTTCCGCGCATTCGTTCTTAAGGGAGCAGTAGCCGGAGCGCTGGTGGCGGCTGCCTTGCTGTGGTGGCTGCCGGTCGGGCTGATCGAAGGCGCGGGCGCGGCGCTTCTGGTGGTGGCGATCACCTCCTACATGGCCATGACCTTCACAGGCTCGACCACATTCACCACGCTGGCCGGGGTGCGGTTGGAGGTGCGGCGTGGTCTGCCGCCGATCCTGATCGCGGCCGGAGCGGGCGCCATCCTGCGTATCGCCGGAGCTTTATGAGATACCTCTTGAACGGCCATTCCCTGACCCTGGATTCGAGTCTATGCAACGGCTGCGGCCGCTGCGAAGAGGTCTGCCCACACGGTGTGTTCTCCGTGATCAGTCGCAAAGCAGCGATCATAGACCGCGACGCGTGCATGGAGTGCGGCGCCTGCCGGATGAATTGCGCGCTGAACGCAATCGCGGTCTCCTCCGGCGTCGGCTGCGCCGCGGCGGTGATCGGCGCACTACGCCGTGGCGACAGCGGAGCTGAGGCCTGCAGTTGCGGGTGACCGTCAGCCAACGTGGCGGCCGGGATTCGTGTAGGGCTTGCGCAGCTTGGGAAGCCGCTGGAGCTTCCTAAGATGCTCGGGAGAATGGGCCTGCGAGGTCTTGTCCCCGAGTTTGAGAGGAGCGGGCTCGCGGGCGAGCGCCGGGTCCGGCTTCTGCGCGCTGCCATTGGCGACAGGTAGCCGGGAGCGGCGGGGAACCGCCTTCGCGGCCTTGCCCTGGGCGCCGGTCAAGTGAACGCTTCGGAGCTGCACGGGTTCACCCGCGTCGTCGTCTCCCAGGAACTCAGACACCAGGTTCCTCTTGTATTTCTGTGGGTTTGCCATCAAACCAGCCCTCCTCTGCCTCGATTCTAGGCTCGAAACACCGGGGGCGCAAGAT
The DNA here is from genome assembly GCA_964493965.1 of uncultured Solibacteraceae bacterium. GTDB lineage: Bacteria > Acidobacteriota > Terriglobia > Bryobacterales > Bryobacteraceae > DASWZN01. Next base: position 23,043 of record CAZBQQ010000051.1, read on the forward strand.
GCCTTGTGGCCTTGTGGCCAAAGGGAAGGGCGCCCGGCCTACCGCGGCAGGTATTCGCGCAGCCTTGGATACAATTCGCGCGCGAACCCGGTGGCCACCGTTGTCGCCGCCTCGTACCTTCCGTCGGCCGACCACGCCATAACGCGAACCAGGGCCGTATCCGTGCGCTTGTCCCGCCAGGCGTCGGCCACCAGCCAGAGCTTGGTCGCCAGCGCCCAGTCGTCGGCGATCACGCGACGTGGGGTCTCGAACCAGTAAAGAACTACGGCGTGCCCGGCGCCATTGGCGACCAGATAGCGGTTCACGGTAATGGGGCCAGCAGCAGTATCGAGCGTAACCTCGTCTTTGACCTCTGGCATCCAACCCGACGCCGGCAGACACACTTTGGGCGAGTGCCGGACGCTTGCTCGCTGTGTCTGGAACCAAGCCACGAACAGGTTCGCAAGCGCGCCATCGGGGGTCTCGACGTAGGTCCGGCTCAACAGGGCGTCGGCTGCGATCGCCTTTGCGATATCCGCGCCTACGGGCTCCTCGCGGAGCACTTTCCACCGGTCGAATTCGACTGGAAACCGCGCGAGAGGCGGCGGCGCCGGCGGATGCTCGCGGCTGGCTGCGGCGTGGATGAACAGGGCTTGAGCAGCCAGGAAGACCGGCACGAGAGCAGCGCGCCACTCAGGACTGATAACTCGCATACACCCTATTGAACAGTCGTCGCACCAGCGCCAGCGTCGCAAGGCAAACCACAAAGAGGAGCATGCCGGAGATGGCATGGGGAGTGCCGGCTGCGAGCGACGGCAACCAGGCGGCGGCCGCCACCCTGAAGGCATTCGCGACGATCGCGATCGGCACGGCCGCCAGGAGCAGGGCGATTCGCATCCAAGGTTTTGTGTCCGCCAGGTAGGCAAACACCACTGCCATGAAACCGAGCGAAAGCAGATACCGGATGCCGTTGCAGGCTTCCACCACCGAAACCCGGCGGCCGGCCACATCCAGGATATTGCCCTCCCGGATCACCCCGGTCCCAAAGGCTGTCAGGATACCCGCGGCCATCCGGCTGGCAAGCAGTTGGAGCGGCAGCGTAGCCGGAGTGTAGACGAGCGCCAGTTTCGGCAACATAAAGAGCGTAAGCAGGAGGGGCAACGCCCACGCACGCAGCCACGCCAGGCCGCCGAGCGAAAGGACCACGCCGGCGACCGACAGCAGAAACCCTACCGAGCTGGCGAACAGACCCAGGCCAAGCACCGCCAGGAACTGCATGGTCGCGCCTGCCGCCAGCGCCGCCAAACCCCACCAACTCGGTTCGGCCGGCAGCGCCCGCCACCGCTCACGTTCTCTCCATACGATCCAGAGGACTACCACCGGCACCACGAAGCCGTGCGACATGTCTTCGTCGATCGACCACTGCTCGAACATCCCTCGAAGCGTGGGAGCGTAGCAGTACACAAGGACCACGGCGGTCAGGACGACAACGGCCAGCCGCGTCCTTCTCATGACTGGTGCGTGATCATGGCAGACGGGATGCCCGTCGCCTACACCTTTCTGGCGCGCCGGAACCGCCGTCTCGCCTCGTAGAGCCCAACGCAAACCAGACCTATCGTGACCAGAATCGCCGAAGACGGTGCGGGCGTCCCGGGGGGCGGGGTTGGCGTCGGCGTCGGCGTCGGTGTTGGCGTCGGTGTTGGGGTCGGTGTCGGTGTCGGTGTTGGGGTTGGGGTTGGGGTCGGCGTCGGCGTTGGGGTCGGCGTCGGTGTTGGAGTCGGTGTTGGTGTTGGGGTTGGCGTTGGCGTCGGCGTTGGCGTCGGCGTTGGGGTCGGCGTCGGCGTTGGCGTGG
>CAZBQQ010000051.1:24973-30637 GCA_964493965.1 uncultured Solibacteraceae bacterium
GGCGTTGGCGTCGGCGTTGGCGTCGGCGTTGGGGTCGGCGTCGGCGTTGGCGTGGCGAGGGGGGGGACCGTTATCGTATTGGTGTCCAACGTAACCGCGCCATTCCGTGCCAATGCTCTGCCGTTCAGCGTCGCGCCGCTTGTGGCCGTGATGGACACTAGAGCCAGGATATTTCCATTAAAGGTAGAGCCCGTTCCAAGAGTCGCTGAACTGCCAACCTGCCAGAAGACGTTGGCCGCCGTGGCGCCTCCGCTAAGAACGACATTGCTGCCGGACCCCGTAGTAAGTGTGGAGCCGATCTGGAAGACGTACACGCCAGCGCCGCTGAGGGTGACGGTCCCTGTTATCCCCACCGAGGACGCATTTGTGTAAACGCCAGGGGTTATGGTGGTCCCGCCTATGTTTCCAGCTAGAACGCCGGTACTGAGCTCTCCCGCGGCGAAGTTATAGGCAATCGTCAGGTCGCCTTGGGCTATGCCGGCCGGACCGTCGGCGGCGTGTATCGCCCCCGATGTCCCGGGCGGGAATCCTGTCACCGCGCTGCCTGGGCTCAGCCCAATCTCCCCACCACCAAACCCACTAACCGAGGTAGCGCCGGTGTTAGTAACCGTAGAGCCAGCCAGAACCCCGAAATTGGCGGCTGTTCCAAGAGGAACTAGCGTTTGAGCTGCCAGGCAAACAGGCAATAGCGCATAAAGGAACACACCAGCGAGTTTTCGCATGCCTAATCCATCCTTTTTGCCACGATGTGGCAACCCTTCCTGGTCTGGAATTCTACACCGATCCCGCATAGCCGTCAACACAAAAGACTTAGCGATCCATAGGACCTGGGCTACCGTTTCGAAGGCAGGCACTTCGGCGCCGTCAAACGGGAGGCGCTCGGCAGGCAGGGGACTGACTCCAGGGACCACTGCGGTCCTCTCCAGCGGAGGGACAGACTCCTCCGTCCGGTCGGTCATCGAACTCCTTCGTCGGAGACCCACATTCGATATTAAGCTTCCAAATTAGCCTACGATACTGGGCAAATGACTAGTATTGGCTGGGAAAGGGATGCTCGGGATGGGCCTTCCCAAAGCTCCCGGCGTCCTCCGAAAATGCCGTCCCACGGGATTCGCGCACCTGGAGATACGCCCCCTTCAGGCGCGGGTCAGACCTAGGGCTCGGATGCGTTTGTGGAGGTTGGTGCGCTCCACACCCAGGGCGCGAGCGGCGGAAGAGACATTCCAATCGGAGGATTCGAGGGCGCGCAGGAGGTGCTCGCGCTCGGCGGCGTCGCGGGCGTCCTGCACCGAAGAATGGGCGGCCCCATTGCGGGATAGGCGTAGTTCCACCGGAACGGAATCCAGCGTGATGCGGTCGCCGGGCGTCAGAATCGCCATGCGCTCCACCACGTTGCGCAGCTCGCGGGCATTGCCGGGCCAGGGCAGGCGCTCGAGCACGGGAAAGACGGCGTCGTCGATGGTCTTGCCCTTGAAGTTGTTCCGTCGGCAGAACTCTTCCATGAAATATCCGGCCAGAGGGCGTACGTCCTCGGGGCGTTCGCGCAGCGGCGGCACGCGCAGGGGAACCACCGAGAGTCGATAGTAGAGATCCTCCCGGAAGCGCTTCTGCGCGATCAGGGCGGGCAGTTCGCGGTTTGTAGCGGAAATGACACGGACCGTGGCGTGGAGCGGCTGCTCGCCGCCGACGCGGTGAAATTCGCCTTCCTGAAGAACGCGCAGAAGCTTAGCCTGGGCGGTCTCGTGCAGGTCGCCGATCTCGTCCAGGAAAAGCGTGCCTCCGTCGGCGAGCTCGAATTTCCCGCGGCGGGCGGAGGAGGCTCCCGTGAAGGCGCCTTTCTCGTGGCCGAACAGTTCGCTCTCGAGCAGCTCGGTCGGGATGGCGGCGCAGTTCATCTTGACGAAGGGGCCCGACGCAAACGGGCTCTCCCGGTGAATGTGCGCGGCCAGCAGCTCCTTGCCCGTGCCGGATTCCCCAACCAGCAACACGCGGGCGTCGGAGCGGGCGACCAGCGTGGCCTGCTCAACCAGCGCTTTGAATGCGGGGCTGGCGGCGATCATGCAGGGCGAGTCGCCCACCAGCTCGCGCAGGCGTTCATTCTCGCGGCGCAGGGCAGACTGCTCGACGCCGTTCTTGAGGGCCAGCAGGACGCGGTCGCGAGTGAGCGGCTTTTCGAGGAAATCGAAGGCGCCGGCGCGCGTGGCTTCGACGGCGTCGGCGATGGTGCCGTGGCCGGAGATCATGACCGCGGGAGCCAGGCAATCGCTCTGCCGGAGCCAGCGAAGGACCTCGATCCCGTTGGCATCGGGCAGCATGATGTCGAGCAGGAAGGCATCCGCGCGAAGGACGTCGGGGTGGGCCCGGAATTCGGAGGCGCTGCGGCAGACGGTGACGGCGTAGCCTTCCCGCTCGAGGACCAACCGGAGGGAGCGCCCGACATTCTCTTCGTCGTCGAGGACTACAATGCGGGACATTCAGTATCAGGACGACGCGGCGATGCCGTCCGTTTCCGTTTAGTGGGGCAGGCGTCCACGCCTGCAGCGGGTCTCCAGACCCGCCCGGCGGGGGATGGAGGGATCAATCGGCCCTCAGCTATCAGCTATCAGATGGCGCTCAGGCGACTGCGAATTTTGGGGAGAGACGGAGGCGCCCGACTGGCGTTCCACCGATAGCTGATAGCTGGCGGCCGATTGACGGAGGAGAGTCACGCGAAAAGCGGCGCCCGAGAGGCGGCCTTCCACCAGGCAGATGTCGCCGCCCATCAGCAGCGCGTTCTTGCGGGCGATGGAGAGGCCAAGCCCCATGCCGCGCTTCTTGAAGGAGATAGCGGGCTCGAACAGCGTCTGGCGGGCTTCCGCGCTCAGGCCGGGCCCGGAGTCGTGCACCTCGATGGCGACGCCCGCGGCATCGGTCGAGGTGATGGCAAGCACGGTGCCGCCAGCCCCGGCAGCTTCGGCGGCGTTCTCGAGCAGGTTGGAGAGGATGCCCTTCAGCAGATCCTCGTCGGCGAGGGCGGCGGGGTCGGAACCCGCCAGCACCACGTTGTAGGCCACCTCCGGATGGGCGGCCTTGAGCAGAATGATGCGTTCTTCGAGCATGGCGTTGACCGAAACCGAAGCCGATCGAACGGGCGGTTCGGCGGCGAAGTCGGAGAAGGCGCGCACCCGGCGCTCCAGGCTTTCGACCTCGTCGATGACAATGCGCGCGGCCTGTTCTATGAAAAGGTCGCCGGGGTTGCGAGCGACGATTTCCTCCAGCGTGAGGCGGATGGGGGTCAGGGAGTTCTTCAGCTCGTGCGCCATCTTGCGGGCCAGCAGCTGCCAGCTGGCGAGCTGGGTGAGGTAGACCAGGCGGCTGCGGCTGTGCTCGAGCTGTGCGGCCATGTCGTTGAAGGCGCGGATGGCGCGTCCGGTTTCGTCCGAGCGGCGGGCGTCCAGGCGCACCCCGAGATCGCCTGCGGCGAGGCGGCCGAGGCCGGCGGTCAACAGGCGCATGGGACGGCTGGTGTGGTGCGCCATCAGAGCCAGCAGAAGGAGCGAGACCAGCCAGACCGCTGCCGCGATCAGGACGTAGGTGTAGACGAAGCCGCGCCGCAGATCGAGCGCGCCGGCGCGCTGGACCGTATCGCGAGCCTGGCGGTAAGCGTCCGAGATGCGCGCCATGCCGAGCGGCCCAATCGGGGCGGACCAGGAAAGGACCTCGGCAACCTTCCCATGGCGGGTCTGGAGACCCGCTACAGGACTGGAGTCCTGCCCCACCCGGAGGTAGGTCAGCCGGTCGCCATCGGGCTCGGAAAGAACGAAGCGCTCGGGTTCGCCGGATTCCCAGAACTGCCGCACTTCGGCGGGCGCGGATGACGGCGCCGTCCAGCGGTGCTCGGGAGGACGGCCGGAGGCCGCCTCGGCTTTCAGCGAATCGCGCACCCGCTGGTAGAGTTCGCGGCCGGTCTGCTCGGTGACCTTGGAAAGACGGTCGAGCTGGTCCGTGGAGGAGTACGCCAGGCTCTGCTCGAGCAGCGTGGTGGTGAGCCACCAGGTGGCCGCCAGCGGCAGAAGGGTGGCGCCGATGAAGATCAGGATGATCCGCGCGCGCAGGCTCATCGCGCCACTCCAGGCCGGGCCAGCGAGGCCAGGCGGAAAGGACCGGCGTCGATGGACCACCGGTTGTCACCGCCCCGTGAGCGGCGGCTGAAAAGCTCAACCAACCGGGTCAGGCTGACGCCCTCCTCGGTCATGACGTGCGGATCCTCGGCGGGGTTCTCGGCCCGGGCTTCCAGGCGCAGCCAGAAGGGCTGGTCGGCGGCGAGGCCCTCCTGGGGTAGCATCATTTCCTGAATGCACCAGGACTCCGCGGCGCGGGCGGAAAGGCGCGCGGCGGACCGGCGCGGGCTGCCCAGCTTGGCGATCGAGAACTTCTCCTCCCACAGGTCGTAGCTGAAGACGAAACGCTCGATGTCGCGATGCGAGACGGTGGCCCAGCGGTCCGTCGATAGCGCGAGTTGCAACGCGAATGGCACGAGCGCGCCGTTCTGAAGGCGCTCGAGCGCGGGGCCGGCGACGAAACGGAGCTGGGGGGCGGAGACGCGAATCTGGCCGGCATCCAGACGCGCGTCCAAGGCCTCGTCCGGAAGCGATTTCGAAAAACACGCACCGGAAGCGGGCAACAGAAGGTACAGGAGCTCCCGGCGCGTCATGCGATCTGGGCTGCGCATCAGAGATTCAGGCCAGCGATGAAGACCGGTTCGGGACGGCCATTGCGCATGGGGAATGCCACGAGCAGCGCCAGGTCCCCCAGGCGGACGCCGCCGCCGAGGGAGTGGTGTATGGTGGCGTGCGCACCGGAGTTCCAGACAGATCCGGTGTCGTAAAAGGCCTCCACGAAGCGGTATCGGTATTCGACCGAGTTGTGAACGACGCGGTTGGCGCCCAGGGGCGCGAGATCGTACTTGTTCCAACCGCGCAGGGTGGTACTGGTTCCGAGAACAAAGCGCTCGTACAGGGGCGCGGCGCCGCGGATGACGCCCGAGGTCAGGTGGGTTGAAATGCGGTGCGCCCCATGCCACAGGGTGTAGCAGAAATCGAAGGTGTGGCGGGTGTAGTCGAAGTCGCTGGCGAGAGAAGTGGTGGCCGCGCGCAGGCTGTAACCTGCCTCCACCCGTTGCTGACTGGACCCAGTCCCCTCCAAAAGCCGATCATAGCGCAGAGTAGTAATCACGCCGTTGGAGGCTTCCGAATGCGCGGCCGAAAGCTGTGGTTGAAGCTGTTCGAAGCTGAGGCCGAAGGAGACCTTCAGCGAGCGGGCCAGGGCAATGGTGGCCACCGGCTCGACGTCGCGGCGGGCGCGGTAAAGCTCGGTGGCGCCGGCGGCTTCCGTGGTGGCCGGATTCCACGCTTCGTGGAAATCTTCGAAGCCGAGGACGAGGCGCAGGCGGCCGTCCGCGATCTGGCGGTTTTCGTAGCGCGCGCGCATACCGGTGGCGCGCTCGGCGAGCGTGTCGCCGTCGGTGACCAGACCCAGGGTGACGTAGTTCGCGTGCGATTGCACGGTGGCATCCACCTCGCCGGTCCAGCCGCCCTTTGAGGCATAGAGGAAGGTCGGGGCGGCCAGGTCGAAGCGCTCCTCGTGGCTGCGGATTTCGAAGACGACCCGGATGTGCTCGGGCTG
>CAZBQQ010000052.1:0-7055 GCA_964493965.1 uncultured Solibacteraceae bacterium
CAGGTGCAAATTGATGATCGCTGCGACAACCACGCCGTACCAAACGAACCTAGATACCTTTGGCAGGCGCGAGCGCTCCAAATTGAAGATCGCTGCGAGAACCACGCCATACCAAACGAACCTAGATGCCTTTGGCAGGCGCGAGCGCTCCGGGTGATGAAAATGCGGACGCTCACCGATGCTCTCCGAGAGCTATGTCGCTGCGAATCTGGAGGATACGCCTGGAAAGCGAGCCAAAATCATTGTCAGAACACTCCCGTGGTCCCACCGCGCCCAACAGAGGGCCGTCGTCGTCTTCGCCACGCCGACGCGAACAGTCCGCGAACGCGAGATCCCTCGTCCGAGCGCCCCGGACGGCGCACGGGCGCGCCACGCGAAATCCGGGATGCGAATTCACTCGTGCACCGCCGCGTTGCTCTGTCCGCGGCCTCTACCCCACAATGGAAAACGAATGCGCCTCTACCTCGGCCTCACCTACCTCGCCTGGGCCTTCATCGCCTGGGGCGCAATCGCCGGAACCTTCTTCGCCGTTCTCATCTACCGCCTCCTCATTTCGCACCGCCCCGAACACGAAGACTTCATGCCCCAAGCCGAACTTCAGCGCACGCTCGCCCACATCCGAAACGTCAACCGCATCGTCCTCGCACTCGGCATCGCCACATCAGCCGCGCCCCTGCTAATCACCGCCGCCCGCGCGCTGGGGCTCCTGTGAATACCTCATGCTAAAATTGGTAGTTCTTCATGCAACTTGAGAAAGTCTATGAGCCCCAACGGTTTGAACCGCACTGGGCCGCGTGGTGGATCGACTCCGGAATCTTCCGCGCCGCCGGTGTCGCCGGCCGTTCCTTCTCGCTAGCAATCCCTCCTCCCAACGTAACCGGCTCGCTGCACATCGGGCACATGCTCGAGCACACCGAGATCGACGTCACCGTTCGATGGCACCGCATGCGCGGCGACAACACCCTCTGGCTCCCCGGCACCGACCACGCCGGAATCGCCACCCAAATGCTCGTCGAGCGCAAGCTCGCATCCGAAGGCATCGACCGCCGCGAGCTCGGCCGCGTCGAATTCGAAAAGCGCGTCTGGGAATGGAAGGAGCGCTATGGCGGCACCATCAAGGCGCAGATGATCCGCCTCGGCGCCAGTTGCGATTGGAGCCGCGAGCGCTTCACTCTCGATCCCGGCCTCTCCCGCGCCGTCCGCGAAGTCTTCGTCCGCCTCTACGAAAAGGGCCTCATCTATCGCGGCGAGTACATGGTGAACTGGTGCCCGCGCTGCCAGACCGCCCTCTCCGATCTCGAAGTCACCCACGATCCCAAGCCCGGCAATCTCTGGCACATCCGCTACCCCGTCAACGGCAGTGATCGCATCCTCGTCGTCGCCACCACGCGACCCGAGACCATGCTTGGCGACACCGCCGTCGCCGTCAACCCGAAGGACAAGCGCTACCTCGATCTCCACGGCGCCACCGTCCGCCTGCCTCTGATGAACCGCGACATTCCGGTCATCGCCGACGAAGTGGCCGACCCCGAATTCGGAACCGGAGTCGTCAAAGTCACGCCCGCGCACGACCTCAACGATTTCGAGGCCGGACGCCGCAACAACCTCCCCAAGATCCAGGTCATCGATGGCACCGGCCGCATGACCGAGGCCGCCGGTCCCTACGCCGGCCTCGACCGCGACGAAGCCCGCAAGCGGGTGGTCGACGATCTCGAGAAGCTCGGCCTGATCGAAAAAATCGAGCCCTACGAGCTCAACCTCGGCCGCTGCCAGCGCTGCAAAGCGCCCGTCGAGCCCCTGGTCTCCACGCAGTGGTTCGTCAAGACCAAGCCGCTCGCCGAGCCCGCCATCCAGGTGGTGGAAGCAGGCCGCATCAAGTTCACGCCCGACAACGTCACCAAGACCTACTACGAGTGGATGTACAACATCCGCGACTGGTGCATCTCGCGCCAGCTCTGGTGGGGTCATCGCATCCCCGCCTGGTATTGCCGCGATTGCGGTCAGATCGTGGTGTCGCGCACCGACCCCACCGCCTGCCCCTGCGGTTCGGAAAAGCTCGAGCAGGATCCCGACGTGCTCGACACCTGGTTCAGCTCCGGCCTGTGGCCCTTCTCCACGCTAGGCTGGCCAGATCAGACTGAGGATCTCAAGACCTTCTACCCGACCTCGCTGATGATCACCGGCTTCGACATCCTCTTCTTTTGGGTGGCGCGGATGATCATGCTCGGCCTCGAGTGCACCGGCGACGTTCCGTTCCGCGAGGTCTACATCCACGCCCTGGTGCGCGACGCCGAACGCCAGAAGATGTCCAAGACCAAGGGCAATGTGGTGGACCCGCTCGCCGTCACCGAAAAGTACGGAACCGACGCCGTCCGCATGGCCTTCCTTCGCGCCGCCGCGCCGGGCACCGACATCGTCTTCACCGACGAGCGCATGGAGAGCGCCCGCAACTTCGCCAACAAGATCTGGAACGCCGCCCGCCTGATCTTCATGAACATGGAGCGCTCCGGCATCACGGCCTGGGCGCCCGCCCCCGGCAACTCCCTCCTGCCCGAGTTCAACTCGCCCGGCCTCGAAGCGCCGCTCGAGGACCGCTGGATCTTCAGCCGCCTGAACCAGTGCGCGGACCTCATGAACCGCGCCATCGACCGCTACCGCTTCCATGAAGCCGCCGAACTGGTCTGGCAGTTCTTCTGGCACGAATTCTGCGACTGGTATCTCGAAATCAAGAAGCTGCGTTTCCAGGCCGACTCCGGTCCCACCACCGACTGGCGCAACTTGCTCGCCGTCTTCGAGGCCGCCCTGCGCCTCCTGCATCCCATCATGCCGTTCCTCACCGAGGAGCTCTGGCAGCGTCTCATGGCCAACTCCGGCGACCACCCCATTTCCATCGCTATCGCGCCCTACCCCGAGTACGACGCTCACGCCTCCGACCTCGCAGCCGAGCGCGACATGCAGATCCTCGAAGACATCGTAGTCATGGTCCGCAACCTCCGTGCCGATTTCGCTCTCGATCCCAAGCAGGAGTTCGATGTGGTGCTGGTGTCCGCCGGAGCCGCAGCCGACGTGGCCCGCGCCCAACTCGGCGTCATCCAGTCGCTGGCAAAGGTGACGCTCGATGTCCGCACCGACGCCACCGGAGTCGCGGGAGTGAAGCGCTCCGCCGCCGGCTTCGACCTGGTCCTGGCCGTGTCCGCCGCCCAAACCGAAATCCTCCGCAAGCGAACCGAGAAGGAGAACGACCAGCTCCAAAAGAACATAGCCAACTCCGAGCGCCAGCTAGCCGACGAGAAGTTCCTCTCCCGCGCCCCCGAGCAGGTCGTGGCCTCCATCCGCCAGAAGCTAGCCGAATACAAGGCGCAGTTGGAGAAAAACCGAGCCACCCTGGAAGGTCTCGCCTAGTGCCGGCGATCCGCAAACCGGGGACTGGACCCAATTTCGCCACTCCGCAAACCGGGGACTGGACCCAATTTCGCCGCCTTTGCGAAATTGGTGCCTGTCCCAAGGTTTGCCCTCTGAATAATCTGATGCCCTTCGACCTACCCCATCCCTGCACGGGCCAACGCCGGTTCGCCGTGAAGCCGCCCGTCTTATTCGTGTTCATTCGTGTCCATTCGTGGCCAAAATTGTTTTTTGGAAGCTGATGCCCTTCGACGTACGCCATCCCGAGATTGTCCAGATCGTGAAGCACGCGCTAGAAGAGGACATCGGCACGGGCGACGTCACCTCCGAGGCCTGCGTCCCCGCCTGGAAACGCGCCCAAGGCCGCTTCGTGGCGCGTGAGTCCATCATCGTCGCCGGCGTGGAGTTGTTGCCCCTGATCTACGAGCTCCGCGGAGGCAACGAAGAAGTCAAACTGCTGCGCCAGAGCGGCGACCCCGTAGAGCAGGGCGACGTCCTGGCCACCGTCCGCGGCCGAGCCCGCGCGCTGCTCACCTGCGAACGCGTGGCGCTGAATTTCCTGCAGCGGCTGAGCGGAATCGCCACGCTCGCCCGCAGCTACGTGGACGCGGTGGCCGGAACCAAGTGCCGCATCCTCGACACGCGCAAGACCATCCCCGGCCTGCGCCGCCTTGAGAAAATGGCTGCCGAGGCCGGCGGAGTCATGAACCACCGCCTCGGTCTGTTCGACGCCATTCTGATCAAGAACAATCACATCGAGGCCGCGGGCGGCGTCCGGCCCGCGCTCAAGCGCGCCCTGGCCACCGGCCTGCCGGTCGAGATCGAGATACGCACGCCATCCGAACTGGACCAAGCGCTGGCCGGCGGCGCCAAGCATTTATTGCTCGACAACCTCACGCCCGCCCAGGCCGCCGAGCAGATCCGAAACATCGCGGGCCGCGCCACCGTGGAGCTCTCCGGCGGCATCACCCTCGAAACCATCCGCGAATACGCAGAGGCTGGCGCCGACTTCATTTCCTGCGGTGCCATCACCCATTCGGCTACGGCAGTCGACATCAACTTCCGCCTGGAGCTCAGCCTGGCCCCCGACGACACATCGCAATCGAGAACCGAGGTGCGGCAACCATGACGCGCGCTCTACTCCTGGCGGCCCTCGCCGCCCCGCTGATCGCCGGCGGCGTGCCGGCCGGCAAGCCCGAGGACTCCGGCATGTCCTCCGAGCGGCTCAAGAGGATTCACGATTCCGTTCAGCGCCACATCGACGCCGGTGAACTGTCGGGCGCGGTGACCCTAGTCGCTCGCCACGGCCGCATCGTGCACCTCGAAGCCCACGGCCTCATGGATCTCGACTCGAAGCGCCCCATGACAAAGGACGCCATCTTCCGCCTGGCCTCCATGACCAAGCCCGTCACCAGCGTCGCCGTCCTCATGCTTGTCGAAGAGGGAAAGATCCGCCTCAGCGACCCGGTCTCGAAGTTCCTGCCGGAATTCAAAGGCGCCAAGGTCTCCGTGGTGCGCGATGGCGTTCCCGATTACTACGTCGTCCCCGCGGACCACGACATCACCGTCCGCGACTTACTGACCCACACCTCGGGCCTGGTGAGTTGGAGAATGCTCGGTACGAAACTCGCGCCCGCGAGGACGCCCGACGACACGCTGGCCACCTACGTCCCCCGCCTGGCCGCGGTCCCCCTCGACTTCCAGCCCGGCACGCGCTGGGAGTATAGCGGAGCGGCCGGCCCCGACGTGCTCGGCCGCATCGTCGAAATCGTTTCAGGCTTGCCGTACGACCGCTACCTGCGGACCCGCATCTTCGAGCCGCTGGGCATGAACGACACCTTCTTCTATCCTCCCGACGACAAGCGGCCACGCATGCCCACGCTATACCGCAAGGGCGATAAGGGCCTCGAAAAGAGTCCGACGCAGGACGGCTTCTCCAGCCCCACTTACTTCTCGGCCGGCGGCGGCCTGATGTCCACCGCCGAGGACTATGCGCAGTTCGCGCAGATGCTGCTGAACGGTGGCACGCTGAACGGCAAGCGCCTGCTCAGCCCCCGCACCGTCGAACTAATGGCGTCCAATCACGTCGGCGACCTCTTCAACGGAAAGCTCGGCCGCCCCGCGCACGGCATGGGCTTCGGCCTCCTGGTGGCAGTGATAGAGGATCACGTCGCGGCCGGCCTGGCCGTTTCCAACGGCAGCTTCGGCTGGGACGGAGCCTTCGGCACCCAAACCTGGATCGACCCCAAAGAGCAAATGGTCGAAATCATCATGATCCAGGAACAGATCCCCCAAGCCCAGCGCGACTTCGAAGTCGCCGTCCGTCAGGCGATCGTGGAGTAGATGGGCGCCCTCCATTCACTGAACGGGGGCTACCGCCGCTCCATGAAGCCGGTCGCCAAGGCCGAGGAAGACCGCCAGTCCTTCATCGATAGCAGCCACTTCTTCCCGCGCAAGTTCCCCGTACACGCGCCGTATTCTCCGCTTGTCGATCGATCGCAACTGGTCGATCAGCGCGAAGGAGTTTTTGGCGAGACCGCTTTGGCCAGGCGCGAGGGCCGGATAGAGAAGTCCCTCGCCCGGAGTGCCCGTCACCGGCACCACGCACACCAGCGGAAAACGCTGGTCGCTAATGACATCCGGATCGCTGACTACGACGCATGGTCTTACGCCGTGCTGTTCATGGCCGACGGTAGGATCGAGTTCCACAACGACAACCGCGCCGCGGCCGAGTCTCACTCGCCGCCCTCGATCCACCCCTCGCCAGGGACCCAGCGAACCGGCCGGCCGGCGCTGCTCTCAAGAAGCGCCTCGGTGTCTTCCTCAGGCAAGCCGCGCGTCCATTCTTCTAGTCCCTGCTCGGCGATCTCGGCGCTTTCGGGGTGGGGGTTCTGCAGTGATCGGCGCAGCTCCGCACGACGGCGACGATCGAGTTCGTGGCGAACGGCCTCCGCCACGAACTTGCTGCGGTTCTTTTCCCGCCGATCGATGTCTCGGACAAGATCGTTGGGCAGGGTGACGGTCACGCGATCAACGGCGGCCATTTCATACTCCTGGTATGATCATACCACCGCCGCGTCTCGCCCCAGCGCCGAGGGCGCGAATCAGTTGAGCTTTGTACCAGCCCTCGGCCCGTTCTCGCTCCTTAGGGTCCGTCCACCAGGCAGGCTTAAACTTCAACTGAGTCATGTGTTCGCAAACCGCCGCCCACGATTGGCACCCCAGGCGTTCCAGGCAATGCCGGGGGAGCGGATCAAAACCATACCCCTCCTGCATCCATTCGAGGAACCAGTCAGGGCCTTTGTCGAACATGTCGCGGTCGCCGAAAACGACTGTGTGCGTTCGGTGCTGCTCAAGAAACACGCGCACCGACGGGAGTACCTCCTCCAGGAGCCACTTCGAGCTGTCGTCCGGCTCGGGACTCCAGTATTCCTGAGCAGCAAGAACCAGTTCTGCGTCTACAGCGGTGCCTTGCTTCACGACGCCGGCTTCTTCGAGGGTGAAGTACGCCCATCGGTATCCTGCGTCCACGAAAACCTTGCACGATGTGCACGCGAAATAGAGGTTATTCATCAACTCTCCGCGCGATGGCGCCTCGCCGCCCATATCATACTAAAGACAGTGCCCCTCGACCTCGACATGATCCGAGCCGC
>CAZBQQ010000052.1:7155-30119 GCA_964493965.1 uncultured Solibacteraceae bacterium
CCGCCCATATCATACTAAAGACAGTGCCCCTCGACCTCGACATGATCCGAGCCGCCTCTCCAGCGCGCGAGCTGGTGTGGCTCGCGAGCTGCGGCTCCACCATGACCGAAGCCGCCCGTCTCGCCCGCGCCGGCTGCGCGCCCGGTTCCGTCGTCGTGGCCGAGGAGCAGACCGCGGGGCAGGGAAGGCTCGGCCGCGCCTGGCATTCGGAACCCGAAGCCGGCCTCTACGTCACCATCGTGCTTCGCCCTGCTCTTGCCGAGGAGAACGCCCGCGTGCTCTCGATGGCCCTCGGTCTCGCCGTCGCCGAAGCCATCGCGCGCGTCGCCGATCTGCGCACCGACCTGCGCTGGCCCAACGACGTCCTCATCGACGGGAAGAAGTGCGCCGGAATCCTGGTGCAGGCCGAGGGCGCCGCGTTCCTGGCCGGCATCGGCATCAACGTCAACCACACGTCGTTCCCGCCGCCCCTCGACGCCATCGCCACCTCGCTGCGCCTCGCCGCCGGCGGGCGGCCGCAATCCCGCGAGATGCTTCTCATCCGCCTGCTCGAAACCGTGGACAGCTTCACGCGCATGCTGGCCGATGGCGGCCGCGCGCCCATCCTGCGTATGTTCGCGCGCGCGTCGAGCATGGTGAGCGGCAAGCGAGTGATCGTGGAACAGGGCGACGCACCGCTCGAAGGCGTGACCGACGGCCTCGATTCCTCGGGCTTCCTTCTCCTGCGCCTCCCGGACGGATCGAGAACGACTATACTGGCCGGAGGCGTAAGACCCGCGTAACCGTCATGCTCCTCGCACTCGACGCAGGCAACACCAACATCACCGTGGGCGTCTTCGACGGACGCCGCCTCACCGCGCACTGGCGCCTCCGCACCGTCCACGATCAGACGGCGGATGAGTGGGGCATCCTCCTCCGCAACCTCTTCGCGCTGAGCTCGCTCGACCTGGCCAGCGTGGATGGCATCATCGTAGCCAGCGTGGTGCCGCCCCTCAATTCCTCGCTCGCGCTCATGGCCCGGCATTACTTCAACACCGAAGCGGTCTTCGTCACGCACGAAACCGACACCGGGCTGCGCATCCGCTACGACAACCCCCGCGAGGTCGGCGCGGACCGCATCGTCAACGGAGTCGCTGCCTTCGCCAAGTACGGCGGCCCGTGCGTAGTGGTCGATCTGGGCACGGCGATCACCTTCGACGCCATCTCCGCCCGCGCCGAGTATCTGGGCGGCATCATCTGCGCCGGCATCGGCATCACGGTCGAAGGGCTGTTCGCCAAGACCGCGCGCCTGCCCCTGGTGGACGTGCGCGAGCCCGAGAAACTGATCGGCACCAACACCGTGGGCAGCATGCAATCGGGCCTCTACTATGGCGCCATCGCGGTCATCGACGGCATCCTCGAGCGCCTCATCGCGGAGATGGGACCCGAGACGCGCAGCGTCGCCACCGGCGGCCAGGCTCGCCTCGTCACTGCCGGCTCGCGGTACCTCAAGGAAGTGGACGAGGATCTGACACTCGAGGGCCTGCGCATCATCTGGGAACGGAACGGCCGGCTGTGACCCTCGACGACTGGGGTCAGAACTACTTCAACTACTTCACCGAAATCGAGGAGCATTTCCAGCGCGCCCGCGGCACCGGCCTTTTTCTTCTCTCGCCACTCGATTGGGCGCTGGTCGAAAGCTGGAAGAACGCGGGGGTGCCGCTCGAAGCCGTCATGCGCGGCATCGACGAGGCGTTCGAAAAGTGGCGCAGCCGGAAGTCGAAGATCCAGACCGTGAACTCGCTCGCCTACTGCGCCCAGGCCGTGCTCGAGCAGGCGCAGCAGATGGCGGGCGGCACGGCTGCCGCGAAGGGCACGGAGAAGCCGCCGTTCCCCGCCGAGGATCTGCGGGCGTATCTCGAGCGCAATGCCGCGGCGGTCGAGAGCCGGTTTCCGGAAGCGGCCGCGACCCTGCGCGCGCTGGCAGCCGAGGCCGAAACGCATCTCGCCAACCTCGAAGACCTGGAGCGCCGCCTCACGGTCCTCGAAGAGAAGATGATCGCGGCCGCCCGCGCAACGCAGCCGGAAGAGGACCTGCTGGCCGCCCGCCGTGAGTTCGACTTGCAACTGCGCCCTTATCGCGGCAAGATGTCGACCGAACAGATCGCCATGCTCGAGCGCCAGTTCCTGGACCGCCGCCTGCTCGAAGCCTCCGGCCTGCCGCGGCTCAGTCTGTTCTATCTTCGGTAGCGCGCAACAAGCTCGCGATGGCGTCGGCGATAGCGGCGTCGTCGCGCGCTTTTGCGGTCATGTTGGCGAACAGTCTGTAGACTCGTACCGCGAGTATCGCCAGTCGGCCGGGATGCGTCGGCAGACTCCCTTGCGGGAACAGGCTCTTGTTCTTTTGCAGAAAAGCAGCCGCCTCCTGTAGAGCGGCATGTTCCTCGCGGCTGCCTTCAGCTTCGTACTTGAATACCCACTCCTGGACGCGACGCGCTATGTCCGGCTGGGTCGCGCGATCGATAGGAACGCCCGTGGCGGCAAAGAGCCGGCAATCATAGTCGCGACAAGTCTGCGGGCGATGTTCGTAAATGGAGCACTTGTCGTCGAACAGCATTGGACAGCGCCCGTTGTCGTCATAGCCCATGAAGAGATTTCCCTCTGGCAGGCCGGGGGCGGGAAACAGGAGGGCGCGGGGAATCCGCCGGATGGTCTCGGTTTCCTCAGGATTGATGTGTATGAACAGGGAAGAGCGGCAACACGCAGTGCAGGCGCCGCAAGGCACATCGGCTCCGCCCTTTCCCGATCGGAACGAAGTCTCAGTGCCGCGAAGCCAATCGGAAAAACCGCCGGCCAGCTTCTCATTCCCTCTGAGCTGTACGAAAGATGAATGGCGCATAGGGGACGTGCTCGTCAGTTCGTCTTTGCCGGGGCGCGGAATTCCTTGACGCGCGCTTCGCAGCTCTTGCTCTTGAAAGTGACGATGGCGGCAGGGTTCGCGAGTTTTCCGTCGGCCAACGCTATCGAGGCGATGGTCACCTTCTCGTAGTTCCTGATGGTCCGGCAAATGCCCAGGCACTCGCTTCCGGCGCCGTGCGCCAGCCCCCTCGACGCCGTCGGCACCACCTCGTCAAGGATCCCCATCAGGTACACTTCCGTCTTCGGCCCCGAGACCGTGAGGATGCAGACTTCGCCCCCCGGTCCCTCGAACGTCTTGATCGTCACCCCGGGACGAACGACGTAGACTCCGGCGACGGGCTTGCCGTATCGGGCCTCGATGCTCGCCTCGCTGACTTGCCCGAAGGCGGGCATCCCAAACGCGAGCCATGCAGTCGCCACGCAAAGGCGCACGGCTTCATCCTACACCGTCCCGCGCGAGGCGCGAGAATAGTCACATGTCTCTCGCCAAACGTCTGCTGCCGCTCGCGCTGTTGTGCGCCTTCCTGGCTACCGCCCAGGACCACATCCGCACCGTCACCATTCTCCACTCCAACGACATCCACGCGCGCCTCAGCCCGCTCGAGAACGGCAACGGCGGCTTCGCCTACCTGGCGTCCGTGATCCGCCACGAGCGCGAGAACTGCACCGGCTGCCTGCTGCTGAGCGCCGGCGATGTCGTGCAGGGCAGTCCCGTCTCCACCCTCTTCAAAGGCCTCCCCGTTTTCGAGATCGCGAACCTGTTCGGCTTCGACGCCGGCACGCTGGGCAACCACGATTTCGACTATGGCTGGGAGCAGACGCGCCAGTTCATGGAGCTGGCGAACTACCCCATCTCGACCGCGAATGTGGAGGACGGCGAGGGCCATCTGTTCACGCGCCAGCCTTACGTGGTGCTGCTGGCGAACGGAGTCCGCGTCGCGGTAGTGGGCGCCATGACCGATACGCTGGACACGCTGACCAAGCCGCAGGCGCGCGGGCCGTGGCACACCACTCCGCTGGTGGAGGCGGTGCGCCGCTATGCGAATGAGGCGCGGGGCAGGGCAGACCTGACCATCGTTCTGGCGCACATTACGGACAACGAGGAGGCGGCGCTGCTGGCTCTAGGCCCCACCGTTCCGGTAATCGTCACCGGCCACGAGCACCAGGGCATGCCGGAGGCGAAGGTGAAGGACGGCCGCATGGTGGTGCGCGCGAAGGCTTACGGCGAAGAGCTCGGGCGGCTCGAGCTGCGTGTGGACGTGGAGCGCAAGTCGGTGGCCTCGTGGAGTTGGAAGAAGGTGGCTGTCGATTCCAAGTCGCTCACTCCCGCGCCCGATGTCGCCGCCCAAGTGAAGCACTGGGAGGGCCAGGTCAAGGAGGTTGTGGACCAACCGCTGGCGGTCGCGGAGCACGAGTTCAGCCGCGCGGAAGTGAGGGTCCTGATCGAGCGGGCCATGCGCGACCAGACCGGCTCCGACTTCGCGTTCATGAACGCCGGCGGCGTGCGCGACATCCTGCCGCAGGGTCAGCTGCTGGTGCGGCACGTCTGGAACATGATGCCGTTCGACAACGAGGTTCTGGTCGGCAAGTTCAAGGGCCGCGATCTGCCCACGGTGGTGACCGCCGGCCACGCCATCGACCCTGACCGCGAGTACACGCTGGCGGTCTCCGATTTCACCGCAGCCAATCAGGGCGCGCCGAGCCAGCTGCACACCAGCGGCCTGGTCTTCGCGGCGTCGGGTCCGCCGATGCGGGACATGATCGTGGATTGGATCCGGCGCCAGGGAGTGTTGAAGTAGGGGCGGCTGGGGAGCGGGCGTCGATGTTTGCCCTGGTACCATAAGGTCTAACCATGCAGCTCCGGATCGGTTACGAACTGACTTATCGCTTTCCACAACCCACGCCGATCATCCTTCTCGTCAATGTCCACGAATCACGCGCCTCCGACATCGTCGTCCCCGATCGCCTCATCGCTGAGCCATCCATTCCGATGACCCGCTATCGCGACGGCTTTGGAAACCAGTGCCACCGCGTCCTCGCCCCCGCGGGCCGCCTACGCCTCGCGGCCGACGGCATCATCAGAGACAGCGGTCAGCCCGACGAGATGGTGCCCACCGCCCGGCAGGACTCCGTGCAGGATCTGCCCGAAGAGACCCTCGTATTCCTGTTGGGCAGCCGCTATTGCGAGACCGATCTGCTGTCCGACACGGCCTGGCAGCTCTTCAGCGGCACGGCTCCAGGGTATCCGCGCGTGCAGGCGATCTGCGATTACGTTCATCGCCATATCGCGTTCGACTATCAGAAGGCCCGCGCCACCCGCAGCGCCGCGGAGGCGTTCGAGGAACGCGCCGGCGTTTGCCGCGACTACGCCCACCTGGCCATCGCCTTCTGTCGCTCGATGAACGTTCCAGCGCGATACTGCACCGGCTACCTCAGCGATATCGGAACGCCACCTCCTTTCGGGGTGGGCGATTTCGCGGCGTGGTTCGAAGCCTGGATCGGCGGCCGCTGGCACACCTTCGACCCGCGCAACAACGTTCCGCGCAGGGGCCGCGTCCTGATGGCGCGAGGCCGCGACGCGTGCGATGTGGCGATCACCACGACGTTCGGGCCCAATACGCTGGAACACTTCAGGGTCTGGACCGATGAGATTCCGGACGGCCAGATTCCCGGAACGGCCGCCTGATGTCTCTTCTCACGGTGCACCACTCCACGGTCTACCGTTACCGTGAGCCCGTCTGCCTGGGCGAGCACCGCATGATGTTCCGCCCGCGCGCGAGTCACGACCTGCGGTTGATCCGGACGAACCTGGTCATCACGCCGCAACCCGATCGCCTGCGCTGGCTGCACGATCCATTCGATAACTCGGTCGCCGTTGCCACTTTTGAAGGGACTACCTCCGAACTCCGCTTCGAAAGCACCGTGATGCTGGAGCATTTCGAGACCTCCCTGCCGGAGTATCCGCTTGAAGAATACGCGCGGACGTATCCTTTTCGCTACTCCGATGAGGACTTCCCCAATCTCGCGCGCGCCCTGGCGCGTCACTACCCAGGCGAGAGCGTGTCCGAATGGGCCTTGCAGTTTCTCGATCCATCGGATACGACCGGCACCATGAAAATACTCCGCGCCATGACCCACCGTATTCGCGACGAGTGCGTGTACACCCGCCGCATTGAGAAAGGCGTGCAGACTGCCGAGGAGACATTGCGGAATCGGCGGGGCAGTTGCCGGGATTTCGCGGTGCTGATGATGGAAGCCTGCAGGTCGCTGGGCCTTGCGGCGCGGTTTGTCAGCGGCTATATCTTCGTCCCCAGCAGTTCCGGCTCCGTAGGTGGCGGGGCCATGCATGCATGGATGCAGGCCTATCTGCCCGGCGCCGGCTGGATCGACTTCGACCCCACCAACAGCATCATCGGCAATCGGAATCTCATTCGCGTCGCCGTTGCGTGGGCTCCCGAACAGGTGCTGCCTTTGTGGGGCACCTACTCGGGTTCCGCGGGGGCCTTCCTCGGGATGGACGTCAACGTGAGCGTTACGGACCTGGCACTGTGGCAGTAGCCGTCAGGTTGGTGGCCGTCGCGTGTGGATTGGCGCGGGGTCAAACCTCGTCGCTCTTACTGCGGATCTCCAGCTTGAACTGCCAGCCCTCGTAGGACATCAGCATGTGGCCGAATTGGTCCCACGAAATCCCACGGCCATCGACGATGAGGAGCGGCATGCGGCCGTCCTCGGCGTCATCCCAGTCGATTGTCCCGCGCACCACCTGGTGATCCGCGATTTGCAACCCATACGTGCCTTTCTCCACGTGCTTGCGGGACAGCCCGCGGCGTATCTTCTCGATCAATCTTCCCAGCAGCACCAGCAGGTCGTCCTTCGGGTCTCCGATCACCTGAAACCGATAGCCTGCCTCACGTCCGTCGCGAAGCTCGAAGGCGTCCAGGGCAACCCCTGGCCCAAACAAATGAGTTCGGAAATGGAAGATGTGGCCCGCGCCTTCCGAGTCGGTGAGTTCGACCGGTTCGAACTGGATGTGCTCGAACTTGTCCAGCCCCTCCTCTTCCGCCATCTCCGCATTGAGGCACTGGCTGCACAGGGCCCGGTTGCCTTTCTGCAGGTCCAGCCGGGTGACGACATCGTAGGCGGGGACCATCCGGCGGCAACTGACGCAGCGGATCCGCTTCGCTCGTGTGCCCTTCATGCCACTGAGAATAGCAGGCCCCCGCAGCCCGGGCAGAGGTGTCCGCTTCCGTGCCCTTGCGTCCCAAAATCGGACAACGAAGGGCGGTTTCAGTCAGCCTTAGAACCCGTAAGCTGATGGTTGATGGCTGGGAGCTGACAGCTATGCAGTTGGCAATCCGCGTGCTGCGAAGGCGGTGCTATGGGTACCCTGATGCGCGACATTCGTTACGGCCTGCGGACGATGCTGGGCAGCCCCGGCTTCACCCTGGTAGCGGTGCTGACGATGGCCATCGGCATCGCGGCCACCAGCACGGTGTTCAGTTGGATGGACGGACTCCTGTTCCGTCCGCTTCCCGGCGCCGGCGATCCGGACCGCGTGGTGGCTCTCGAAACCGTCACAGCATCGGGCGACCACCTCCTCACCTCTTATCCCGACTACCGCGACCTGCGTGACCGCGCCACGCTGCTCGATGGCCTGGCGACGGTCCAGCCGCGCCCCGTCAACATCGGAGAGGGAACCCATGCCGAGCGCGTGTGGGTCGAGATGGTCTCGGGCAACTACTTCGACGTGCTTCGCGTGAAGCCGCTCCTGGGGCGCTTCTTTGTCGGGGCGGAACGCGACGATGCCCCCGGCGGCAAGCCAGTCGCGGTCCTCAGCTATGCGCTCTGGAAGAGCCGGTATGAGGGCGATCCTGCCATCCTCGGCAAGACGCTTCGCATCAACCGGCTGCCGTACACCATCATTGGCGTCGCGCCAGAGGACTTCAAGGGGGCGGAGACGGGCCTGGCATTCGAACTGTGGGCGCCGGCGATGATGTACGGCCAGCTGAGCGCCGCCGGAGATTTCTACCTGCGCGACCGCGGGACGCGCATGTTTTTTGGGCTCGCGCGCCTCAAGCCGGGCGTCACCGTGGAGCAGGCCCGCGACGAGATCGCCTCGATCGCGCGGCGCATGGCCGAACTGGAGGCCAACACGAACACAGGCATCGGTGCCACTCTGCTGCCGCTGTGGAAGTCCACCTTCAGCGCTCAGCATATGCTCCTGGCGCCGCTGGCGATCCTGATGGGCGTCTGCACGCTGGTGCTGCTGATCGCGTGCGCCAACGTGGCCAACCTGCTGCTGGCGCGTGCCACGTCTCGTGATCGCGAGTTCAGCATCCGGCTGGCGTTGGGGGCGCCACGCGGCCGCCTGATTCGCCAGCTTCTCACCGAGTCGCTGCTGCTGGCCGGGGCGGGCTCCCTTCTGGGGCTCATCCTGACGGCCTGGCTGCGCGGTTCCCTGAGGTGGCTGATGCCCACTTCGGCAACGCCGACCTTGGTCGATCCGACGCTCAACCTGGGCGTCTTCGCGTTCACCGAGGCGCTGGCGGTGGTGGTGGCGGCGCTCTCCGGCCTCGCCCCCGCGCTGCACGCGGCCAGGACGAACGTCGATGAAGCGCTCAAGGAGGGTGGGCGCAGTGGGGCTGCCGGCGCGAGTTCGCAGAGGCTGCGCGCGGCGCTGGTAGTGGCCGAGGTTGCCTTGGCCGTAGTGGCGTTGGTGGGCGCGGGGCTTTTCGTGAAGAGCTTCGAGACGGCGAAATCGATCAACCCGGGATTCGACGCACACAATGTTGTGATCGGGGCGTTCCACCTTTCCACCGCCGGATACAACCAGGAGCAGTCCGAGTCCTTCTGCCGCCGGCTGCGGGAGCGGCTGGAGGCCACTCCGGGAGTCCAGGCAGTGAGCTACGCCGACACGGTGCCGCTCGGATTCATCGGCGGAGCCTGGGAGGACCTGGAGATTACGGGGTACGTGCCCAGCCCCAGCGAGAATATGAAGATCGACCGAAACCTGGTAGCGCCGGGCTACTTCAACCTGATGCGGATCCCGCTGCTCGATGGGCGCGATTTTACCGATCACGACGACGACAAGTCGCTACCGGTCATGATCGTCAATCAGGAGTTCGTGCGCCGCTTCATGCCCAACCAGACCGTCGTCGGACGCAAGGTGCGCGGCTGGGGCAAGTGGTTCACTGTCGTCGGCGTGGCCAAGGACAGCAAGTACCACAACATCTCCGAAGGCCAGCGGCCGTACTTCTACATTCCGATCCGGCAGATCTTCCGGCCCGAGTTCCCGCTGACCTTCCACGTGCGCACGGCCGCGGCTCCGGAGCAGGCGGTGTCCATGCTGCGGCGTGAAGCGCAGGCCATCGATCCCGCCGTGGCGCTGTTCGACGCCGTGCCGCTCTCGGAGTACATCAGCCAGTCGCTGTTCGGCCAGAAAGTGGCGGCAAGCCTGCTGAGCGTGCTGGGCGCGGTGGCGCTGCTGCTGGCGTCCATCGGTCTCTACAGCGTGATGGCTTACTCCATCGGCCGGCGCACGCACGAGATCGGCATCCGCATGGCGATCGGCGCCGAGCCTCGTCACGTGCTGCGGCTGGCCATCCGCCAGGGCATGACCTACGCGCTGGCCGGCCTGCTGATTGGCGTGGCGCTGGCAGCCGCGCTGGCCCACCTGGCATCGGCGGCATTGATCGGCGTGAGCCCGAACGACCCGCTGATCTTCGGTGCAGTGGCCGCGTTCCTGGCAGGGCTCTCGCTCCTGGCGAGTTGGATCCCGGCCTGGCGCGCCTCGCGCATCGACCCTATGCTGGCGCTGCGGTGCCAGTGAGGGGGCCCGTCGCTCGTCGCTCGTCGCTAAAACCGTGAGGAGCGGCTGCTAGTCGCGGCTGCCCATCGAGTAGCCGACCCAGATCGTGCCACCGGGAACGGAGTTGGTGCCGAACTGGTTGTTCAGGCCGGGCACGTAGTGATAATCGAACTGCGGGCGGATGAAGACATGCTCGGTCACGTAGATGGACACTCCTACGCCCGCGTGGAGCTGGAAATGGCTCGAGTTCCCCACCGGAACGTTCTGGCTGCTGCAGACGGCACCGCCCACGCACTGCGACTGTGGGAAGACGAAGCTGGTTCGTGCAATGCCCGGTCCGCCTTCCACCCGGAACGAGAACCGCTTCCCACTGAGCGGCACGTAGATGGCGTTAGCGTCGAAGAAAAGCTGCCGGGACTTCAAGGGCCCGTAGTCCGTGCGGATGGGTTGGAAGCTGACTTCTCCTCCGAAGCCGTACTTCTTGGTGATGAGCACGTCTCCGGTGAACCCCATGAACAAGCCGCTCAGCGCCGGCAGCGACTGGCAGGTGTCGACCGAGCCGGGTGTGCAGGAGCCGAACGTAGTGTTGTCAATGCCTGAGGCATTCGCCTTCGCATGGTAGGATCCGAAACCGATACCGACGTCCGCCGCAGTCTGCGCACTGGCCAGGGGGGCGCAAAGAGCCAGCAGGGAAATAGGTGCAAGGTAGCGCCAAATAGCTTTCACTTCAGGATCTCCTCTCTTGAGTGCATGCGCCCACTAAGTGGAACCGTGTGCGCCATCATAAGGTTACGACGTTCGAATTACCCAGGAAGTTTCACTTCTATATTACTAAGACGTGGATCTCACCGGGGCCGTGGACTCCCCGCACCAGGATCTGCTCGATATCCGCGGTGCGGCTGGGCCCGGTAATGAACACCATGGAGCTTGTGGATAGGCCCGGTTGCGGAACCATCCAGAGCAGCTCGTCGAGCCCTGTCAGGATCCTGACGCGCGGGATGATGGCGATGTGCACCGGCGGCAACAGCGAGATCATGCGAGCCTCTTCGACGGAGGCGAGCATCACCAGCGTTCCCGTGTCGGCCAGGGCGTATTCGGCGCTCGTGATGCCGAATGCGGCCGAGGCGCAGGCCTGCCGCAACGCTTCGGGATCTTTGAATCCCGCTCGAACTCCGGGCAGGTCCGCGATGCCACACTCCGCCAGAAGCGGCGAGTTGGAGGCCACGGCGGGACCGTCGCCAATCAGGGCCACGACGTATTCCCGAGCGTCCGCGAACGACTTGGCCAGGTACGCCTTTCCGGCGAGGTTCGTGATGGCGCGGAAGAACGGCTCGATGCGAGCTTCCCGCGGGATCTCCGGAACCACGATCCGCGCCTTGGGCGGCGCCGCGGGCTGCTCGAACCCGCCGCCGAGCGCCTCGCGCGCGCGCTTGAGAATATCGTCCCGCGCCGTCATTCGGCCGCCTTTCTGCGCTCGCGCCACAACTGGCGGAAGCTCTTTCCCACCGGCGGCAGATCGCGCTGGCTCAGCCAGGCCTTGAGCGGGCCGTGGTTGAGGAGTCCCGGCGCTTTGGAAAACCAGCGCTCGTCCGGCAGAACCGCGGAAGCCACAAGGGCCGCCATTTCGTAGATCCTGGGGTGCCGCATGACCCAGGCCCAGACGCGGAAGCCGAGCCGCTCCAGGCGGCCCTGGCCGTGCTTGGCCTCGTCCGCGTGAACCTCCGTGCGCAGTTCCAGCAGCAGCCTCGGAATATCGATCTTGACAGGGCACACCTCGCCGCAAGCGCCGCAGAGGCTCGAAGCGAAGGGCAGCCAGGGCTCCTGCGCGACGCCCATATACTGAGGCGTGATGATGGCTCCGATGGGCCCCGAGTAGACCCACGGATAGTTGTGGCCGCCAATCTTGCGATACACCGGGCAATGATTCAGGCAGGCGCCACAGCGGATGCAGTACAGCGATTCGCGTTTCTCGCGGTCGGCGAGCAGGCGCGTGCGGCCATTGTCGAGCAGCACGATGTAGAGTTCGTCCGGCCCGTCGATTTCCTCAGCGCGGCGGGGCCCGGTAAGAAACGAGGTGTAGACCGTCAGCGCCTGCCCGGTGCCGCTGCGGCCGAGCAGCTTGAGGAACACGGCCAGATCCTGCGCGCGCGGAATCATCTTCTCGATTCCGGCGATCGCCACGTGGATCTTGGGCGCGGTGGTGGTGAGGCGGATGTTGCCCTCGTTCTCCACGATGGTCACGGCGCCCGAATCCGCGATCAGGAAGTTGGCGCCGGAAATGCCGATGTCGGCCGCCAGGAATTTCTCGCGCAGCACGGAGCGCGCGATGCGGGTCTGCTTCTCGATCTCGACTTCGCGGGGCACGCCGAGCTTCTCGGTGAACAGGTCCGCGACGTCGTAGCGCGTCTTGTGCAGCGCCGGTGCCACGATGTGATACGGCCGCTCGCCGGCAAGCTGGATGATGTACTCGCCCAGGTCCGTCTCCACCGGCTCGAGGTCGTGGTGGGCCAGCCGCTCGTTGAGGTCGATCTCCTCGCTGGTCATCGACTTCGATTTCACGATGAGGCGGGCGTTCTTCCGTTTCGAGAGGTCCCACACGAAGTCCGCGACTTCGTCGGCATCGCGCGCCCACACCACCTGGACGCCGTGGGCCTTCGCGTTGGACTCGAACTGCTCCAGGTAGAAGCCCAGGTTCTCGATGGTGTGCCGCTTGATGAGATTGGCCTGGGTGCGGAGCTCTTCGTACTCCGGCAGCGTGGCGAGGGCGGTGCGGCGGTGGTCCGCCAGGCGCGCCGTCGAAGTGTAGATGGCCGTCTGCAGCCGGATGTTCACCAGCGTCTCGTGGATGGTCTCTTGGGGAGATCCGGTCATCGTTGTCCTCAGCGGTGCGCGAGCACCTCGGCCAGGTGCATCGTTTCGACGGGCAGGCCAGCTCGTGAAAGCGCGCCGCGGATCTGCAACAGGCAGCTTGCGTCGATGCCGACCACCGCCTCGGCGCCGCAACGGACGATGGAGTCGATCTTGGTGCGCGCCATTCCTCCGGAGATCTCGGGAAATTTCACGGAGAACGTTCCGCCGAAGCCGCAGCACTCTTCGGCCGTGTCCATCTCGCGGAGCGTCAGGCCGCGCACGCGCGAGAGCAGCCTGCGCGGTCCTTCCTTGATGCCCAGCTCGCGCAGGCCGTGGCAGCTATCGTGGAAGGCGACCACTTTGTCGAGCCGTGCGCCGACATCCTCGACCTGAGCGACCTCGGTCAGGAACTTCGAGAACTCCCACACGCGGCCTTCGAGGCGGGCGGCTTCTTCGAGCCGTTCGGGCTCGTCCGCGAACAGCTCCTTATAGTGGTGCGCGATCATCGACGTGCAGGAGCCGGAGGGCACCACGATGGTTTCGGCGTCGCGGAAGACCTTCAGGAAGTGACGCGCCACCGAGCGCGCCTCGTCGCGGTAGCCGGTGTTGAAGGCCGGCTGGCCGCAGCAGGTCTGGTCCTCTGGGAACTCGACTGTGTAGCCCAGGCGTTCGAGCACCGTCGCCATGGCCATGCCGACCTGCGGGAAGAGCTGATCCACGATGCAGGTGACGAAGATCGATACCCGACGCATGCACCCGAATTCTAGCAGTTCACCCGAGGGCCACGCAGGCGGGCTGCCGGCGTGTCGCGGCGCTAAAATGGAATCAATGGTCTGGGCACTCCTGGTTGCGCTCGCTGCGGCGGCTGCTGCCCCGGGTCCGTCTTCGTTCGTGCGCGGGAGACTGGTTCAGCGCCCTGGGAAGCCACCTGCCATCGAGACGCCGGGTCATGACCTCGTAGCGGCGGAAGGCGAGCCGGAAACGCTGGCGGTGCTGAATGACAGGCGGCTGGCGGGATTCGACATCGAACTCGTGGGCCACTACGACGCTCCCGGCCGGTTCATGGTGGGACCGTTCTACACTTCGACTTCGATCATCGTGCACAAGGACGGCAAGCGATATAGCGTCACCTACTGGTGCCCGGTCTGCTCCATCCGCGCCTACACGCCGGGCAAGTGCGTGTGCTGCCAGCAGGAAACGAATCTGGATTTGCAGGAATTAAAGCCGTAGGATGTGGGGCAGGACTCCAGTCCTGCAGCGGGTCTCCAGACCCGCCTTGGCCGGAGCGGGTCTGGAGACCCGCTGCAGGCGTGGACGCCTGCCCCACCTCAACGCTGATCGGAAAGCCACTCCATCATTGCTGTTAGCGCGCGGCCTCGATGGCTAACGGTCAGCTTGCGGTCGCCGCTTACTTCGCCGAAGGACCAACCGAAGGGCGGGTAGTAGAACAACGGGTCGTATCCGAAGCCGTTGGGGCCGCGCGGCGCGACGAGGATGAGGCCTTCCACCACGCCTCGA
Source organism: uncultured Solibacteraceae bacterium (assembly GCA_964493965.1). GTDB lineage: Bacteria > Acidobacteriota > Terriglobia > Bryobacterales > Bryobacteraceae > DASWZN01. The sequence goes on from CAZBQQ010000052.1 coordinate 21,230, forward strand.
AACGTGTGGAGGAGCCGGCCCTTCTCGGCCACGGCAATCGCGCAGACGAACCGTCCGGCACGGTGCTCGCTATTGCCGAGCCGCTCCAGCACCAGTCGGTTGTTCTCCTCGTCAGTCGCATGAGGTCCGGCGAAGCGCGCCGACAACACTCCGGGCGCGCCGCCCAGCGCGTCCACTTCCAAGCCCGAATCGTCCGCGAACAACGGGCCCGGCGCGTGGACGCTGTAGTAGAGCGCCTTCTGAATGGCGTTCTCTTCGAAGGTCTGGCCGGTCTCGTCCGGGGCCTCGATCGCGGCCAGGTTGGGCAGCGGGACGATTTCGAGCGCCGCCAGGCGGAACTCGCGCAGCTTGCCTGGGTTCGTCGTCGCGCAGTAAAGCGTCACCCGCCCAGGGCCTCGTTCTGCACCTTGACGAGGGTGCCCACGCCGCCGCGTGCCAGAGCCAGCAGCAATCCCAGTTGGGCGTCGTCGAAGGATTTCTGTTCGGCGGTGGCCTGGACCTCGACGAAGCGGCCCGAGCCCGTCATGACCACGTTCATGTCCACTTCGGCGCGCGAATCCTCTTCATACGCCAGGTCGATCATGGGCTCTCCGCCGATGATTCCGACGCTCACGGCGGCCACCGTGTCGCGGATCGGAGAATTCCGCAGGACTCCGAAGTTCACCAACTGCTGCACGGATATCGAAAGCGCGACGAAGGCGCCAGTGATCGCGGCGGTGCGCGTGCCGCCATCGGCCTGCAGGACGTCGCAGTCGAGGATGATGGTGCGCTCGCCGAGCGCAGCCAGGTCCACCACCGAGCGGAGCGAGCGGCCGATGAGCCGTTGGATCTCCTGTGTGCGGCCGGAGGGGCGCAGGCTCTCGCGTGGCGAGCGGGATACGGTGGCGCGCGGCAGCATGGCGTACTCCGCCGTCACCCAGCCCTTCCCGCTTCCGCGCAGGAACTGCGGCACGGTCTGCTCCACCGATGCCGCGCACAACACGCGCGTGCTGCCCACTTCGATCAACGCCGAGCCTTCCGCGGTCAGCAGGTAGCCCGTCTGAATTTCGACCGGACGCATTTGGTCCAGCCTTCTGCCGTCAGCGCGCATGTACTAGCGCCCCCCCTTCAAGAACCCGTAGAATAGCAGGCCGAGCAGAGCCATCAGCATGATCAGGAAAACGATGCACGGGACGGCGCTGCGCTTCCGCTCGCCTTTCCCGCGCTCGCCCTTGGCTCTGGCCGCTTTGTACTTCCCCATTTGTGAGTCCGCCTAAAATCTTCCTGGCTTCAAAGACGACGCCGCGCGGTGGAAGAACTCCTCGAGCGTCCGCAAGCTGGTTTCGCCCAGGTTGCGTAACGTGATGGCAACCACCGGGCGCCCACGCTCGGCCAGCGCCACCTGTGCCGCCAGGAACTGCGCCACGTGGTAATCCGGCGCGTAGCGCGCGGCGGCCAGCGGCTCCTGTGCCTCCGAGAGTACCACGGTGGAGAGGCAGCGGCCATGGCCCAGGATCATTTCCTGACAGGAATGGTTGTTGGCCGGGCCCTCGTCGACGTCCGCGGGGATGTTGAGACGCCGCTCGAACAGCGCATCCGCCGCGCGGTCGAGTATGCGCCGCAGCGCCACTCCCGCGAGCGCGTAGCGTGTGTCTCCGAAAAACGTCAGGGCACCGTAATCGATGCGGCGATCGGCCAACAGGCCGCGCAGGATGGCCGCGTAGAGCTGCGGCGCATCCATTCCGCCGGCGTCGAAGTTCAGGTCGAGGCGATCGTAGTGCAGAACCAGGTCGCCGCGAAACGCGACTTGCCGCTTCGACGAGGTCATGAGCTTCCAGCATGCCGTGTGGGCCGCGCCGCCCGCCTCCTGCGCTTCGCCGAAAATGCGCTGCGCGATCGATTCCTCGAAATCCGCTCCGGGCCTGGCGGCGAAGCTCATCCCGCGAAGCCAGGTCAGTCCGAACACCGAGTAGCGGACGAACTGCATATACCGCGAGAGCAGTGAGGCGCGCGGCAAGGTAACAACCGCCAGCGGATATCCCGAGCGGCGCAGCAGACCGATCTTCGCGGTGTCCGGCCCCGTTATGCCTCCGACCCGGACGGCGAGAAAGACGCGGTCCTGTTGCGGGTCCTTCGGGGGGCGGTAATTCGCCAGGCGCGGCTTGGCGCAGGGCATGATCTTCAGACCGAGGTCCTCGCTCTGGCCCAGGGCTTCCTCGAAGCTCCGCTTGGTCCACATGGCCGCCGCGGCCCAGTCTTTCGGCATCAGGAGGGTAACCTTGTCGCGGCCCGCCCCTCCCTGCGCGTGCAGAAACGAGGCCAGCCGCCAGGAGACGGAGATATCGTTTTCGCTCAGGCAGGCGTTGCGGATCCAAGGAGCCATGTCGGCGCGTGCCAGCGCCAGCGGATAAAGACTGCTGCGCGACAGCGGTCCGCCGTAACCTTTCGGCACGGCGCCGTCGAGTTGCAGGGACGCGCGCCGGTAGCCGCGCTCGCGCGCCAGGCAGTCGAGCAGGGAACCGTCCGCCGCCATGGAGAGAAAATGAGCGCGGGCGTCGATGCGGTGCCGCTCGTACAGGTTCGCCAGCTTTTGGAGGCTGACCACGGCCTCGTAGGAATTCATTGCGGCCGATGTCCCCACCACCAGCGCGCTGCGCAGGACCGAGGAGATGGAGAGGCTGCTCCGGCGTTCGATGTCGTCCAAGGCCGCCTTCAGCTTGCCGGGGTCCGCCGAATCCAGCACGTAGCACCGCGGGCCGCGCTTGAGAAGGCCGGCGGACTGGTACATCCAGGCGTCCGCGGCGGATGCTCCGACCCCGGCCCACAGCACGAACCGCAGCGGCGTCTGGTGGGTGCTCTTGACGGCCACGCGCAACTCGGCGGCCTCGGCGGTTACCTGGGCGGCCCACTCCGGATGCTTCTCCGCCTGCAAGGCAGCGCTGAACGCGCCCGAGCCATCGAGCTCGGCGCCGCCCGAGGCTCTGAGCCTGGCGAGAACCCGTTCGGTGCTGAAAGTCTGGAAGAAAGAATCGGAGACGTCTCCCGGCGAGTCATTGGCGAGCGAGAGCAGCACCAAACTGTTGTAACACAGAAAGGCATCGCGAGCCGCCGAGCGGGCGCGGCTACGATTGCGCCGTCTGGTCGGTATCCGTTTCGAAAGCGATGACGCAGTCTTCCGCGCTCCAGCCTTTGTTCGTGGCGGTGGTGGTGATGCCGCCCGATGGCATGCGCTCGAAGGGGAATGCGGCGCCGTCCTCGAGCACGTACGCGCGTTTGATCTCGCCCTTGACGGTGTAATCCATGCGCAGGCTGGTGCCGGGAAGCCAGTTGAAGATGTGCAGGAACCAGGTGTTGCCGCGCGCGGTGGATGCCGTCGCGGTGTAGTAGACACCGCGTCCCGGCCTCGTAGCATAGATGGCCGCGCCGTTCTTGTTCAGCCACGCTCCGACGCCGCGCAGGCGATCGACGAACTCCTGCTGGATGACGCCCGACGGCTGCGGCCCGACGTTCAGCAGCACGTTGCAGTCGGACCCGGCGGCGGTCGCGAGCATTTGGACGAGTTCGGAGACGGGCTTGTGGCGCGAGTCGGTTCGCGCATAGCCCCAGTCGTCGTTGATGGTGAGGCAGGCCTCGCGAAGGCGCCCGTCGTCCTTCTCCGGCCGGTGTCCGAGCTCCTGCTCGGGGGTGCTGAAATCGGCCGGGAGACCGCTGCGGTCGTTGATCAGCGCATCGGGCTGGAGGCCGCGTATGAGCGCGATCAGATCGGCAGAATGCCACTGCTCGGGCGTGTGGTCCCAGCCGCCATCGAACCAGATGCCGGCGATCTTCCCGTATTGCGTGCACAGCTCGCGCAACTGGGTCTGGACGATTTCGAGGAACGCGGCGGAGACCGGTGATTTCGGCTCCAGGCTTTCCTTGTAGGCCGGGTTGTTCCAATCCATGAGGCTGAAGTAGAAGAACAGGGGCATGTTCTGGCGGTGGCATTCGGCGGAGAGCTCGCCGATCAGATCGCGCCCGAACGGCGCGTGCAGGATGCCGAAGTCGCTGGTGGCGGTGCGGAACATGCAGAAGCCCTCGTGATGTTTCGAGGTGATGGCGATGTACCGCTGGCCGGCGGCCTTGGCGAGATCCACCCAGGCGCGCGGGTCGAATTGGGAGGGATTGAACAGGGCGATCCGCTTCTGGTAGTCGGCGGGCGGGATGCGCTCGTTGTGCATCACCCACTCGCCGCGCTCGAGCGTCGCGTACAGGCCGAAGTGGATGAACATGCCGAAGCGGGCGTCGCGGAACCACGAGCGGGAGGCGGCGGGCGCGCCGGAGGGGGCGACGTCCGCGGCGCGGGAAGAGGCGGCCAGCAAGGGAGTGGCGGCCAGGGCTTGTGCGAATTGTCTTCGGTTCAGTGGCATGTCGGGTGGGCTCCTGCATCATGATACTGCGGCTCCGGGAACACGGCTTGGGTGTGACGCGGGCGGGTTATCGAGGACGTTTCGCCGCATGGTACCTTTGGTACTCCTATGCGGCGCCTCCCTCATTTTTCGCTTGAGCGCACCCTGGTTGGGCGTGTATGCTGGCAGCCGTCCAGCAAGACCGTGGTGGAAGGAAAGAGCCCGATGAGGGTGTCGCTTCCGATCTCGCCGTTCGCACTGACATCGGCGCCAGCCCTGGTGGGTCAGCCGGGGACAGCGGCGCGTGCGCGGCGTTCTCCTGATTCTCCCCGACCTCAACCATGAATCGCTCCCAGGTGCATCTATGAACCGCACGCTCTTCCGCACACTTGTCGTGGCCGCCGCGGCCGCTCCCCTGATCATCCTTACGGGCTGCAGTGAGGAGCAGACCACAGGCTGGTTGCAGGACCGGCTGCAGAAGCAGCCAGTTCACACCACGCCGAGCACGAGCGCATATAACTCGACCGAAGTGAAGGCCGAGATGCACCAGCCCGATGGCACGTACAACGAAGTTCAGTTCTCCAACACGCAGCCATACGGTTTGGTGAGCCCCGCCGACGGACTGGCCGCAATCCTCGCAGAGGGCACCGGGGCCTTCCTCGGTGGCTCCGCGGGACCGGCGAGCGTGGGCCGGGCGTCGCAGCCTGTAGCCCTGGGCAACTTCAAGGGCGATGGTTCCCCTGGAGTGGCCTACATTGCCGTATCCAGCAACCCGAACCGGGTCACCATCGCCTTCGGCAACGCTCAAGCCGGGTACAGCACCACAAGGTCCTACGTCACCGGCACCAACTCCACGAGCGTCGTTGCCGCCGACTTCAATGGGGACGGGAAGACCGATCTCGCGGTAGCGTACGGCGGCGACGGCACCACTCCGGGCGGCGTGGCGGTTCTTTTGAGCAATGGCGATGGCACCTTCGCTCCCGTTGTGAACTATGCCGCCGGCGCCTCTCCGATTTCGCTTGCCGCCTACGACCTGAACCACGACGGCAAGCTGGATCTGGTGGTGGCCGACAACGGCGCTTCGCCGGGAAAGGTGTACGTTCTTCTCGGTAACGGCAACGGCACTTTCGGACCGGCCACCAGCTTTGCCACGAACCGGAATCCCCTTGCGGTCACGATCGCGGATTTCAACGGCGACGGGAATCCAGACCTGGCCGTGACCGCGGCGGACAATTCCCTCTCGATCCTGTCAGGGAGCGGTAGCGGGACGTTCGCGCTCTTCTCCACTTACTCAACCGGCAGCAACCCCGTGTACGTTGCGGCCGGCGACTTCAACAAAGACGGCAAGCTGGACCTGGCCGTGGCGAACAAGAGCTCGCAAACGGTTTCCATCTTCCTGGGCAACGGCCTGGGCAGATTCCAGACCGGTCCGTCGTATGTCACCAGCTATGAGCCGGAAAGCCTGGTCATCACGGACTACAACGGTGATGGCAACCTGGACATTATCCAGGGCAGCGGCGACGCACGGTGTATCGGCCCCGGCGTCGAAAGCGGCAATATCGATTTCCTGTTCGGCAACGGAGACGGGACATTTCAAGGCGGCCTTTCGATACCCGTTCCGACCGGCGGCGGAACCTTACTGGCAACCGGCGATTTCAACGGGGACGGCAAGACCGACGCCGTCGTGAACGATAAATCCGACGGCAACCTGTATCTGTTCGCCGGCAATGGCAGCGGCGGACTTCAGGCGCTCGCGACCCTCCACCTGCTGGCCACAGGAGGGAGCCAAACCGGCCCGTCCGGAGCAGCCGCCGGAGACTTCAACAACGACGGCAAAACGGATCTGGCGGTCACCGAGGAATTCGCCGGCAAGGTCGCGGTGCTGCTCAATTCGGGTTCCGGCCTGCAACTCAGCGGGACATTCTCCTCGGGCGGCGCGGTTCCAGGCCCCATCGTGGCGGCCGATTTCAACGGCGACGGCAAGCTCGACCTCGCGGTGGTGAATGGTGCCGTCCTGGATCCGTTTACGCCGGGCAACGTCACGGTGTTCTTCGGCGATGGCCATGGCGCTTTCACCCTGGCCCACACCTATTCCGCCGGTGCGTGGCCATCGAGCATAGCGGTAGCCGATTTGAATGGAGACGGAAAACCGGACCTGGTGGTGACCGACCGGGGCGGCGATCCGTCGGTGAGCCCGAGGGCCGCCGGCGCGGTCTACGTATTCCTGAACGACGGGCATGGCGGATTCCCGGCGCCCTCTACGATCACCGTCAGCGCCTACCCGTACTCCGTGTGGACCGGGGACCTGAGAGGCAACGGCAAGGCCGATCTGATCGTGGCAGCCGAGAGCGCCACGGTGAGTTACACGCTCTCGGTGCTGCTCGGCAACGGAAATGGGACCTTTCAGGCGCCGGTGTCGGTGTCCCCGCAGTACAGCCCGTCGGGCGTCGTCATTGGGGATTTCAGTGGAGACGGCAAGGCGGATCTGTTCGTGAGCCACTGCTGCGGCGCGACCGATGTAACTTACTTGCAAGGCAACGGCGACGGGACGTTCCAGACGGAGCTCCATCTCGCCGCCGCCGCGAACGCGTACGCCGTGGCCGCTGCCGATCTCAATGGCGACGGCAAGCCGGACCTGATCGTGGCCGGCTCGACCGTGACGCCGCTGCTGAACGGCGGAGCCGCTGCGTCGCTAGGGATCGCCAAGACGCATACGGGCAATTTCTCGGCGGGCCAGAGCGGCGCGACTTACTCGGTGGTGGTACGCAATACCGGAACCCTGGCGACCAGCGGCACGGTGACCGTGACGGACACGATGCCTTCCGGCCTGACGCCGGTCTCGATGGCGGGGACGGGCTGGAGTTGCTCGGGCAATTCCTGCACGCGCAGCGACGCGCTGAACCCGGGCGCCTCGTATTCCGCGATCATGGTGACGGTCAACGTGGGGGCGGACGCTCCCGCGCTGGTGACGAACCAGGTGGGCGTCTCGGGCGGCGGCGCGGGGACTGCCTCGGCCAGCGACCCCACCACGATCCTGCAGCCCCCGGCGGCTCCCATGCTCGTTTCTCCGGCCAACGGCGCTACGGGTGTTGTGCAGGCGCCGGTGTTGAGCTGGAACGCAGCGGCCGGGGCCGCCTCCTACGACGTCTACTTCGGGACGGCGTCATCGCCGCCGCTGGTGACGAACACGACGGGAACCAGCTATGCTCCCGCGGCCCTGCCCGCGAGCACAACCTATTACTGGCGAATCGCGGCGAAGAACAGTGCCGGCACGACCAGTACCGCGACGTGGGCTTTCACGACAGGCACTCCTCCGGTGGGCCTGCGCTTCGTCCCGGTGACGCCCTGCCGCGTGGTGGACACCCGGAGCGGCTCGGAGCCGTTCGGCGCACCCACCATGACGGCCGCCTCCAGCCGCTCGTTCCCGATTCCGCAGAGTGGCTGCGGAATTCCGAACACGGCGCAGGCGTACTCGTTCAACGTGACGGTGGTGCCCAAAGGGCCGCTTCCCTACCTGACCCTGTGGCCCACCGGCCAGTCCAAGCCGCTGGTGTCGACCTTGAATTCGTTCGCCGGCGCGGTGGTGGCGAATGCGGCCATCGTTCCGGCGGGCACGAGCGGGGCGGTGAGCGTGTTCGTCACCGATCCGACCGATGTGATTTTGGACATCAACGGCTACTTCGACACGTCTACTGGCGCCACCTCGTATTCGCTCTATCCCGCCACGCCGTGCCGCGTCGCGGACACGCGGGGTGCGACGGGTCAGTTTGGCGGGCCGACCATGAGCGCCCAGCAGGTCCGGGACTTCCCGGTTCCCCTGAGCTCCTGCAGTGTTCCAGCCACGGCCAGGGCGTACTCGTTGAATGTGACGGTGGTGCCGAAGACAAGCTACCTCGGCTATCTGTCAACCTGGCCGACCGGGGTGGCGAAGCCGCTGGTATCGACGCTGAACTCCTGGACGGGGAAGGTGGTGGCCAACGCGGCACTGGTTCCCGCCGGGAGCAATGAGTCGATCTCCGTTTTCGTCACGGACCCGACCGAGGTGATTCTGGATATCAACGGCTACTTCGGCGCGCCCGGCGGAGCGAACGCGCTGTTGTTCTACCCGGTGACGCCATGCCGGGTGGCGGACACGCGCAGCGCGGCCGGTCCACTCGGCGGTCCGGAGTTGGTGGCGCAGGCGGAGCGCTCGTTCGCGGTTCCGGCGAGCGTCTGCGGCATTCCTTCGACGGCGGCGGCCTATTCCATGAACGTGACCGTGGTGCCGGATGGGTCGCTCTCGTACCTGACGGCCTGGCCGACGGGCTCGGCGCGGCCGCTGGTTTCGACTCTGAACTCGTTCGACGGGTCGGTGGTGGCCAACGCCGCCATCGTTCCGGCGGGCACCAACGGTGCGGTCAGCATTTTCGTCACGAACGCGACGCAGGTGATCCTGGACATCAACGGGTACTTCGCGCCGTAGGCGTGCGTGGCGCAGCGGCAGGGAGCGGCCGGTGTTGCGCGAGGAGCCGCTCCCTTCCGCTGCC
>CAZBQQ010000053.1:0-23109 GCA_964493965.1 uncultured Solibacteraceae bacterium
ATTAACCCTCCTCTAACACGGGACAGTATACTCTGTTGCGGGAGGAAGGTGAGCGCCGATCCTTGGGAAGAGTAATGAAGTAGCGGACTTCTGCGATCAAGCGAGCGCACTCAGCGGCCCGCGCACTTCATTCCCGCGGTTCGTGCCTTCCGTTGAGAAGAAGTGCAAGCACCGGACTCTCTCCCATTTCGGTGCGACGAAAATTCACAAACGCTGAGCATTCAATCAGCGCATCGTACAGTTCGGGGCAACGTCTCTTAAAGTCGAACGGATCGTCGATTCTCAAAACAAGAATCTCGCCGGGTGGCACCGTAACGGTTGTGAGTCCGTCTGGCACAGGGGAATCCACGTACGTCATGCAGTCTATCCACGCATTCATGTTGCGTCCGTAGAAATCGGGAAACCCAAGCGTCTGCCGGAACACATCGTGGAAACTCTCCCAATCGGTGATTCTGTCGACAGGGATGGCGATAACTACTTGTCCCATGAAGGCTCAGTACAACACACCTCCAACTCATTTGGTTGCGTCGTCGCCATTACGACCGGCCCCGATTGAACCGCTTGACACGCCCCAACTTTGCAGTGTAAAGTACTTGTCATGGTAGACCACGCCCCTGCATTCTCCTTCGAAATCGGATTCGCAGCAGACGCCCGGACCGCACAGAAACCCTTCTCCGTCGATATCATCGTCGTCAACCTGCCGCGCTATCGCGCCGGCCACGAAGTTGATTTCGTGCCGCCCCTCACTGGCATTCATCTGGCGGCCATCACCCCGCCCGCCTATCGGGTCCGCGTCATACACCAACAGATTGAACCGATTGATTTCGACACCGCCGCCGATCTCATCGCGCTATCTTTCTTCACCGGCTTCGCCCCGGAAGCCTATCGTCTCGCCCGCGAATTCAGGAAGCGCGGAAAGCGGGTCGTAGCCGGCGGCCCACACGCCACGTTCAGCCCGGATGAGGTGCTCGAACACTGCGACAGCGTCGTGATCGGCGAGGCGGAATCGGTCTGGGCCGAACTCCTGAAGGACGCCGCGAACGGCCGCCTTCGCCACCGCTACGTCGGCGAAGCGCTCCCCCTGAGCGGAATACCAACTCCCCGCTACGATCTCCTCCCCCGCCGTTTCTTCGTCAAGCGCGTTGTCCAGGCGACGCGCGGCTGTCCGTTCACTTGCTCCTTCTGCACCGTCCCGACCATGAACCCCGGCTTCCGCACCCGCCCCGTCGACGAGGTAATCGAGGACGTCAAGTACAATCGCTTCCCGCACTGGTGGCAACGCAAGTTGGTGTGGTTCTGGGATGACAACCTGACCGCCAAACGTTCCTACATCCGCGATCTCCTGGCCGCCATGATTCCCCTGCGAAAGTGGTGGTTGACTCAGGCCAGCCTCGACATCGGCGACGACCCCCGGCTCCTCGATCTGATGCAGGAATCCGGCTGCATCGGAATCTTCTTCGGAATCGAATCCTTCGGCGCCGAGTCCCTGAAGGACGCGCACAAACCTCAAAACAAGGTCGGCACCTACAAGACGCGAATCCGTGCGCTGCACGATCGGGGAATCTGCGTGATGGCCGGCTTCATAGCCGGTTTCGACGGCGACACCCCCGCCTCGATCGTCGCGATGGCGGAAAAACTCTACGAGACCGGCGTGGATGTCCCGTTCCTGAGCGTTCTGACTCCGTATCCCGGCACGGGCGCCTACACCAGGCTCGAGGACGAGGGGAGACTCCTGCCCGGCCGCGGCTGGGAGTTCTACAACGGATTCAACGTAGCATTCAGGCCGCGAAACATGTCTCCCGACCAGTTACTGGAGGCGCACCGCGCCCTCTGGCGCAAAGCTTTCTCCTTGAAGTACTCGTTCCTGCGAGTCGCAAGATCGTTTCGCCGCCTTCGCCTCGGAGCGTTCCTGATGTGTCTCACGATGAACGCGTTCTACTGCCTGAAATGTCTCCGCGGCAACGAGCCGGCGACATTCCCCATCCCGCAACAGCCTGGCCTCGGGCCGTATGCGTCTCGCCAGGACCGGCAACGGTCAGACGTCCCCGCCAGCGTCTAGGCCCGCTACACCGCTCGCCCCCGACTTCTTCGCCCTCGCCACGAACGCCTTATCGAAGGAGACAAATCGGGGCCCCGCCGGCCGGCTGCTCAAATGCATCGCGTCTGCCAGGTCAATCCCGCTCTCCGTCAGAGTCAGAGCGGCCGCCACCGCCGCCGCGTCTTCCACCCGCACGTTCTCCAAGCCCAGCAGCCTGGTAAGCGCGTCGCGAATCGCGCCCGTGTCGAACCCGTATAGGCTCCGCAGCACCCATCCGCTTTCGAGCAACACCGTCTTAGCGATCCAGATCGGTTCCGCCGCGAACAGAGCCCGCGCCGCCGCCGCTTGCTTCCGGTCATCGCCGGTCAGCAGCCGGACCACAACGTTAGTATCGACCGCGGTCATGACGACGCTTCACCTCCCGGATAATGGAGGCGCGCATCTCGGCCGGCGTCTTCGCCTTGCCCTTGGACCGCAGACAGCCCGCCACGTCCTGTAGTCGGGCCTCGGGGAACAGAGTGGCCGGACGAAGCAGCAGCCCCTCCTCGGTTTCCTCCACCGTGAACTTCGTACCCGGTCCCCACGCCCGCGCAACACGAATTCCCTTGGGCAGCACGATCTGTCCCTTGGTCGAAAGCCGTGTAGTTTCCATCGGTAAGACTCCGGTAAGATTTTACCAGACCCGCAACCTTGCCGGAGCTAAGAGCGGAAAGCTGACAGCTGAGCTGAAGGCTGACAGGAAGGCCGAAGGACTTCCTGTCGATGTATGCTTGTGATAGCCGGGATGCCACAGACGGGGTTTCTGGCTGAACCTCCACGGTGCGGACGATCAGCCAAAACCCGCCGATTTCGGCGGCAGGCTCACTAGGAGATCGACCATGAAAAGGCATCACGCATTATCGTTCGGGCTTTGGTTGGGGTTAACGCTGATACCCGGATTGGCCATGGCGGCGGACCCGCCTATCGTCGGAGCCTGGGAAGGAACTCTGGATCCGGGCGCCCAGCCTAAGAAAAAAATCGTGGTGCACATTTCCGCCGACACGGAAGGAAGCCTGAGTGGCACGATCGACTACCCTGACCAATCCATTTCGGGTGTCGCGATCACCGCCATAACCTATCACGAGCCTACCTTGCACTTCGAAAGCAGCAGCATGCACGCTGCTTACGACGGCACCATGAACAAAGACAATACGAAGATCGCGGGCACCTGGAAGGATGGCGGCGCGCCGCTGAGCCTCATCCTCAATAAGACGCCCTAGCGTCCCGCCCGTTCGCCCCGCCCCCGGCGATCACGTCACCGCTGGGGCTGAGAGCTGAAAGCTGACGGCTGAAAGCTGAAGGCCGAAGGCCTTCCCAGCGCCACCGTCAGCGACGACGTGTCCCCCGAGTTCGCCGTAATAATCAGGAACCGGTTGCCGTCCGGCGCCAGGTCCCAACTCAGCGGCCCGGTGCGAATTCCCGTGTCCACGATTTCCGTCTGGAACAAAGGCCGCGGAGTGCCGGACTGGAACACCGGCCCCGTGCTCACCTCCGCCGACATCATTTTCGAATCCGGCGAAATGTAAAACAGCTCCTTGCCGTTGCGCCGCCAGCGCGGCTGCACACCACCGCCTCGGGACACCATCCATTTCCCGCCGCTCGACGCCGGGGGAAACGGAATCGCGTAGATCTCGCTCTGCCCGGACTCGTTCGACGTGTAAACGAGCCAATGTCCATCGGGAGAGAACTGCCCCTGGTCCTCGTTCGCCGGAGTCGCGGCCACCGCAAATGGCGTCCGGTCGCCCTCCACCGGAACCGCGAATAGGTCCGCTCCGGTTTCACGATTGATCTGCGCATACACGATGAAGCGTCCATCCGGCGACCAGCTCTTCGGGACCGCCAGGCTCTTCGACCGAACCAGCAACTCTTCGCCGCCCGCTCCGTTGGCGGGCTTCCGGTAGATACCGGCGCCGACCTTGCCATACGCGATCGTGCGGCCATCGGGCGACCAGATCGGATTGAAGTTGCTGGGCGGCCCAAACGTCAACTGCGTGGCGACTCCCCGCGCGAACTCCAGCACCCACGTCTGCTCGCCGCGGTCGCCCAAGAGCTGCTTTCCATCCGGGGAGATCATCGCCACCCCGCCCGCATCGGGAATCGCTCCGAGATTTCTGCCTTGCCGGTCCCGCCAGACGTACTGCCAGCCGCCGCGCTCGCCGGACACATACGCGAGGACTCCCTGGTTGGACGCCGCGGCCAGCCGGTACGTGCTCCCGCGCGCCGCAATTCTCTGCGCGATCGGGAATGCGTCGCCTGCCGCTTCGAGGCGCTTCATATCGAATGGCAGGGCCATCAGCGTGCCCCCGCGCGTGAAAATCACGGTCCCCAGGCGGCCCCCCGGCTGCGGCCCCACCAGCTGTGCATTCGAAGCATCGGGAAGGATCTGCCGCGACTCCCCGCCCTCCATCGAGCCCAGCCACACACCGCCGACCACACGCGCGCTCGCGAATCGCGTAGCCAGATAATGCTGTCCATCGGGCAGGAAGAAGGGATGGACCTCGGTCACGGCCGGGTGTTTGGGAAGGTCGGAAACCGCCCCGCCCGCCGCGGAGACTCTCTGCAATCTCGCCAGGCCGCCAAACAGGATGTCGCCGTTGGAATTCCACGTGCCGCCGAGCGCGCCCAGCGCATCGCACAGCGTCTGCACCGGGCCTCCTGAACGCCCGATCTTCTTGAGCCTGGCATCGGCGAAGAAAGCGATGGACCGGCTGTCGGGGGACCAGAACGGGTCCGCGGCCCCATCCGTTCCCTCTAGCGCGGTCAGCTCGAGCGCGTCCAGCGCCCGGATCCAGATTTGCTGCCTTCCATCCCTGACCAGAACCAGGGCGATGGCGCGCCCGTCCGGAGAAACCGCCAGTGACAGCGGGCGCGACCTTTCGGGAAGCAGCACGGTTAGACGCGCCGTTTCCTGCGAGGGGGCCGGCTCCCGAAAGTGCACGTACGCGAGCGCAACCGCGATCGCCGAGACCAGTCCCAGAGCGGCCCACAGCAGTGCGCCCCGCGAGCGCGAAGCAGCGGGGACGGTCCCGGCTGCGCTCGCCTCCAACTCCCACTTCAGATCCCGAGCCGACTGCCACCGCTCGTCCGGATCCATTTCGATGCACCGGGCCACCACGCGCGCCAGCGCCGGCGGCAACGCCGCGGACGACGGGGAACGTTTTCCCGTCAGCATTTCCACCAGCATCAATCCCAAAGCATAAATGTCCGTCCGCTGGTCCGCAGATTTCCCGTCCAGTTGCTCCGGGGCCATGTAGGCGGGCGTGCCCATCATGGCGACGTCCGCGGTGAGCGCCGGATCCTCCGTTGACTTGGCCAGTCCGAAATCCAGCACCTTCACGCCGGACTTGGTAAGCATGACGTTCGCGGGCTTCAGGTCCCGGTGGATGATGCCCTTGGCGTGGGCCGCCGCAAGGGCTTCCGCGATCTGCGATCCGAATCGTATGGCCTCGGCGGGCGACAGCCTGCCGCGCTTCAGGCGAGCGGCGAGCGTCTCGCCCTCGATCAGCTCCATGACCAGGTAGTTAGGGCCCACATCATGCAGCGTGCAGATATGGGGATGGTTCAGCGCCGCGATCGCTCGCGATTCGTGCTCGAAGCGGCCACTGAAGCTCTCATCGGAAACCTTGATCGCAACCGTTCGGCCCAGGCGCGTGTCCGTGGCTCGGAACACGATCCCCATGCCGCCCTTTCCGAGCGGCGCCTCGATTCGATACGGCCCCAGCCGCGATCCGGCTGCCAGTTGAGGACCGGACTCGCCCGCGATCAGGTCCGCGGCGCGCTGGTCGAGCAGCTTGCCGCCGCTTTCGGAGTCCTGCGCCAGCAGCTTCTCCACTTCCCGCCGAAGCTCCGGATCCACGCCCGCCAGAACGCCCACGCCCTCCTCACGGGCGCAGTGGTACAGTTCCTCGATTTGGCGCAACCGCTCCGGACTCATGCGAATGCCTCAATAATAAGGTGACGGCAGGCGTGCCGCAACCATGACTGAGAGGATGGACGACCCGACTTCCGAAACCACGCAGCTTCTACGCGCATGGGCCGGCGGCGACCGCAGCGCACTCGAGCGGCTCATGCCGCACGTTTACCGCACTCTGCGCCGCATCGCCGGGCACCACATGCAGAACGAGCGCGAAGGCCACACCCTCCAGGCCACCGCCCTGGTGCACGAGGCCTACCTGGAGCTGGTCGATATCACCAACGTGGACTGGCAGCACCGCGCCCACTTTTTCGCCGTATCCGCCGAAGTCATGCGGAACATTTTGCTCGACCGGGCGCGGCGGCGGCTGGCGGCGAAGCGGGGCGGCGACGCCGAGCGCGTAAACCTCGATGATCTGCCGGACGCCGGCGCGGTCCGCGCGAGGGAGTTGATCCATCTCGACGACGCGCTCAACGCGTTGGCGAAGATGGACCCGCGCAAGGCCCGCGTCATCGAGTTGCGTTTTTTCGGTGGCCTCAGCGTGGAGGAGACCGCCGAGGTGCTGTCGGTGTCTCCGGAAACCGTCATGCGCGATTGGAAGTTCGCCCGCTCCTGGCTGCAGTCGGAAATCAGCGGCGCGTAGACGCACCCAAAAATAGTTTTGAGCCGATGACAGTTCCGCCCGTCCTTTTGCGCCTACAGGTGCGAAGAGGATGGCAGAAAGCGCTGGGAGCTGCTGCCCGCCTCACAACTTCACACTTGGGGGGAGACTAACATGACAAAGAGTATTCTCAGGATTTGCGCGATTTCCGCGCTGGCTTTGGCGGCTTCGCCGATGCTCCTGTCCGCCGAGGACAAGCCGGGCCTGGAGGGTGTGTGGGATGTCAGCGTCACGGTCACAAACTGCCAGACCGGCGCCCTCATCCGGACCGTCCGGAGCATCCAGATGTTCGACCATCACGGCGCTTTCACGGAGACCGCCAACACCTTCCTGCGCGGCAGCAGCCTGGGCAGCTGGGCCCACGCCCACGACCAGAACTTCGACGCGACCTACTGGTTCTTCCGCTACAAACCGGACGGCACCTTCGCATCGTTTGCCAAATCTCTCGACTCGATCGAGCTCGGTCAGGACGGAAGCACCTTCACGGCATCGGGGACCATACAGGACTTCGATGCGACGGGCGCCTCGATCTCGATCGGCTGCTTCACGCACGCCGCGACGCGGCTGACCGCTCCGCCGAAGGAAGACTGATCGCATCGGACTCCCGCGGGCCAGAACATCCTCGAGTGGGCTGGCCCGCTATCATGGTCTTCGATGCCCCGCCTCCTGATCATCGGAGCCACCGGCACAGTCGGCCGCCAGGTCGTCTCTCAATTACCAACCACCGGCCCTCAAATCCGCGCCCTCGCCCGCAACCCGCCCACCGCCGCCCTGCCGCCTCACGTCGAAGTGCTGCGCGGAGATCTCACCCTCCCCGACACTCTGGATGAATGCCTCGCCGGCGTCGATACGGTCTTCCTGGTGTGGACCGCCCCGCCGCCCGCCGTCGCGCCAGCCCTCGAGCGGATCGCGAAGCACGCACGCCGCATCGTATACCTCTCCGCTCCGCTGAAGACGGCGCACCCCCTCTTCCAGCAGCCCAGCCCGCTCCGGGCCCTGGGCGTGCGAATCGAGCAGCTCATCGAGACCTCGGGACTGGAGTGGACCTTCCTGCGCCCCGGAATGTTCGCCGCCAATGCCCTGGCCTGGTGGGCCCCGCAGATCCGCGCCGGCGCCGACGTCGTGCGCTGGCCGCACGCCGCCGCGCCCACCGCTCCCATCCACGAGCGGGACATCGCCGCGGTCGCGGTCCGCGCCCTATGCGAAGAAGGACACGCCGGAGCGGAATACGTTCTCACCGGCCCTCAGTCCCTGAGCCAGTCCGAGCAGCTGGCGATCATCGGCGACGTAATCGGCCACCCGCTGCGCATGGAAGACATCTCCGCCGAAGAGGCGAGAACCGAACTGCTCCCCGTCATCCCAGCGGCTGGCATCAACATGCTGCTCGACGCCTGGGCGGCGGCCATCGGTCAACCCGCCTTGGTCACATCCACCGTTCAAGAGCTCACCGGAGCCCCGGCCCGAACCTTCCGCGACTGGGCCGCCGATCACGCCGCTGAGTTTCGTCCGGAGTCCGGAGCTGAAAGCTGAAGGCTGACACCTGACAGCTGAAGGCCAAAGGCCTTCCGTGACACAATAAGACCAGTAGAGGGGAAAGCCATGAAGCACCCTGCATCTTTCATCACCCTGACGGGCCTGATTCTCGGCTCCGTCCTCCCGCTGCAAGTGGCCTTGGCACAGGGCCGCGCCGGCGGTCCTCCCTCAAGACCGAGCCAGCCCGGAGGCGGCACGAGCACGACGCAGCCGGGCGCAATTGGCGGGGACACGGTGAACCGGGGCTGGTACCTGAGCGGGAAGATCCTGCTCGACGACGGGAGCGCACCGCCGCCGAATGTGTCGATTCAGCGGGCCTGCGGTGGCGCCACCGACAAGCCCGTGGCCTACACGGACTCCAAAGGTCGTTTCAGCTTCCAGATGGGCCACGACATGAACGTCCTCCCGGATGCCAGCACGGACATCGGCGCCGACAGCAACACGGCCCTCGGCACTCCGTTCGGGAGCTCGACCCAGCAGAACCGGTCGTCTGGTACCATCGGCCCCGAGCTCGCGGGCTGCGAACTGCTGGCGGTGCTGCCCGGCTACCGCTCCGACGTCGTGCAGCTCGGCCTGCGGAAGTACATGGACGAACCGGATGTGGGCACCATGGTTTTGCACCGGCTCGGCAACGTGGAAGGCACCAGCATCAGCGCCACCAGCCTCGACGCTCCGCGTGACGCCAAGAAGGCGTACGACAAGGGCCTCGACGCGGAGAAAAAGCAGAAATGGCCGGAGGCGCAGGCCGAGTTTGAGAAAGCGGTCGGAGTGTATCCGAAGTACGCCGCGGCCTGGTTCGAGTTGGGCACCGCGCTCCAGCGCCAGGGGAACAAGCCCCAGGCTCGCGATGCGTTTCGGAAGTCCCTGGAAGCGGACCGCCGCTACCTCAAACCGTACCTTCCCCTTTCCATGATGGCCTTTGAGGAGAAGAACTGGGAGGAGACAGTGGACCTGACCACGGCCCTTACGCGGCTCGATCCGGTCGATTATCCCCTGGCGTATCTCTTCAATGCCATGGCCAATCAGAGCCTGGGCAAACTCGACGCGGCGGAGAAGAGCGCGCGCGAAGCGATCAAAGTGGACACCGGCCACCATGTGCAGCGCGCGGAGTACGTGCTGGGACTTATTCTCCTGGACAAGCATGACTATGATGGCGCCCTGACTCTGCTGCGAAGCTACATCCAGCGGTCCCCGAACTCTCCCGACTCCGAGAGAATCAAGACGCAGATCAGCCAGATTGAGGAACAGGCGCGAGCGCAGCCGCAGCCTGCGGCGCCACAGCACTAGATGGTGGCGAAGTGTCTTCGCAACACCGGCCGTTTCCCGTCAAGTTGACGCCATCGCTCGGAGACTCCACAGCTGAAAGCCAAAGGCTTTCAGCCAGGGCTCGCGATCACTTCGCCGGCCACGGAAACGCTTCGGTCCAGGTAAGGAACGCCTTGATCTTCGCGTCGTTCGCCTTGGCCCACTCTTCTGCCCCCTCGATCTTGGCTGCCTGCCACGCGTAAGCGACAAATGCCTCAGTGTGACCGGCCTTGACCAGCGACGCGAAGTACGGCGCATAGTACGTCGCGGCGAAACCTCCCTTTGGTTTTGAATTCTCGAGAGATTCGCCGAGGCTGTCATAGAGCGACACGAGTTTCTCGAACGGTGACGTGACTTCTTTCACTTTCTCTTTGGACTTGACCATGAAGTCCGCAGCCACGACGATGGATAACATCATCTCGGCTCCCATGAAGTCCCCTTCGTCTTTCAGTCCCTTGTTGTCCGAAATATTGATATTGATGTGGCTGTCGTCCTTGCCTGTCGTCACTGACCCGGTAAGCAACTGCGGCAGCTTCTCGAGCGCTTGCGGCGACCGCTTTGAATCCGGTTCCAACACCAGGAATCGCGAGTATGCCAGGATCGCCGGGATCCGGTAGCCCATCCCGGCGTATATTTCGCCGAGCTTGAGGTGGCTGCTTGCGTGCTTCGGTTCATATCGGAGCCCTGTTTCGACCGCCGTCTTGGCCTCCGCCCGCTTGCCGGCGCGGTCCAGAGCGATGCCGAAGTTGTAATAGAGGAGCCTGCTCTCCGGCGCCTGTTTGATTGCCGCCCGATAGATCTCTATGGCCTCCTTCCCCTTGCCGAGTTCGTCCAGGGCGTTGGCCATCGCGACGTAGAATCCAGGCAGACTCGCGGACCTGCACTGCGCGCCCAGCCGCGCGGTCTCAAGCGACTGCTCGTACTGCTTGGAGGCGAAATACGTGAAACTCAGCTCGAACAGCGCACCCACTTCCCATGGATTCTGATCCAGGACCTGCTTGTATTTCGCAATCGCTGCTTCGTATTTGCCCTCATCGTGAAGCGCGACTCCCTCCTTCACGAGCGCCACTTGTTCCGGCGTCGCGTCAGCGGCGACGCGGTCCGGCTTGGGGAGGTTCTCGCCCGCATTGGCGGCGGCCGCAAAGGCGAGGATCAGAAATAGGCGTCGGAGCATAGGATAAGATTATCGTCCACGCCGGCTCCGGCGGCAATGCCCAGGCGCCGAGACTCGTTCCTGCGCCCGGTCTTGATTTGACAGCATAGCCTTCCTCAGCATATATTGTTAAGCAACATATGCCTCCCGATGCCGTGGATCGCGATCTGAAGAAGGGCAGTGGTGAACTGCTCATCCTTTCCCTGCTCGAGGCGCGGCCGCGGCATGGTTACGAGATCAGCAAGCTGATCGAGTCGCGGTCGAAGGGTGCCGTGAGCTTTCGGGTCGCTTCGCTCTACCCCTTGCTCTACCGCCTGGAAGGGCGGGGCCTGATTCAAGGGCGGTGGGTCGAGAAAGCCGGACAGAGAAGGCGGCGGTACTATCGCCTGACCTCGGCCGGCAAGAAGGTGCTGGCGGCGCGGCGCGCGGGGTGGGAGGCGTTTGTGGACGCGATCAGGAAGATCACGGGGGACGAGTATGCCTGATTGGAGCGAAGCGATCCGCGAGCGACTGCGCGGCTTGAATCTGGACGGCGCCCGCGAGGCCGAAATCATCGAAGAGTTGTCCCAGCACCTCGGCGACCGCTACGCGGAGATGGTCGCAGGCGGGGCCGCGGAAGACCAGGCCTTCCGCTCGATGATGGACGAACTGGAAGAAAGCGATCTGCTGGAGGGTTTGCGCAACGCACGCCAGCCCGCGGCTCGCGAGCCTCTCGGCCTGGGCGCCAGCGGAGGCACAGGCGCGCTGGGCGGCATCGGGCACGACCTGAAGGTGGCGGTCCGCAACATTCGCGTCAATCCCGCATTCAGTCTGACGGTGGTTCTGATGCTCGCGCTCGGTGTCGCCGGCACGACCGCAATCTTCAGCATCTTCAACGGGCTGTTTCTGAGGCCGCTCCCCTTCCCCGCCCCCGACCGCCTGGTGGATCTGAACGAGGCCGCGCCCAAGTGGAACCTCACCCAGGTGAGCGTCTGCAACCCGGACTATGTGGCCTGGACCAAGGGAAACTCCAGCTTCGACGGCATGGCGTTCTTCTCTGGCGGCGGCGCCAACCTCTCCGATAGCTCAGGCCTGGCGCGGCGGATCCAGACTGCTGGAGTGACCCACGAACTCCTCGACGTGCTCGGATTGAAGCCGGTGCTTGGCCGCAACTTCTTTCCGGAAGAGGACCGGCCGGGCGGCGCGAAGGTGGTCCTGCTGGGGTACGACCTCTGGCGGAGCCTGTTTCACGGCGATCCGAACATATCCGGCCGAATTGTAAAGCTCGATGAGCAGCCCTACACCGTGATCGGAGTCCTGCCGCGCGAGGCCGTGTTGCCGCCCGAGGCGGAAGCCTGGCTGCCGCTCGCGGCCGACCCGAATCAAGGCGGCAGCTATTACCTGGACGGCATCGGCCGGCTCAAACACGGCGTCTCCATAGGCCAGGCGAAGGCCGACCTGATGCGGGTCCACAAAGGAATGATCCAGAGCGTCAAGGCGTACGTCAACGACCTCACGTTCCCCACCGTGATCCCGCTGCGCGATCGCTACCTCGGCGATTTCAAGGCCGTCACCAACGTGCTGCTCGGAGCGGTGGGCGTAGTCCTGCTGATCGCCTGCGTGAACATCGCCGGGCTGATGATGGTGCGCGGCGAAGCGAGATCCCGCGAGATCGCGATCCGGGCCGCGGTGGGCGCGTCGCGCCTCAGAATCGTCAGGCAGCTTCTGACGGAAAGCCTGTTGATCGCCGTTCTGGGCGGGGCCGTGGGCGTCCTCGCCGGCAAGGCGTGCCTGGCCGGAATGGTTTCGCTCATGCCCGACGACATCCCTCGCTGGATAGGGTTCGGATGGGACGCGCGATTCGCTCTCTTTTCGATTCTGGTGACCGGCGCGGCCGCCGTGATATTCGGCCTGGCCCCTGCGCTGCAGGCAGCCGCCGTGGACGCGCTGAGCTGCCTGCAGGAGGCGTCGCGATCGTCGATGTCGCGCGGCAAGCACCGCATTCTGAGCGGTCTCGTGGTCTGTGAAATCGCGCTGGCGTGTATTCTGCTGGTGTGCTCCGGACTGCTGATCCAGGCGTTCCGCAAAGTGCTGCACGTTGACCCCGGAATCCGGACGGACCACGTGATGACGTGGCGGCTCGAGCTGCCGGAAACGAAGTACCCCAAGGCGGAGCAGCAGCTCGCGGCTTATCGGGATCTGGTCAGCCGGCTGAAGGCGTTGCCAGGCGTGACGGCGGTCTCCGCCGCGAACCTCATCCCACTGGCGGGCGGCCACGAGGGCAATTTCTTTCTCGCGGAGGGCGCGCCGCCGCTGGGACGCAACGAGCAGAATCCGGTGATTCTGACCGTAGCCGCTTTGCCGGGTTACTTCGAAACCATGGGCATGACGCTGCTGAGGGGACGCTGGTTCACGGACCAGGACGTCGCCGACCACGCGCCGCAGGTGGCGATCGTGAGCGAGACCTTCGCCAAGCGATTCTGGCCCGGACAGAATCCGGTCGGAAAGCGCATCCGCTACGCTTCCGAGCACGAGA
The DNA here is from genome assembly GCA_964493965.1 of uncultured Solibacteraceae bacterium. Lineage (GTDB taxonomy): Bacteria > Acidobacteriota > Terriglobia > Bryobacterales > Bryobacteraceae > DASWZN01. The sequence continues at coordinate 13,158 of CAZBQQ010000053.1, forward strand.
CGCCGTGGATGCAGGTGGTCGGGCTTTCCCGCGACACCAGGCACTACGGCCTCGATGTGGAGATGCGGCCGGAAGTCTTCCTGCCGTTCACGGTAAGCCCGCGCATCGGGCTCGCGCTAGTGCTGCGGAGTTCCGTGGATGCGAGCGGCCTGGTTGCGCCGGTGCGCGAGACGATCCGCCAGGTGGATCCCGGCCTGGCTATGTTCCAGGTGCGGACCATGACGGAATGGCTGGACCGCTCCCTGTGGACGCGCCGCGCCTGCTCGTGGCTCTTCGGAGCGTTTGCCGCGGTGGCGATTCTTCTGGCGGTGGCCGGGATTTACGGAGTCGTGTCGTATGCGGTGAGCCGGCGCACGCGCGAGATCGGGATCCGCATCGCCCTGGGGGCGCGGCCGGGCGACGTCATGCTGCGCGTGCTGGCAGGCGGCATGGTGCTGGTGGCGATCGGGCTGGCAGTGGGACTGGCGGCTTCGATGGCCGTGGCGAGCGTGCTGGAGTCGATGCTGTTCGGCGTGAGCAGCCGCAATGTTGCGACGTATGGAGCGGTGGCCGCGCTGGTGGTGCTCGTGGGAGCGCTGGCGAACTCCATTCCCGCGCGGCGCGCCGCGAGCGTGGATCCCATACGGGCTCTACGATTCGAGTAGTGGCACTCTATCGCGCCGCCTGCATCAAGGGCGCGTAGTAGCCGGGGCGGGCGAAGGCGCGCAGGTGGCGCTGGCGGGCCTGGCGGGCCAGCCTCAGCTCGACACGGTGGTACTTGCCGTCGGGCTTGAGCGGCACCGGCGAATAGCCCAGCACGTACTGCCTCCGGATGTCGATCTTCGCCATGATGGCGGGCAACTCCTTGGGGGACCAGGCCTCGAAGTATCTGCCGCCCGTGGCTTCGGCGATCTCCGAGAGAATGTCGGCACCCGTTCGCTGGGCGGATTCGCCTGGCGAATAGGGTGCCGGGTGAACGTTCACCCCGATCGAGTACAAGGTGACGTTCGTTTCGCGAAGCGCATCGAGCAGTTCGCTCTCCGTGTAGCGGCTGTGGTTGTCTTCTCCGTCGGAAATGACCAGCACCGCCTTGCGCGGATTGCTCCCTTTCCGCACGTAGCCGGCGGCCATGTACACGGCATCCAGGAGAGCGGTCTGGCCGTCTCCCTTGATTCCGCCGAGACAGCGCAGCAGCTCTTCGGGGTCCCGCACGAAAGGCAGGCTGAGATCCGGTTGGCTTCGCACGGTCACGACGGCAAACTCGTCGGCGGGATTGGCCGTGTCGAGAAAGGCCCGCAGCGCTTGCCCCGCCATCGCGATCGAGCGCTTCATGCTGCCGCTGGCGTCGAAAACGATCACGGCCGAAACAGGGACGTCTTCGGTGGAAAGCGTGGCGATGTGCTGCAGGACTCCGCCCTCGAAGACGCGGAAGTCGTCCCTTTGGAGGCCTGAAACGAAGCGATCGGAACCATCGACCACCGTCGCGTTGATGAGAACCAGGTTCGAATCGGCGCGCAGGCGCGCGGAGCCCGAGGCGCCGCTCTCGGACGCGCCTGCAACGGTCACCAGGAATCCCAGAAGGAGGATTCTGCCCATCTGCCCCTCGATCGTAGCCCGCTCCGCCCAGAAAACCTATACTGCTCCGATGGTAGATCAAAGCGCCGCGGCCCGGTAGCCCTCCCTATCGCAGAAGGCCGAGCGCATACTGCAGCGCCGCATACTGTATCTGATAGTCGTACTTGGCGCTGAGATTCTCGACTTCCGCCTCGGTGACGTTTAATTGCGCCTGGGTCAGCTCGACGATCGAGGCCAGGCCCAGGTTGTAGCGTCCCTGGGCCAGGTTGAGGGCGAGCGCGGCCTGCCGCAGAAACTGCGCCGTGACGTCAATGCGCTGGTACGCCGTCGAGGCGCTCGCCCAGGCGGACCGGACGTCGCGGACCACACGCTCCTGCTCGTCGCGCAGCATCTGGTCGGACGCAAGCGCGCGCTGGTGAGCGGCCTCCCGGCGCGCGGAGAACAGGTGGCCGTTGAAGACCGGGAACTCGACGTTCACCGCCGCGCCCTCGTACTCCTTGGGGATCGGCGTGGTGGTGGAGGTCTGGTTGATGAAGGGGAGGAACCCGGCCACGGCCAGAAGGCCGATGGTGGGACGGGAAAGGTCCTTCTCGGCGGCTGCGAATTTGTAGGCCGCTTCGCGCGACAGGCGCAGGCTCGCCAGTTCCGGCCGGTTGGCCAGCGCCTGCCCGACCAGTTCCTCGGCGCTCTGCGACGGGCTCGGAGGCAAGGGCTCTTCGACGAGCTGGTAGGTGGCGGGCTGGTCGGAGCCAAGTGCGCGCATCAATTCCGCGGCTGCGGTCTGGACGCTGTCCTGAGCGCGGATCAACAGCAGCTTCGCCTCCGATACGTTGACTGCCGTGAAGCTGACGTCGAGCTGCGATTTGAGGTTGTTCTTGGCCAGCGCGCTCACCTGATCGAGCAGAAGCTGGCGCGCGGCGACGGTCTGGTCCGCGACCTTGACCAGCGCCTGGGCATGCAGATAGTCGAAGTAGCTGCGGTTGACCGCGAGCAGCACGTCGTACTGGCTGCGCTGATAGTCCTGTGCGCTGGCCTGCGCGTGCAGGCGGGAGCTGGCGACCAGGTTCGGAGTCCGGCCCGCGTCGGTGACGAGTTGCGACAGGACGATCCCTTGCCCGAAGCGGTTGAACAGGCGCGAATCGGTGAGGGCGCCCGCGCCGATGCGCGACAGGTGATTGGCCTGGGAGGCGGTGACATCGGCGGAGAGGTTGGGGTAGTAGGCCGAACGGGCTTCGGTCACCTGCTGGCCGGCGGCAGCGACTTCGTTTGCAGCCGCGAGCACCTGCGGGTGGTTCTTCAGGGCCAGCGCTTCGGCATCTTTGAGGGTCAGCTCCGACGGCTGCGTTTGGGCAAAGGCGAGCTGGGCGATTGCGATCAGGGCGAGGGTTCGGAGGGCGGGCTTCAGCTCGCGCGGGGCTTCAGCCCCGCAACAGTTCCGAGAGTGCGCCGAGACGAGTCTCGGCGCGGCAGGCAGGAGTGCCTGCGCCACGTCGAAGGTGGGCTCCATCATACTCGCGGCACCTCCGGTCGGTTGCGATACACCATCGCGTAAGCGGCGGGCACGATAAAGACGGTCAGAAGGACCGAGACCGTGAGCCCGCCGATAATCGCACGCGCCAGCGGCGCATATTGCTCGCTGCCGGTTCCGAGCTTCAGCGCCATCGGCAGCAGGCCGAAGATCGTCGCCAGCGATGTCATCAGAATGGGGCGCAGACGCACGCGGCAGGAGGTGATGATGGCGTCCTCGGCGGACCGCGCCTGCTCCTCCAACCGGTGCGCGAACTCGACGATCAGAATGCTGTTCGAAGCGGCGATGCCGACCAGCATGAGCACGCCCATCAGCGACATCACGTTCAGCGTGGTGTGCGTTAGGGGCAGGACGATCAGCACGCCGATGAACCCCATCGGAATCGCCAGCATGATCAGTAGCGGGTCTTTGAAGGAACGGAACTGCGCCACCAGGATCAGATACAGCAGCACCGCGGCGAGTGACAGGCCGATCGCGAAACTGCGGAACGACTCGCGCATGCCGTTCACCATGCCGCGCAACTGAATGCGGACGTTGGCCGGCAGGCTCGTCCCGGCAATCAGCTTGTCGATGTGCGAAGCGATTTTGCCCAGGTCCTCGCCGGCCGGAGTCACATAGACATCGGCCACGCGCTGCACCTGGTAGTGATCCACCTCGGTGGGAGTCTGGGTGCTCACCAGCTTGACTACCGAATCGAGCGTTGTCGGCTGCGTCAGGTTAGGCGCCCGAAGAGGAATGTTCTTCAGGTCGATCGTATTGTGAATGGCCTGCTGGCCGTGCTCGTAGTATTGGACGGTCAGAAAGTAGTCGTTCCCGGTCTTGTGATCCACCCAATAATTGGGCGCGATCATGGTGTTCGAATTCAGTGCCGTGATGACGTTGTCCACGATTTCCTTGGGGCTCAGGCCAAGCTCTGCGGCGTGGACGCGGTCCACATCGAGGCGCACGGCGGGGTAGTTCATGTCCTGCGGCACGTATACTTCACCGACGCCATCCAGCTTGCGGATGCGCGCGGCCAGGTCCTGCGCCACGTCGTAGGCGCGGTGCAGGCGGCTGCTCGACACCTGGACGTCGATGGGCGCCGGCATGCCGGAGTTGAGGATCGCGTCCACCATCGAGCCGCTGCTGAAGAACGTGCGGAGTTCGGGGTACTGGCTCGCGATTCGGCGGCGGATACGGTCCATGTACTCGAAGCTGCCGATCTTGTGCGAGTCCTTGAGCGCCACCTGGATCACCGCGGTGTAGGGCCCGGCGTTGGTGGTGTAGAGCGCCGAGAAGTCCGGCACCACGCCAATGTTGGAAACGATCATGTCCATGTCTCCGCCGGTCTGGTGGCGAATCAGGTCCTCAACCCGCGCCACATACTGGTCCGTGAGCTCGATTCGCGTTCCGGTAGGGACCTTCAGGCTGATAGTGAACTGACCGGCGTCGGTCCGCGGGAAGAATGCCAATCCGACGAAAGGGTAAATCGCGAGGCTGGCGACGAATGCCAGCGACAACAGCGCCACCGTCAGCCCAGGCCGGACCAGCGCGCGCCGCACCCAGCGCTCGTAGAAGTCGAGCATGCGGTTGAATTGCCGGTTGAACCAGGCGTTGAATCGCGTCCCGGCCGACGGCGCGGATCCGTGAGCGGCGTGCAGGAACCGCGCGCAGAACAGTGGGATGACGGTCATCGCCACGAAGTAAGAGGCGAAAAGCGAGATCGCGACGGCCAGCGCCAGCGCCGAGAACAGAAACTTGCTCACGCCATACAGGAACGTCACGGGGAAGAACACGACGATGGTGGTGAGCGTGGCCGCCAGCACGGCGAGCGTGACTTCCGACCCGCCCTCCTCCGCTGCCACTTCGGGCGACGCCCCCATTTCCAGGTGGCGGTAGATGTTCTCGAGCGCGATGACGGAGTTGTCGATGATGCGCGAGAGCGCCAGCGCAAGGCCTCCCAGGATCATGGTGTTGACAGTGCTGCCGCCCAGTGACAGGACCACGAAGGTGGCCAGGACCGAGAGCGGAATCGAAAGGCACACGGCCAGCGTCGCGCGCATGCTGCCCAGGAAGATCAGGATCATCACGCTGGTCAGGATCAGGCCGATCAGTCCCTCGTGCAGCAGGGTCTTGATGGCCTCCTTGACGAACGCCGACTGGTCGAACACCACCGTGGCCTTGAGTTGCTTGGGGATGTCGAAGAGACGGCCGAGCATGTCGCGGACGCCGTTCACCACCTCGATCGTGTTGGTGTCGCCGCCCTGCTTCATGACCGGCAGGTAGGCCGAATGCTGGCCGTCCACCCGCACGATGTTGTATTGGATCTGCGAAGCGTCTTTGGCCTCTCCGACGTCGCTCAACCGGACCCAGCTCTGGCCAACGGTCTTGAGCGGGAAGTTGTTCAGCTCATCCACCTGGTTGACCAGGCTGTTCGAATAGACGTAGTAGTCGTACGGCCCCATCTTCACGTCGCCCGCCGGCAGGATGAGGTTGTTGGTGTTGACGGCGTTCACCACATCCATCACGCTCATCTGGCGCGAAAGCAGTTTGTACGGATCGACGTAGACCATCACCTGCCGGTACTTGCCGCCGAACGGCGGCGGGATCTCGGAGCCCTTGACCACCGCCATCTGGTTGCGGATCGCGAACTGCCCGATGTCGTGGAGCTGGGTTTCCGTCAGCCCCTGGCCCTTGAGCGTAATCAGGCAGACCGGAAGGCTCGATGCGTCGAACTTCAGGACGACTGGTGGGAGAGTGCCCGGCGGCAGTCGCTTCAGGTCCGCCAGCGCCAGGTTGGAGAGTTGGGTGACGTCCGCATCGGCGCTGGTGCCCGGCTGAAAGTAGACCTTGATGATACTGACGCCTAGCATGGAGCGCGATTCCATGTGGTCGATGCCGGAGGCGAGCTCGAAGAAGCGCTCGAGCGGATCGGTGATGTCGGTTTCGATGTCTCCGGGGGGCATGCCGGAGTAGAACGTGGCCACCACCACCTCCGGAATGTTGATGGGCGGGAACAGGTCCACCGGCATGCGCGCGACGCTGACAATGCCGATCACCAGCAGCATGAGGCAGACGACGACGATGAAGTATGGGTTGCGGATCGAGAAGCGAGACATGGATCAGAGCCTCAACTTGCCTGCCGCCCCGACACTCGTGTCGAGGCGCGCCACTTGCGTCGAGACGAGTCTCGACGCGGCAGAGTGAGAGTCTGCGCCACGGCGGCAGAACAGAGACATCATCTCCCCTACTCCTCTTTCTGCGGCTGGTACTCAATCACCGCGACTGTCTTCGGACGCACCGCCTGGCCCGGCTTCAAGCCCGCGCGGTCTCCCACCACCACCATGTCGCCCGCCTTCAAACCCGCAAGCACCTCGGCGTCGTTGGCGGTCTCGAGACCGAGGGTGACTTTGCGGTCCTCGATCCTGCTGTCCTGGCCGACCAGGTAAACCGTACGTTGCTCGCCCTCGTGGTTCACGGCCTGCAGCGGCACTGCCAGCGCCCGGTTCTCTCTCTCGAGTGTCAGGGTGGCCTCGGCATACAGTCCGGGCATGAGCACTCCGCCCGGGTTGGGGACGTCCACCTCGGTGTGCATGGTGCGCGTGGACTCCTTGACGTCCACCGAAAAGCGCGCGACCTTTCCGGTTAGCTCCCGCTTGAGGGCGGGCACCGTGACCAACACCCGATCGCCGATCCGAATGTAGCGGACGTACGACTCCGGCACCGGAATCACCAGCCGGAACAGGTCGTCCTGCGAGAGCTTCACCAGCGGCAGGGCCTGCGTGCTGGAGCTGGTGCCGGCCTGCACCAGAGTACCCAGATTCGCGTAGCGCTCGGTCACCACTCCGGCGAAAGGAGCGGTGATTTTGGCGTAGTCGAAGAGAACCCCGTCGCGCTGGCGCCTGGCTGTAGCTTCATCGAGCTGGCTCCGCGCGGATTCGAGCGTCGATTTCGCTTCCTCCACCTGGGCCTCGGCCGCGAGGTCCTTGCCCTGCGCCTCGTCCACTTCCTGCTGCGCCACGAGGCCGGGCTGATTCTGGGAGACGCCGTGCAGCCGGTCGTACTGGAGGTGCAGAACCGCGTGCTGCGCCTCCACACGGTTCAGCCCATGCTCGGCGTGCCGCACCTGGTCCGCTGCATTCTTGACCGTGGCGTCATCCTGCGCCAGTTGGAGCTGCAGCTCCGGGATCTCGAGCACAGCCATCACCTGCCCCGCCTTCACATGCGATCCGTAGTCCACGTCGAGCTTCTTCACGTAGCCCGACTCCTTGGCGTAGACATCGATCTCCTGGAATGGAACCAGCTCGGAGGAAACGACAAGCTGGCGCTCCAACGCCTTCGGTGCTGCCTCAGTGACCGCGACCGTAACCAGATTCGCGTCGGCGTCCGGCGTGGTGCTGGCGCGGGCCTTCGCCAGACCGCCACGCCAGAGCAAGCCTCCCGATGCCGCTAACAGCGCAGTCAGGAATGCTCCGACCGCCCAGAGGCGGGCCTTTGGACTCACACTCACTTGGCTGACCTCTCCGATGGCGCAAAGCTCTCCCGCAGGTGCCGCCCCAGTCCTTCCAGCGAAAACCGCGACGAACGGCAGTACCCGACCAGATCGGTTTCGTGGCGCTCGATCTCGGCGGCCATTTTCGGCACATCGGCGGCAATCGAAAGCGGAATGACGTGGACCCCGTGGAGGTCACCGTGCATCAGGTCCCCTTCAGAAACCTTCAAGCCGCCGATCTCGACCGGCTCCCCGAATTCAACGATGTGGGCATACGAATGCGACACCGCAACGCTCCCGGCGAACAGGTGAAATCCCAAAGCCTCGACCGCTGGCAGATCGCGCACCGCCCCGTTGGTTACGTGCCCCACGCACCCGACCGCCTGCCCGATGGCGGCGTGGATCTCTCCCACCAGTGCGCCGGTTCCAGGCGAATGGTCGGCGTCCTGGATGACCATGACCCGCGGCTCGGGGACGGAGGCAAGATAGCTCCACCAGTCCATCCGGTCGTGATAGCCGCGGCCGCTGACAGGAGGCGTTGAAGAACGGAACCGCGCGGTCGCCGCATAACCCAGCATCGGCCCCAACTGCGGAAACAGGCACCGGACTGAGCCCAGGACAAACCCCTCGTTTCTCATCCGCACGCCAAACCGCTCAATGGCGTTCGATGCGGTGCAGGTGTCGAGCACGCGAAGCTTCTCGAAATCGGCGGGTGACAGGAGCGGCATCGCGTTTGGGTGCTTCTGTCTGAAGTCTACGGCCGGGCGTCGCCGCGCCCCATACCGGAAAACTGGTATTTCCACCGGGATAGGACGGTACGGGGTTAAGCTGAAGATGGTTCCGCAGCAGATGAGCACAGTCCACCGCCGCTCGTCCGATCGGCTCACGCCGAGCACCCGCCTGGTCCTGCTCGCCGGCTTTGGCGGGCTGCTGGCCCTCATGACCCTCTCGGGAGTAGATGCCCTGCGCGTGTTGCGGCAGATCCGTCGCGAGGACGATCAGATCCGCCGGCAGTTCCTGTTTCGGAATCACCTGCTGAACGACATCCGGTCGCAGCTCTATTTGTCGGGGACCTACGTGCGCGACTACCTGCTCGATCCCGATGCCGCCCGGGCCGAGATGCACCGGGCCAGTCTCGAACAGGCGCGCGGCGAGATGAACTCCGCGCTCGAATCCTACGTAAAGCAGTTGACGCCGGACGAGGCGCCCCCATTTGAAGCGTTGAAGGCGGATCTCGCGCGGTACTGGGAGACTCTTGGGCCGGCGCTCAAGTGGACACCGGAGCAGCGCCGCGCCCGCGGCTACGCGTTTCTGAGCAACGAGGTTTTTCCCCGCCGCATGGCCATGCTCGCAACCGCCACCAAAATCGCGGCCGTCAATGAAGAGCAGTTGGACGCGGGAAACGATCGCGTGGTCCGCCTTCTTTCGACGTTCCAGACGCGGCTCGCCGCGGTCCTTGCAGCGACGCTCGCGCTGGGGCTGGGGATGGCGGCCTTCAGCACGCGGAGGATCTTGAACCTGGAGGCCCGCGCGAGCGCGCAGTTCCGGGAGGTCGCCGAGGCGAGGCGCCAGTTGCAGAGCCTGTCCGCGCGGCTGGTCGAAGCACAGGAGACCGAGCGCCGTGCCCTTTCGCGCGAGCTGCACGACGAGGTCGGCCAGTCGCTTTCCGCCGTGCTGGTGGAGCTGCGCAATCTGTCAACCGGCCTGGCGGCGCGGTCCGAAGAACAGTCGCGCGGGCAGGTGGAAACGATCAAGGGTCTGGTGGAGAACGCGGTCGGCGTGGTACGGAACATGGCCCTGCTTCTGCGGCCATCCATGCTCGACGACCTGGGTCTGATTCCCGCGCTGCGCTGGCAGGCGCGCGAAGTTTCCAAGCGCACATCCATGGACGTGAGCGTGGTGACGGAGCTCGCCTCGGATGACCTGCCGGACGAGTACAAGACCTGCGTCTATCGGGTGGTGCAGGAGGCGCTGCACAATTGCTCCCGCCACTCGCAAGCGACCACCGTTCAGATCCGGGTCCGCCAGGAGCCGCGGCGCCTGTCACTCACGATTCAGGACGATGGACAGGGGTTCGACGCGCGGCAGTCCAAGGGGCTCGGTCTGCTCGGGATGGAGGAACGGGTGACCAGCCTCGGAGGCAGGCTCGAGGTCCATTCCGAGCCCGGCAACGGAACGATTCTGGCGGTGGAGTTGCCTTTGGATGGCAGCCCCGGGAAGGAGAGCGCTCGTGAAACCGATTCGCATTCTGCTCGCGGATGACCACACGGTGATGCGCCGTGGCCTGCGGCTGCTGCTGGAGAGCCAAACGGGATTCACGGTAGTCGCCGAGGCCTCCGACGGCCGGCAGGCCGTGGAGCAGGCGGAAGCCACGCAACCCGACGTCGCCGTGCTCGACA
>CAZBQQ010000053.1:23209-25351 GCA_964493965.1 uncultured Solibacteraceae bacterium
CGGCAGGCCGTGGAGCAGGCGGAAGCCACGCAACCCGACGTCGCCGTGCTCGACATCGCGATGCCGAATCTGAATGGGATCGAAGCCGCGCAGCGGATCAGCGCGTCTTCCGGACGAACGGCCATCGTGATCCTGAGCATGCACTCCGACGAAGGCTACGTGCTGCGCGCGCTCAAGGCGGGAGCCAAGGGTTACCTGCTGAAGGACTCCGCCGAGGGCGACTTGATCGATGCCATCCGCGCCGTCAGCGAGGGCAAGGCGTTCTTCAGCCCTGAGATCAGCAAGGTGCTGGTCGAGGACTATGTGCGCGAGATCCGCAGACGCGGCGTCGAGGACAGCTACGAGCTGCTCACGCCGCGAGAGCGCGAAATCCTGCAACTTTTGGCGGAGGGCAAGTCAAACAAGGACATTGCGGCGGCGCTGAATCTGAGCCCCTACACGGTGGAGACGCACCGCAGGAACCTGCAGGACAAGCTCAATCTGCACAGCCTGCCCGAGCTGATTCTGTATGCCCTGCGGAAGGGCGTCATCTCGTGAGGGCTACGCCGACTGGCGGCGGCCGGATGACGCGCTATTCCAATAGGTCCACGCCAGCCTGATAGCGTGCGCCACCTCGTCTTCCCGCAGGGGCTTGCGCAGGACATCGTAGCCGCCGCTGCCCACCACCGCGTCCCGCAGGTAGTCGTCAACCACTTTCGAGAGCAGCAGGATACAGGAGGGCTGGGGAGACGCGGCCAGGGCTTCTACCACCTGCCTCCATTCCTCCCCGGGAAGATCGCGATCACAAAGGACGACCGGCGCTTCGATCTGGTCCAGCGCGCGGCGGGCCTCGTCGCAGCTGTCCGCGAACACGACGCTCCAGTGGTGTCGCGCGCACACTCCGTCGAGGATGCGGCGATCCCGCTCGCCGCCAATCAGTCCGATGACGGCCAGGCAGTCAGGGCGAGGACGACTCCTCCGGCCCAGCCGGCGGGCGGCAGTCACCAACCTATCGATCACCCGCCTCATCCAAGATGAGTCTAGCGGGAGACGCCCGCGGCGACTATACCGGATGGGCGGTACTCTCTGCCCAATCGCACGGTACGGCGGCCCTTACTGCCAGATCTGCAACACACCTTGGGCCAGCTTGTCCCAGGGGGTGTAGTTGGTATCGGTCGCTACATCCGGAGCCGGAACCGGCCACGACCACCAGAAGTTGCCGTGCACCGCCGTGCTGTGCTGGCTCCAGACCTCGTACATGGCCTCGTAGCAGTTCGCCTGTTCTTGCTGGTCTAGGGCGCCGGCGTGCGAGTAATTGTACGGCTCGGTGTTCGTGCCGGAGACGCTCATGTAGCCGATCTCCGTGAAGATCACGGGCTTCGCCGGGTGAGCGGCGGCAAAATTTAGCACATCGTTGACGATGTTCTCGCCGTTCTTGTTTGAGGACCAAGCGGCTTTGAGTTCGGCGAGCGTCGGGTCAGCATGATTGGTTAGCGGGAAGTAGCCGTCCAGGCCGATCACGTTCAACTGTGGATTGTCCCAGAAAGAAACCGACGTGAATTCGTCGCCGCCATAAGTGGCGTTGGCTGCATAGGCCAGCTTCCCGGTGTATCCGGCGCTTCGGATGGCCGCGATCACGTTGTTCCAGGCAGTCAGATTCGCGCTTCCGCTCATAGTCAGGTATTCGGTCCCGAAGCAGAGCATCTCGACGCCGTTCGTCTGCGCGAGCTGCGCGTAGTGGGTGATGAACGTAGTGAAGCTCGCAAACCACGCGTTCACGTCGGTGGGATGGATCGCGCCCCGCCACGTGCCGTCCGAGACATCCACGTGAGGCTTCAGCATTACTTTGACGCCCTTGGCGTGGAACTCCGCGATGGCCGCGGTCAATTCGGCGTCGCTCATCGTCTCGCTGTTGGGCCCAATGGTGTTTGAAGTCGCGGTGGGCATGACTTGGGTCGTGAGCAGGCCGGCCCATGTGGCGCCAGTTCCAGCCAGCGCGTCCTCGGAGGTCTTCGCCGTCCCCAGGAGGTATTCACCGGTCTGGAAAGAAATCAGCGTGATGCCTTTGTAGGAGAAGCCTGAGAAACGCTGGGTCGTCACCGTCACCGGTGCGCTCCCCGATTTCGTCGAGTCGGCTGCGGAGATGGCGGTGATGGTGACCGG
>CAZBQQ010000053.1:25451-29612 GCA_964493965.1 uncultured Solibacteraceae bacterium
ACGTAAATGCTGACCGCCCCGTTCGTCCCCGCCGGAACGATCGCCGCGTTCGCCACCACGCTTCCGTCGAACGAGTTCAACGTCGAAACCAATGGCCGCGCCGCGCCTGTCGGCGACGCCGTCAGGAAAGACAACCGGGCGTCCGGCACTACCGTCACATTCATCGAGTACGCCGCCGCCGTCGCCGGCACCGAGCAGCCTCCCGCCGGCAGCGCGAACGAGCGCGTCGATTGCGCCTCCATCTCCGGGCCTCCGAACGCACCCTGGGCCCCCCGCGTGTCCACCACACGGCACGGCACCAGCGGGTAGAACGCCAGTTCACCAAGGCCTCCCGGTTGCCCGAAGTACCCATTGATGTCCAGGATTACGTTGGCCGGGTCCGTGACGAACACCGAAACCGATCCGTTGCTGCCGGCCGGAACCAGGGCCGCGTTGGCCACCACTTTGCCGGTCCAGGAGTTCAGCGTCGAGACCCCAGGTTGCGCGGCTCCCGTTGGCCAGGTGCTCAGATATCCGAGATACGTCGTCGAAGGAACCGCCGTGACATTCAACGAGTAGGCTGTCGCCGTGGCCGGAATTCCGCAAGTGGCGGAAGGAATCGGAAAATCGCGGACCTGGCGCGCGGTCAGGGCTGGACCGCCGAACTGGCCGGCCGCGCCGCGCGTATCGGCCACGCGGCACGGAGTGGCTGCGTAGAACGACGATGCGCTCGTCGCGCCGGTCGCGTCGAAATATCCGTCGATATCGAGGATCACGTCGCTCTGGTCGCTGACGTAGACGCTCACCGCCCCATTGGTCCCCGCCGGAACGATGGCCGCGTTCGCCACCACGGTGCCGGCGAACGAATTCAGGGTGGAGACGTTGGGCTGCGGCTGGCCGGTGGGCCACAGCGTCAGGTAGCTGAGCAGGCCCGCCGGCACCACGGTCACGTTGAGCGAATAGGCCTGCGCGGTGGCAGGGATGCCGCATCCGCTCGACGGAATCGTGAACGACCGGCTGGACCGCGCGGCCAACGGGCCGCCGGCGGCGCGCGTATCCACTACGCGGCAGGGCGTGACCGGGACGAACCGCGAGCCGACCGTCTGTGCCGGCATGGCGCTGAAACAGGCCAACCCCGCGCAGCACGCGATTAGAAGAGAGCGATTCACGGCTTCACCCCCGTGTCGGTAAGGCACCAGCTCACGGTCGAAACCTCATCGCCCACCGCGATCCCTCCCGATCCGCCTACGGTGCGGCCGGCCGAGCATTCCGTCTTCGCTTGGCAGCCCTTTTCGCAAGCCACGATCTTCGTCACGCGCAGGCGGTAATTGTTTTTGTCGATCGATTCGACCGTGCCGCAATAACCCTCACCGCCCCAGGGCCGCACGCAGACCGTGTCGCCGACCGAACTGCCCGAAGGACGGGCGCCGGCCTTGAGGAGCATGGCGGCGATGTCGTTGTGCCCCGTGCGCTCCGCGGCTTTCAGGGCCGATCCCCAACCCCGCGAGACGACATTCAGATCGGCGCCTGAGGCGACCAGCAAACGGGCGGCATCCAGGCTGCCCTGCGCAGCCGCGATGATGAGCGAGGTCTGGCCGTCAGGAGCGCGAGCATTCACGTCCGCTCCCTTGCCGATGAGCAGCCGCATGGCGGGCACCTGCCCTGCCGACACCGCGTCCATGAGTGGTGTGCGCCCTTCCTTGTCGCGGGCGTTGGGATCGGCCCCCAGCTTCAACCGCGATTCGAGCAGCGCCACATCGCCGGTTCGCGCCGCGGCGTGGAGGTCGGCCTGGGCGAACGCCACAGGCGCGCATGCCAGAACCAGCAGCACAGGGATTGCGTGTCGAAAAACATTCATGGTGTCGTCCTCGGTCTGGACGATTCTACCATTGGCAGCCGCGCTGCCGGCCGGCTCTGTTATCATCGCGGACTGGAGACTCCTATGCTTCGCCATTTCGCCATTCTGATCCTCTCCGCTGCGTGGCTCAGCGCCGCTTCGGCCAATCAGCCTCCCGCCATGCTGAACGACCCCGTGGATGTCAGCCCCGACTTTCACGACTTCGCCAACACCTACTTCCTCGCCGATAGCCTCTCGGCCTTCGATCCCGCAACCGGAACGGGCACGCTCAACTGGCAGCGCAATCATCTCTACCCGCGCATCGCCTTCAACACCATGCAGGGCGTGCTGCAGCCCTTCAAGGGCGTCACGTTTCCCGAAGTCGAATACGCCGTCAACCCCGCGCTGCCGTTCTCAATCCAGTTCGTCTCGCCGCGCACCGTCCGCATTCGAATGCAGACCGGCCTCGTGGCCAAGCCGCCAGCAGAGGAGCTGATGCTGGTCGGCGAGCCCCCCACCGATCATTCCTGGCAGATGACCAAGATCGACGGCGGCTACCGCTACACCAGCTCGGCCGGCTCGGTCACCATCTTCGAAAAGCCCTGGCACATCGAGTTCCGCGACGCGAAAGGCCGCCTGCTCACGCGCACCAATCACGAAGCGGATAACGGGCGGACGCAGGTGCCGGTGCTGCCCTTCTCCTTTATCCGGCGGCCCTCGGACTACTCGCGAAGCGTGGCGGCGGTGTTCTCGCTCTCGGCGGGAGAAAAGCTGTTCGGCTGCGGCGAGTCGTTTACGGAGCTGAACAAGCGCGGGCAGAAGATCGTGCTCTACACCAACGACGCGCAGGGACCGGAGAGCACGAAGATGTACAAACCCATCCCGTTCTTCCTGAGCGATCGCGGCTACGGCATGTTCGTGCACACCTCCGCTCCGGCCACCTTCGACTTCGGCGCCGCCTACCAGGGCACCACCGCGCTGGAGCTGGGAGACGATGAGCTGGACCTGTTCGTCTTCCTCGGCCAGCCCAAAGAGATTCTCGACGAGTACACCGACATCACCGGCAAGGCGCCGCTGCCGCCGCTGTGGAGCTTCGGCCTTTGGATGAGCCGCATCACGTATTTCTCGGAGGACGAGGTGCGCGGCGTGGCTGCCAAGCTGCGCGAGGAGCGCCTGCCCGCCGACGTGATCCACATCGACACCGGCTGGTTCGAGCACGACTGGCGCTGCGACTACCGGTTCTCCTCCACACGCTTCAAGGATCCGGCCAAAATGATTGCCGACCTGAAGCAGCAGGGCATACACATCTCGCTCTGGCAGTTGCCCTACTTCGTTCCGAAGAACCGGCTCTTTCCCGAGATCATCGAGAAGGGTCTCTACGTCAAGGATGGCCAGGGCAACCTGCCGTTCGAGGACGCGGTGCTCGACTTCACGAATCCGGCCACGGTCCGGTGGTATCAGAGGAACCTCGCCAGCCTGCTCGAGATGGGCGTGGGCGCGATCAAGGTAGATTTCGGAGAATCCGCGCCCTTCACCGGCGTGTACGCCAACGGGCGCACCGGTTTCTACGAGCACAACCTGTATCCGCTGCGTTACAACAAGGCCGTGGCCGGCATCACCCGCGAGATCAGCGGCGAGAACATCATCTGGGCGCGCAGCGCTTGGGCCGGCAGCCAGCGCTACCCGCTGCACTGGGGAGGCGACGCCGCCACTACCGACATCGGCATGTCCGCGACCTTGCGCGGCGGCCTGTCGCTGGGCCTGAGCGGCTTCAGCTTCTGGAGCCACGACATCGGCGGCTTCGCGGGCTTCCCCGGGCCGACCCCCGAACTCTATCGCCGCTGGCTGCCCTTCGGGATGCTGACCTCGCACAGCCGCTGCCACGGCGCTCCGCCCAAGGAGCCCTGGCTGATCGGCGCGGCGTTCACCGACGAGTTCCGGCGCGCGGACGAATTGAAGTACCGGCTGATGCCCTACGTCTACGCGCAGGCCAAGGATTCGAGCGAGCGCGGCCTGCCCATGCTGCGCGCGCTCTTCATCGAATTCCCCGAGGACGCCGGCTCCTGGACTGTCGAAGACGAGTACCTGTTCGGCTCCCAGATTCTGGTGGCGCCGCTCGTCGAGGCGGGTGCCACGGGCCGCGATGTCTATCTGCCGCCGGGCCAGTGGATCGACTACCAGACCGGCAAGGCGTACGCCGCAGGATGGCATCGCATCGAGGCCGGCAGGATCCCGGTGGTGATGCTGGTGCGCGACGGCGCGGTGATCCCGCACATCGCGCTGGCGCAATCCACGATGCAGATGGATTGGTCGAAGCTCGACCTGGTGGTGTTCGCTTCGGGCGA
>CAZBQQ010000054.1:0-12434 GCA_964493965.1 uncultured Solibacteraceae bacterium
TTCTCCATCTCGACCAACTGGCAGCCTTCGTCGTGACCGCAGCGCTTCTGGCTCTCGGTTTCTATGCCCTTCTGCAAACCCGGATTGGCCTTCTCGGCGTCGCGAAATTCCTGGCTCAGGAATCCGGTGTTGTAGTTGATCTGAATGACGCCGCCCTTGACCGCGAGGGCGCGGATCATGTCGTCGGTCATGTTGCGCGGTGAGTCGCACAGCGCGCGGCAGGAGGAATGCGAGGCGATGGGCGGGGCCGTCGCGATGGCCAGGACGTCGTAGAACGTCTTGTCGGAGACGTGCGAAATATCGACCATCATTCCCAGGCGGTTCATCTCGCGGACGACCTGCTTGCCGAAGTCCGTGAGGCCGTTGTGCGCGGGCTTGTCGGTGGAGGAATCCGCCCACTCGTCGTTGACGCTGTGGGTGAGCGTCATGTAACGGACGCCCAGGGTGTAGAAGCTGCGCAGGACGCCGAGGTCGCTCGAGATCATGTGGCCGCCCTCGACTCCCATCAGCACGGCGATCTTCCCGGCGGCGTGCGCCTGGCGGACTTCCTCGGCCGTCGTGGCCAGTCTGAGATCGCGCGGGTGCAGGCGGACCTGCTCGCGCACCAAGTCGATCTGGACCAGCGCGTCCTTCACAGCGCGCGGGCCGGTGACGGTGCCCGAGATCCAGATGGAGAAAAAGATGGCGCTCAGGCCGCCCTCGCGCATGCGCGGGATGTCGATCGAGCCGGTGGTGTGGCGCTCGCCGAGATCGAAGTGGGGGGAGAGCAGATTCTGCGTGGTGTCATCGTGCGTGTCCACGATGATCGGCGACTCCGTCTGTGAGAAGCCCAGGGCGCTCCCCATCAGGCACAACGCGAACAGTCGTAGCCCAACCATTCTGGATCTCCTTGCCGTCACCTTCCGCTTCCGTGCCGCAATTCCCCGGTCGCTGGGGCTGCCGGGCGTTGATAGGCGCCGCGGTCAATTCCCGCCCCCGAGGGCCGGGGGTTCCCGTTGAAGTCGACGCTGGGAGCGAGGTCCGAGGTGCCCGACCCGACCGCGGGGCTGGCCGGGCCAACATTCAGATTGAGCGTCAGCAGATCTTGCGCCGCCGGATCGACATAGAGCGGATCCGCGATCAGATCGTTGGCGCCGCTCAAGCTCGCCGGGCTGTTCGTCCCGTTGTAGTACAAGTTATATTTCAAGACGCAGGAGTCGCAGGCAGTGTACGAGGTTACCGGATTCTGGCCGCTCGAGCTATAAAAGATATTGTTGATCACGTTCACGTCCGCGGCCCGGTTCAAATTCATTTCTCCCCTGCCGCTCTCGGCAGGCGAGAGAACATTCTTGTAAGTCGAGTTATTCACGACATCGACGTGAGCGCTATCGAAGACCTCAATCGCGGCGCTCCCGTTGCCGTAGATTACGTTATTCGCGATATACGTCCGTCCCACGTAGGCGCTCAGCGGCGACCCGGCATAGTCGTTGTTGAGGGAATCGATGATGATCGCCTCCCCATCGGTAATCACGCCCGCATTCACCCAGGGAATGAACTCCTGGTTCCCGTACAGCCTGTTGCCCGTAATGAATACCTTGGTGGCGGTGGAGTTGTCCGAGTTCCAATCGCCGAGCGTGGAGATGCCGCTGGTCCCATAGATGGCATACCAGGACGTGTTGTAAATGGTGTTTCCCGAGATGGTCAGGTAATCCACCTGGAGGGTACCAATGCCTCCGCCACCGCATTCGCTAATGACGTTGTTGAGGATCTTCAGGTGGTGCGGCCGCTGGGTGGCCGTTCCTTGGCGTCCGTCGGCGGCGATACAGTTGCCGT
This sequence comes from uncultured Solibacteraceae bacterium, assembly GCA_964493965.1. Classification (GTDB taxonomy): domain Bacteria; phylum Acidobacteriota; class Terriglobia; order Bryobacterales; family Bryobacteraceae; genus DASWZN01. The sequence continues at coordinate 1,813 of CAZBQQ010000054.1, forward strand.
TGTAAGCAGGGTCTGGATTCGTGGTCGATTGGGCCTGTGCGCCTGCCAGGGTCACGTTGCCGTTGTTCCCGACGATCGTAAAGCCGTTCACCTCGATGTAGGCCGCGGAGGGCTCAATAAACACGCCCTCCCAGCCGTTGAAAGATAACATCGGCGTCTGCCCAGGATAGGCCTTGTAGGCGATCCAGTTACCCGGCGTGCCGGGGGTGGAGATGTCGAGCACATCGCCGCTCGGAGTCGAGTTAGTGAACATTCCATTCATTGCATACACCGTATCGCCGGGCTGGGTGAGGTTGGCCGCATGTTGCAGCGTCAGGAAGGGGGTGGTTGTAGATAGCCCATCAGCGTTGTCGTTGCCGGCGCCGCTCACATAGTAGACCTTGCCGGTAACGGCGCCGCCATAATTCGCCGTGACAGTCAGGTCTCGGTTCAGCGTGACCTGGCAGCTGAGGGTGTTCGTGGGTATTGTGCAACCGGTCCACGAGGCGAAGCCGTTTGAGCCCGAGGTGGAGGATGCAGTCAGCGTGACGGTTGTGCCGGTGTTGTAGGTTAGCGTGAGGCTCGTGCTGCCTGCGGTTACGTTGCTGTTGTCGGCCATTGACGCGGTGATGGCGACGCCGCTGGCCGGGTTGGTTGAGCTGACGGTCAGGACGTGCGTCGCCGGTGCGGCGTAGGCGGCCGTCACCGATGTGTTGCTACTCAGGGTCACGGTGCAGGTCGCGGTACTGGCCGTCGCGCATCCGCTCCATGAGGTGAAGATGTTGGCGCCGGCCGTGGCGGGCGCGGTAAGCGTGACGGTCGCGCCTGCGGTGTAGGTGCGCGTGAAGCCGGTAGTGCCGTTTGCGGCGCCATTGTTGTCGGCGGGAGCCACGGTAATGGGCACGCCGCTAGCCGGCGTCGCTGAGTTCACGGTCAGCACATAGGTCGTGGGAGCCGTGGTTACGTTGGTGCCTCTTCCGCCGCCCCCGCAGCCGGGCATGAGCAAGATCAGCCCAACTTCCATCCACGCTGCGGCGATCCATCTTGACGTGACCATCTCGCCACTCGCTTTCGTGTCGCCCGCCGCAACGGCCCTCGGCGACTCTCTCCGGTTTCAGCACTCCATTCTAGGCCGTTTCGGCTAGGGCGAGATCCCGCGGGCTTGCGCAAATCCCGCCAGGCAGCACAGCACGAGCAGAACGGGGCGTCTCACTTCTTCAAGACCTTCTGTACCGCTTTGGCCAGCTCGCGGAACTCTTCGTGGGCGGGCGAATTGGGCGCGTACTCCGCCACGGTGAGGCCGCTCGCCACCGCTTCGGCCACCACTACCCTTTGACCGATGGCGGGCAGCACCTTCTTCCCCATGTCCTTCAGCGAAGAGGCGAGGCCGCGCCCGAGGTTGGTGTTGGCCAGCACCTTCGAAGGTACGAAGCGAATGCGCGGCTTTTTCGAACGCCGTTCCGCGCGCGCCTTCAGGGACAGCGTGAGCGTTTCCTTCAGCGCGAACATATCGAGCGGGGACGGGCCGCACGGCAGCAGCATCAGATCGGCCGCGAGTGCCGCCTGGTAGGCCGTCTCAGGGGCGCCCGGCGGTGTGTCGATCAGCACGATGTCGGCCTCTTTTTCGGCATTGCGCGCGAGGGTTCGCAACGCGTCGCTGGGCGAGACCTTCTTGACGGAATGCGCCAGCATTCCTTCGCCCTGCTCTGCCCATGCGACCAGACTGTGTTGGGGATCGGCGTCGAGTATCGCCACCGTCTGTCCCATGGCGGCAAACTCCGCCGCCAGATTCCCGACAATGGTGGACTTGCCAATCCCGCCCTTCCGCCCCGCGACGGCGACGATGGCCATATGGACATTAATCTAACATGGGACTGTGAACTCCGTGATTGGAAGACGAACGGGCGGGGCTGAAGCCCCGCGCGGGCTGAAGCCCGCCCTCCGAGCGACGCTACTGGCTGTGACGGTGCTTGCCGCCACGGCGGTCGCGGCCGAGCCGGCGCCACTGCTCGTGTTTGTTGGTGGCGGCCAGGAGGCTTTTGGCCAGGTGGCGGCGATCCGGGGCTGGGAATTCGCGGCGATTCCGGAAGCGTTGCCCGGCGACGCGGCGGTGCGGCAGATCGAGAACGCGGTGGAGCAGGCGGCGAAACGACGCCCCATCGACACCACGCGCACCTACCTGATGGGGCGCGGCACGGCCGGGGCCACCGTCTTCTATGCCGTCTCGCGCCGGCCGGACCTGTGGGCCGCCGCGCTCGCCGCGGGGGGAAACCCGGACCTGGCCATCGAGACCAACCGGCTGTTCGGCGCCAACGCCGAGATGGTGCCGATTCTCTGGGCGGTCCAGGCCGGGGACCAGGCGAAGGCGGAGTTGTCCCGCGCCAGGCTGACCGCAAAGGGCTTCAATATCGGGCTCAGCGTCCGTCAGATGAACATTCCGGAGGCGCTTGACTGGCTGGCGGAGCACAAGAGCGATCCCTATCCGGCGAAGGTGGATTGCGAGACCGGCGCGCTGGCATTTGGGCGCTGCTATTGGGTGCAGATCGCGAAGTTCAACCCGTCCGCGCGCAACGACGTGCTGCCTTTGTCGCGGGTGGCCCCAGGACTGGGTGCGTACCTGGCCCTGGGCGGCTTCGCATACAGCATGGATGATGCCGGTCCCGGGATTCTGCTGAACTGGCTGGCGCCGAACTATCCGGGGCCGCTGAAGCTCAACGACCGGATCGTTTCCCTGGGCGGAACGCAGATCAAAGACGCGCGCGGCTTTGTGGCGTTCATGGACGGGCAAACCGAGGAGCGGGCCCTGGGCGTGGTGGTGATGCGTGGCAAGGAGCGGCTGCGCATGGAGAGCCGCATTGCGCTGGCGAAGCGCGAGGAGAACGTCACCGCGCGCGTCCGGGCGGAGTTTTTGATGGATGGCCATCAGATGCTGCTGATCACGCGTGGAGTCGCTGAGGTGCGCCTCGATCTTCCGTCTTACTGGGCGCCGTGCACGATCAACTGGAACGGCGTGGAGGCAGGGAGCGCGGACGGCGGAGGCTGCTGGACCATTGCGCAAGGCGGCATGGCGCAGAAGTGCCAGTGACGCGGGCGTTGACATCGTAACCATAAATGGTTACCATTCAGGCGTGAAGGCGAGCGAGCTGAGGCGGTGGTTGAAGAAACAGGGCTGCTCGTTCGTGGAAGAATCCCGCCACACCCGGATCATCCTTGGCTCGAAGGTTTCGCGCATGCCGCGCCATCCGGCGAAGGAAATCAAGAGCGGGACGCTGCAGAGCATTCTGAAGGATCTGCATTTGGAGATATGAGGATCGAGATGGAACAGTACCTGGCATTCTTTGAGCCCGATACCGAGGCCGGCGGCTACGTCGTAACGTTTCCGGACTTCGGCTACGGTGTCACGCAGGGTGAAACCGACGAGGAAGCCATGGCGATGGCGCGCGATCTGCTGATGCTGACGATCGGTGATTTCATCCGGGCATCCCGGCCGCTACCCGTGCCGAGGCGACATCGTGGCGCGAAGTTCCGTCCGGTGCCACTCTCAGCGCTGCAGTCCGCCAAGGTCGATCTCTACAGCGGCTTTCTGACTTCGGGTCTGACAAAAGCGGAGTTCGCTCGCCGGATCGGGATCCCTAAGACCCACATCGAACGCCTGTTCTCTCTTCGGCATCGCTCGCGTCTGGATCAGATCGAATCGGCATTCGCTGCGCTTGGCAAGCAGTTGCACCTCGAGGTCCGCGACGCGGCTTAGGGGTACTTCGATTAAGGAACGATTTCCTGGTTCAGGCACCTCACCCCCTAAATAAGGTTCCGCCAGCCCCCGATTTGAGGGCTAACAGGGTCCCAACATCTGATATACTCAGATTTGACCGGAACGTACCCCAGCCAGACCCGACCCCACGGAGCTATACGGAATTCTTTCTTGATTGCAGAATCCGTTGAGCGGAGGCTTCGCCGTGGCCGGTAAGGCACTTCCCGAGCCGACTCTGCACAGGTTACCTGTTTATTTACAGCAGCTTAAACGCCTGAGCCTGCGTGGCATCGTGGTTGTCTCCTGCAGCACCCTAAGCCGCGACCTGGGACTCGATTCCTCCCAAATCAGGAAAGACCTGGAGGTGACCGGCATTGTCGGCAAGCCCAAGGTCGGCTTCCCGGTTCCGGCGCTGATCGGCGCGATTGAACGTTTCCTTGGCTGGGACAAGGTCAAGAACGCCGTTCTGGCGGGTGCGGAAGGCCTCGGGCCGGCCCTGCTTGGCCTCAAGGAGTTCAAGCACTACGGGCTCCGGATTGTGGGCGTGTTCGACGCCGATGAGAGGCTGATTGGCGGCGATCTGCACGGTTTCGAAGTGCGGCCGCTGGGCTTCCTCCCGGGCATCGCGCGGTCGGCCAATGCTCGCGTGGGTATCATCACCCTTCCGGCCCCTCTGGCGCAGTCCGCGGCCGATCTCATGGTCAGCGCGGGCGTGCGGGCGATCTGGAACCTGGCTCCGATCCCGGTGCGCGTTCCTGCGGGCGTGTTCGTCGAAAACCGGGACTTCTACTTTCCGCTCGCGGCGCTCTCGTGCCGGCTGGAGCGGCAGGAGGTGGGAGCACAATGACGGTCATCCCCGTGGACGAACTGCGCGTCGCCGATTGCTACCAGTGCGGAAAGTGCACCGCCGGCTGCCCGGTAGCCGCGCGCATGGACCGCATGCCGAATCAGATTGTGCGGTTGGTCCAGATGGGAGGCTTCGAGGCCGCCATCGCCTCGGCCGCCATGTGGGAATGCGTGTCCTGCCAGACCTGCACCACGCGCTGCCCGAAGTCGGTGGACTGCGCCGGGGTGATGGACAAGTTGCGGGCTCTCTCCGCGGAGCGCCCGTCGCCGGAGCAGGCGCGGCACCACACTATTCTGTTCCAGCACGCGTTCCTCAAGAACATTCGGCGCCACGGACGTTTGAACGAACTGGAACTGGTAGGGACCTTCAAGGCCGCGGTGTTCGCCAAGAACCTCGAGATTCCGTTTCTGTTCAAGGACGCGCTACTCGCTCCGCGCATGCTTCAGCGGGGCAAGCTCAAGCTGGCCGGCGGTAGCGTGCGCGACCGCGATGTGGTGGGCCGCATATTTGACCGCTGCTTACAGAGCCGCGACCGCCAGGGAGCGGTGTGATATGGAACTCGGCTACTATCCCGGCTGCGCGCTGCACGGCACCTCGAACGACTACGAGGATTCGGTGCGCGCGTGTCTCGATGCGCTCGGCGTGGGCCTCAAGGAAGTGAACGACTGGATCTGCTGCGGCGCCACCGCCGCTCACTCCATCAATCACAAGCTCTCGATCGCGCTGCCGGCGCGCAACCTGGCTCTGGCCGAGCGGGAGGGGTTCGGCGAGATCCTGGCGCCGTGCCCGATGTGCTCCATGGAGCTGCTCAAGGCCTCGGACCTGGTGAAGAGCGACGCCGCGCTGCGCCAGGAAATGGGCCGCATCGTCGAGCTCGATTTCGAAGGCCGTACGAGCGTCCTGAACCTGATCCAGGTCTTCCAGAAGGTGGGACTCGACACGATCAAAGCCGCGGTCAAGAGCCCGCTCGAGGGATTGAAAGCGGCGTGCTATTACGGCTGCCTGCTGACGCGGCCGCCGGAGACGCTGCGCTTCGACGATTGCGAGCGGCCATCCTCGATGGAAGCCGTGATTGCCGCGCTGGGCGGCACGGCCGTCGAGTGGAACTACAAGACGGAGTGCTGCGGGGCGGGGATGACGTTAGCCAACACCGACATCGTCCTCGATCTTTCGCATAAGATTTTGACCAATGCCGCCGCGCACGGGGCCAACTGCGTGGTGGTGGCCTGCCCCATGTGCCACGTGAACCTGGACATGAAGCAGGCGGACATTGAACGGCGCACTGCGGTGCGGCACGGCATGACCATTTACTACCTCTCCGATCTGGTGGGGAGGGCCCTGGGACTTTCCGATCACACCCTGGGTATCGACAGGCATTTCGTGTACGGAGGCTGACGGCGAATGGCGCGGATTGGCGTATTCACGTGCTGGTGCGGCGAGAACATCGCGCGCACCGTGGACGTCGAGCAAGTCTCCGCGGCCCTGGGCCAGCTGCCGGGCGTGCACTGCTCGCTCGACTACAAGTACATGTGCTCGGAGCCGGGGCAGGCGCTGATCCAGGAAAAGATCAAGAGCGAGAATCTGGACGCGGTGGTGGTGGCCTCCTGCTCGCCGCACATGCACCTGCGTACGTTCCGCAAGACCGCCGCGAATGCCGGCGTGAATCCCTACCGCGTCGAGATGGCGAACATCCGCGAGCATTGCTCCTGGGTGCACCACGACCGCGCCACGGCCACTGTGAAAGCGATCGATCTGATTCGCATGTCGGTGGCCAAGGTGCGATGGGACGAGCCTCTGGAGCCGATCAAGGTTCCGGTGACGCGGCGCGCGCTGGTGGTGGGCGGAGGCGTGGCGGGCATCCAGGCGGCGCTCGATATCGCCGATGGCGGATACGAGGTCGTTCTGGTCGAGCGCGAGCCTTCGATCGGCGGCAAGATGGCGGGCCTTTCGGAGACGTTCCCGACGCTCGATTGCTCGCAGTGCATCCTCACGCCGCGCATGGTGGAGGTGGGGCAGCACCCGCGCATCAAGCTCTACACCTACTCGGAGGTGGAGCAGGTGGAGGGCTACCTCGGGAACTTCACCATTACCATTCGCAAGAAGGCGCGGTATGTGGACACCAAGAGCTGCACAGGCTGCGGCGATTGCTGGAACGCGTGTCCCATCAAGCGCAACCCGAGCGAGTTCGATTACGGCCTGGGGATGCGGCCGGCGATCTACATTCCGTTCCCGCAGGCGGTACCGGCGCGGCCGGTGATCGATAAGGAAACCTGCACGCGCATCAAGAAGGGCAAGGGCTGCGGGTTGTGCGAGAAGAAGTGCCTGACCCATTCGATTCACTTCGACGACCAGGATGAGCTGGTCAGCGAAAAAGTGGGCGCGGTAGTGGTGGCGACCGGGTTCAAGCTTTACAGCATCGGCCAGCAGCAGGACGATGGCGCGACCACCGGCTACGGCGAATACGGGTACGGGAAGTTCAAGGACGTTGTTACCTCTCTCCAGTTCGAACGCCTCCTTTCGGCGTCCGGGCCGACGGGCGGCCGCGTGGTGCGGCCCTCCGACGGCAAGGAACCGAAGAACGTGGTGTTCCTGAGTTGCGTCGGTTCGCGTGACGACGCCAAGGGCCTGCCATATTGCTCCAAGATCTGCTGCATGTACACCGCGAAGCACGCGATGCTCTACAAGCACAAGGTTCACGACGGGCAGGCCCATGTTTTCTACATGGATATTCGGGCGGGCGGCAAGAACTACGAAGAGTTCGTGCGGCGCGCCATCGAGCAGGACGGGGCGCGCTACTACCGCGGGCGCGTATCGCGGATCTACGAAGAGAACGGCAAGCTGGTGGTGCGCGGCGCCGATACGCTGGCGGGCGCGCCGGTGACGATCGAGGCGGACCTGGTGGTGCTGGCCGCGGCGGTGGTACCGGCCACGGGCGTGCGCGATCTGGCGCGGAAGCTCAACGTCGGCTACGACCAGTACGGCTTCCTGCTGGAGTCGCACCCCAAGCTGCGGCCGGTGGAGACTTCGGCGGCGGGCGTGTTCATCTGCGGAGCTTGCCAGGCGCCCAAGGACATTCCGGAAGCTGTGGCGCAGGCCTCGGCGGCGGCGAGCAAGGCGCTGATCATGTTCGGGCACGAGGAGTTGACGCGCGAACCGGAAGTGGCGCGCATCGACGAGAAGAATTGCGCGGCTTGCTTCACCTGCGTGCGCACCTGCCCCTATCACGCTATCGACAAGGCCGAGCTGCTGACGCCGCGCGGAGTTTTCGTGAAGCGCACGGCGCGCGTCAATCCGGGCCTGTGCATGGGATGCGGCACGTGCGTGGCCGTGTGCCCGTCGAAGAGCGCCGATCTGGCTGGGTTCACCGAGCAGGAGATCTACGCCGAGGTGGAGGCACTCGTATGAGCGAGCCAATGCCCATGAGCTTCGAGCCGAAGATCATCGCTTTCGTCTGCAACTGGTGCACCTATCTGGGCGCGGACCTGGCCGGCACAAACCGCCTGGAGTATCCGCCCAACGTGCGCATCATCCGGCTGCCGTGCACCGGACGGATCGATTTCAACCTCCTGGTGAAAGCATTCGAGATCGGGGCCGACGCGGTTCTGGTGTCGGGGTGCCACCCGGGCGACTGCCACTATACGGCGGGGAACTTCCACGCGCGGCGGCGCTGGATGCTGTTCCGGAGTCTGCTCGAGACGCTGGGTATTGAGACGGAGCGCATCCACTTCACCTGGATCTCCGCGGCCGAGGGGAAGAAGTTCCAGCAGGTGATCGGCGAGATCACGGCGACGGCACGGGCGATGGGGCCTTATGCGGCGTATCAGGGGCTGAGCCAAGTGCAAGTGGGGCAGGCGTCCACGCCTGCAGCGGGTCTCCAGACCCGCCAGCCGGAGGATGCGCAATGACCGAACGTCTGCGCCAGACCGCCGCCCGACTGCTCTCCGAGGGCAAGGTACAACTGGTGATCGGTTACGGAGCCGCGGGCCGGCCGGCGCTCATCACCAAAGCGGAAGACGCGGAGAAGCTGGAGTGGAACGACCGCTGCCTCGCCAATCTCGCCGTCTACCTCACGCGCAAGGAAGTGAAGGCGCTGGGCAAAGCGGCGATCGTGGTGAAGGGTTGCGACGAGCGGGCACTGGTGGTGCTCGAAAAGGAATCGCAGATCGACCGAGGCGCCCTCTACGTGATCGGAATGGCGTGCGACGGCGTGGGCGCTCCCAAGTGCGGACGCTGCCAGGTGCACACGCCGCGTTTTGCGGATGAGGTGATTGGAACGCAGGCGGAACCGCCTGCGCCACCCGCGGGGCCGAACGGCCTGGACCGCCTGATGGCGAAATCCTCCGCCGAGCGCTGGGCTTTCTGGAATGCCGAATTCGCGCGCTGCGTGAAGTGCTACGCGTGCCGCCAAGTCTGCCCGTTGTGTTATTGCGAGCGCTGCATCGCGGACAAGAACCGGCCGGTGGTGATCGATACCTCGGCAACGCCGAAGGGAAATTTCGCCTGGCACATCACGCGCGCGTTTCATCTGGCGGCGCGCTGTGTCGGCTGCGGGGAATGCACGCGCGCCTGCCCGGCGGGGATTCCGCTTGGCCTGCTCAACCAGTCGCTGGCGCAGGCGACCGAAGCCCACTTCGGCTATCGCCCCGGCATGGACCGCCAGGCCGAGCCCGTCTTCGGCGCCTGGTCGCCGGCCGATAAGGAGGACTTCATCGGATGAGCACGGTCCTCTCGGCTGCGGGGTTGGGCGAGCTGGTTGCGGGCTGGATCGGCCAAGGGAAGCTTGTCGCCGCGCCGGTTCAGGTGGGCGACCGGCTGTTCTACCAGACGCTGGCGACGGCCGGCCAGGCGGTCTTCGACGCCAGGCGGCGGCCCTCGAACTCGATCAAGGAGTTCTTCTTCCCGCGCCACGAACCGATCTTCCGCTACCGTCTCGAGGGCAAGGAAATCGCGCTGAGCGATGTGGTCCCCGAGGAGCGCGAGCAGATCATTTTCGCCGCCAAACCGTGCGATGCGGCTGCGCTGCCCATTCTGGACCACGTATTCAATTGGGATTTCGAGGACGGCTTCTACACGGCGCGCCGGGCGCGGACCACGGTTGTTACGCTCGCCTGTGCGGCGCACGACGACTCATGCTTCTGCACAGCGGTCGGGTCCGGGCCGGAGGACGAATCCGGGTCGGACGCGATGCTGTTCGATGTGGGCGACGGCAAGTTCGAAGTGAGGGCGATTACGGAAAAGGGGCGGGCGTTGTTTGGGGGGGACCGCTCCCTGGCGGTCGCGGCTCGGTCCGAAGCGTCACGGAAGTCCGAAGCGCCACGGAAATTCGATCCGGCACGCGTGGCGCGGTATCTTGAAGCCAACTTCGAAAGCCCGCTGTGGAACCCACTGACGCTGACGTGCCTGGGTTGCGGCGCGTGCGCGTACACCTGTCCCACCTGCCACTGCTTCGATATCGTGGATGAAGGCAACGCGGCCGGCGGCGCGCGCGTCAAGAACTGGGATTCCTGCCAGTTTCCGTTTTTCACGCTTCACGCGTCCGGGCACAACCCGCGCGCGGCGCAGCCGCAAAGACAGCGGCAGCGGCTGTTCCACAAGTTCCTGATCTATCCGCAAAAGTTCAACGCCGTGCTGTGTACCGGCTGCGGCAATTGCGAACGAAACTGCCCGGTCGGCCTGGGTGTGCTCAAGGTGCTCGAGGCGATCGACGGCGAGCAAAGACGACTCGATGAAAAAGAACCTGTACAAGCCTGACCTGATGGAGGTCGTCGAAGTCCAGCGGCAGACGCCGGATGTGAAGTCCGTGCGCGTGCGCTTCCGCGATGGCGAGCGGGCCCGCGACTTCTCGTTCCGGGTGGGCCAGTTCGGGCAGTTCTCCCTGTTCGGCTCGGGCGAGGCGACGTTCAACATCTGCTCCAGCTCGAATTGGAAGGACTACATCGAGTTCTGTTTCCGCCGGACGGGCCGGGTCACTGAGACGCTGTGGCAGATCGACAAAGGCGACACCATCGGGTTCCGCGGACCTTACGGCAACGGCTATCCGATGGA